>DASXNR010000090.1:0-18707 GCA_036494925.1 Acetobacteraceae bacterium
GGAAGGACGAGGTGATCGGCGGGCTGGAGAAGGGCGGCGTGGCGCTGGCGACTGTGTCCGGCCGCGGGTTCTTCGATCTGTTGTTGCAGAATACGCAGGAAGGTTTCTTTGCCGATCCGGTCTATGGCGGCAACCGCGACATGGTGGGATGGAAGATGATCGGATTTCCCGGTGCCCGCTACGATTATCGCGACTGGGTCGAACGCCACAACGAGAAATATCCGCGGCCACCGGTCGGGATTGGCGGCCGTCCCGAGTGGACGGTGCGCGGCGGCTGAGGGGGCGCGCGAGGCATGGCGACGCACAAACTTCCTGCGACCGATGTGGTCATCGTCGGGCTGGGCTGGACCGGCTCCATCCTGGCGCATGAGCTGACCGTTGCCGGACTTGACGTGGTGGCGATCGAGCGCGGTCCATGGCGGGATACAGCGAGCGACTTTCCCACGACCTATGCGCAGGACGAGCTGCGCTATCACATTCGGCACGACCTGTTCCTGCGGCCGGCGCAGCAAACCCTGACGTTCCGTCACAACGTCAACCAGACGGCGTTGCCGATCCGCACCTGGGGTTCGTTCATGCCGCCGAACGGCGTGGGCGGCGGCGGCGTGCACTGGAACGCGGAGACCTGGCGGTTCCTGCCCAGCGATTTCGAGCTGCGCTCGCATCTGACGCAGCGTTACGGCGCCAACTTCCTGCCCGACGATATGTCGATCCAGGACTGGGGCGTCGGCTACGGGGAGTTGGAACCGTATTACGACAGGTTCGAGTACCTGTGCGGGACGTCGGGCACCGCCGGCAACATCAAGGGCGAGAAGCGCCCGGGCGGCAACCCGTTCGAGGGTCCGCGCGCACGTGACTACCCGACGCCGCCGCAGAAGCAGCCTTATGCACCGGTGCTTTGGGCGAAGGCCGCGCAGGGCATGGGCTATCATCCGTTCCCGCAGCCCTCGGGCAACCTGTCGCAGGCCTACACCAACCCACTCGGCGTGACCCTGGGGCCTTGCAGCTATTGCGGCTTCTGCGAGTGGTTCGGCTGCGGCAACTACTCCAAGGCCAGCCCGCAGACGACGCTGCTGCCGGTGCTGATGCGCCGGCCGAACTTTACCGCACGAACGCTGTGCAACGTGACGCGGATCAATCTCGACAACACAGGGAAGCGCGCGACCGGTGTCACCTATGTCGACTCCGTCGGTGACGAGTGGGAGCAGCCGGCCGAGCTTGTGTTGTTGTGCGCGTTTCAGTTGTTCAACGTGCACCTGCTGTTGCTGTCCGGCATCGGCGCCCCGTACGATCCTGGTTCCAACCAGGGCGTGATCGGCCGCAACTTCTCCTATCAGGTCACGTCGAGCGTCGATGCCTTCTTCGGCCCGGAGTACAACTTCAATCCGTTCATCGCCTCCGGGGCGATCGGCATGTGCATCGACGAGTTCAACGGCGACAACTTCGACCATGGCAATTTGGGCTTCGTCGGCGGCGGCTACATCGGCGCGGTGCAGACCAACGGCCGGCCGATCCTGGGGACCCGCGTGCCGAAAGGGACGCCTGGATGGGGCGCCGCCTGGAAGAAGGCAGTGGCCGAGAACTATCTGTCCAGCTACGAGACGGTGACGCACGGCGGCTGCTACAGCTATCGCGACTGTTTCTTCGACCTCGATCCCACCTACACCGACGCGTACGGCAACAAGCTGCTGCGTATGACGTTCGACTTCCACGACAACGAGATCAGGATGTCGCAGTACCTGACCGATCGGGTGGCGGAGATCACCAAGGCGATGGGTCCGCACTCGCTGGAGAAGCATCCGCGTACCAAGCCGTATGACGTCACCAAGTATCAGACGACGCATACCTGTGGCGGGGCGGTGATGGGCACCGACCCGACGACCAGCGCGGTGAACCGGTATCTGCAGAGCTGGGATGTGCCGAACCTGTTCGTCACGGGGGCCACGGTGTTCCCACAGAACGCAGGGTACAATCCAACCGGCACTGTGGGAGCGCTCGCCTTCTGGGCAGCGGACGCCATACGCGATCGGTATCTGAAGGCTCCCGGACCGCTGGTGCGGACATGAGCATCCGGCGGCGTTGGATGATCGTCGCGCCGTTGCTCTGCGTGGTCGCGACCACGGGTGTCGCTCAGCAGGGGGACCGGCAAAATTTCACTGTGATCGAGCGGGGCCGCTATCTCGCGACTGTCGGTGACTGCACCGCCTGCCATAGCGCGCCCAGCGGGCAGTTCCTGGCGGGCGGTCGTTCGATCGAGACGCCGTTCGGCAACCTTGTCGCGCCGAACATCACGCCGGACCGCGAGACCGGCATCGGGGCGTGGTCGGATGAGACATTCTACAACGCGATGCACATCGGCGTCTCCAATGTGCACCTATATCCGGCGATGCCTTACCCCTACTACACCAAGGCGTCCCGCGAAGATATCATGGCGATCCGCGCCTGGCTGAACACTGTGCCGCCGGTGGCGAACCGAGTCGTCGCCAATACGCTGCCGTTTCCGTTCAACGTACGCGCAGCCATGATCGGCTGGGACGAGCTGTTCTTCACCGCCGGCGACTGGCAGGACCATTCCGACAAGTCCGCTGAATGGAATCGTGGTGGTTATCTGGTGGAGGGACTGGGCCACTGCGGCGCGTGCCACACGCCCAAGAACACGCTCGGTGGCGACGAGAACAGCCAGCATCTCCAGGGTTATGCACTGCAGGGCTGGTTCGCGCCCGACATCACCGGTGACAAGCGCGTCGGGGTCGGCGGCTGGTCGCTCGATGACATCGTCGAATACCTGAAGACCGGCAGCAATCGCTTCACCAGCGCGTCCGGGCCGATGGCGGAGGAGGTCAGCGACTCCACCTCGCACTGGAGTCTTGCCGATCTGCGCGCGGCGGCGACCTACCTGTTCGATCAGCATGGTAGACAGCAGGGCGCACCCGCACCGGTCGCCGCCGCGGATCCCGCCATGCAGGCGGGCGAGGCGATCTATGTCGATGAATGCGCGGCGTGTCACACGATGAATGGCGGCGGGATCACCCGGCTGGTGCCCGATCTGAAGGGCAGCCCATTCGTGCAGCAGGCGCGGGCCGATTCGCTGCTGCATGTCATCCTGGACGGCACTCGGGCCGTGGCGACCGACCAGGCACCGACCGCCGCGGCGATGCCGGCGTTCGGCTGGAAGCTGTCGGATGCGCAGGCGGCGGCGGTGGCGAGTTATATCCGCAATTCCTGGGGCAATGCGGCGCAAGCGGTTTCCACCGACGATGTGCGGGCGATGCGTCAGCGGTTGGCTGGGCGATAGGGCGGACACTCCGGTCGGCACGCGGCGACGCTCGGTCGGCCATCTGGACCTCGCCCACCTGCTGGCGCATAGGGGCGCGACGCCGGGAGGACGCGCCGACCATCCATGATGTACTTCACCCCCCTCAAGACCGCGGTCATCCTTGGCCTCTGTCTGCTCGGGACGATCCTGTGCATCCCCAATCTGTTCCCCGCCCCGGCTCCTTGGCTGCCGTGGCGCCAGGTGCATCTCGGCCTCGATCTGCGCGGCGGCTCCTACCTGCTGCTCGAAGTCGACATGAAGGCGGTGGTCAAGGAGCGGCTGGACAGCATGGTGGATGCCGTGCGCCAGGCGCTGCGGCCGGGGGCGATCTTTTACCAGACGCTGGAGGCGCAGCCCGACCAGAACCGGATGCTGCTCAAGCTGCGCGATGCCACCAAGCTGGACGGGGCGCTGGCGGCGATCCGTCCGCTGATCACCGCCGAGGGCCCTACGGGCACACCGGAGTTCGACGTGGCCTCGAATCCTGACGGCACGATCGTGCTGACCCTGTCGCCGGTGGCGTTGAACGCGCGCGCCCGCGGGGCGGTGCAGCAGTCGATCGAGATCGTTCGCCGCCGCATCGACGAGACCGGCGTGGTCGATCCGCAGATCACCCGGCAGGGTGAGACCCGCATCGTGGTGCAGTTGCCCGGCATCAGCGATCCCAATCGGATCAAGGAACTGCTGGGCAAGACCGCGCACATGACTTTCCAGCTGGTCGACGAGACGGCGAACCCGAACGCGGGCGGGGTGCCGCCGCCCGGGGTGGACTTCCTGCCGATGCAGGACAATGCGAGCCAGAAGGTCGCGGTGCGGCGGCGGGTGGACGTGGATGGCGGCGACCTGACCGACGCGCGCGCCGGCAACAACCCGCAGACCGGCGAGTGGGTGGTTAATTTTACCTTTAACTCCATAGGGGCACGACGCTTTGCTGATGTGACGCGCGCGAACGTCAACCATCGCTTCGCCATCGTGCTCGACGGCAAGGCGATCAGCGCCCCGGTAATTCGCGAACCGATCACCGGCGGCAGGGGTCAGATCAGCGGTTCGTTCACTGCGGCGTCGGCTAACGACCTGGCGGTGTTGCTTCGGGCGGGCGCGCTGCCGGCGCCGCTCACCGTGGTGGAGGAGCGCAGCGTCGGTCCCGAACTCGGCGCCGACTCTATCCGGGCGGGTGCAATGTCGCTGGCGGTCGGGTTCATCCTCGTCATCGGGTTCATGGCGACGTTCTACGGACTGTTCGGCTGGTTCGCGAACGTATGTCTGGTGGTGAACCTGGTCCTGATGCTCGGCATCATGTCGCTGCTGCAGGCGACGCTGACGCTGCCCGGCATGGCGGGGATCCTGCTGACCCTGGGCATGGCGGTAGACGCCAACATCCTGATCAACGAGCGCATTCGCGAGGAGCAACGTCTCGGCCGCCCGCCGCTATCGGCGCTGGAGCACGGCTTCACAAGGGCTTACAATACGATCTTCGATTCCAATGTCGCGGCATTCCTGGCCCACGTCATGCTGTTCATTTTCGGCTCCGGCCCGGTGCGGGGCTTCGCCGTGACCATCACGGTCGGCATCGCCACCTCGATGTTCACCGCCTGGATGTTGACGCGCCTCTTGGTGTCGCGGTGGTACGCCGCGCGTCGCCCACAGCTTCTGCCGGTCTGACCGCCATGTTCTTGCGCCCCACGTTCCGCCTGGTGCCGGACAACACCAAAATCCGATTCATGCGCGGCCGGATCATGGGTCTCGTTGTTTCGGCAATATTGTCAACTGCTTCGCTGGTGATGTTCTTCTACCCGGGGCTTAATCTGGGCATCGACTTCTCGGGCGGCATCGTGATGGAGGTCCGAACCCCGGGTCCGGCCGACTTCGGCCAGATCCGTGCCGCACTGGCCACCGAGCACATCCCGCAACAAGGCGTGCAGCAGTTCGGCGACGCCTCCGAAGTGCTGATCCGCCTGGGCGCCCAGCCCACCGAGGCCGCGGTACAGCAGGCGGTCACCCGGGTGCGTACCGCCCTGGAAACGGCGGTCCCTGGCGTAAAGGTGCTACGGACCGATGCCGTGGGCGCCTCGGTGTCGGCGGAACTGTTTCGCAACGGGCTGCTGGCGCTCGGGATCAGCCTGGTGATGATCCTGATCTATATTTGGTTTCGCTTCGAATGGCAGTTCGCCGTGGGCGCCGTCGTCACTCTCATTCTCGACATCACCAAGGCGATCGGGTTCCTGGCCCTCACCCGGATCGAATTCGACTTGGTCATGGTGGCCGCCATCCTGACTATCCTGGGCTACTCCACCAACGACAAGGTCGTTGTGTATGACCGGGTACGCGAGAACCTCCGCAAGTACAAGACCTTGCCGCTGCGCGACCTGATCGACCTGTCTATCAACGAAACCCTGAACCGCACCCTCGGCACTTCGATGACGGTGTTTCTGGCCAGCCTGCCGCTGGCGCTGTTCGGCGGCGAATCGATCTCCGGCTTCGCCTGGGTGATGCTGTTCGGCATTGTCGTTGGCACCTCGTCGTCGATCTTTATCGCGGCCCCTATCCTGTTGTTCCTAGGAGAGAATCGTCTGCGACGCGAGGCCGCTCCAGCCCCTGTGCCGGCGACACGCTCGTGATCCGCCGTCGCGTTTTCCTGGCCGGAACCGGGGCGCTGGCGCTCGCCGCTTCGGCCCATGGGACCGAGACGATAACCCTGCTGGTCGGTGCCAAGGCGGGCTCGCAAGTGGACGCTCTCGCTCGCGCCTTCATTCCCTTTCTCGCCCGCCACCTGTCGGCGTCGGCCATCACCATCAGCAACGCCGAGGGCGGCGCCGGTCTTGCGGCGCTCAAGGCGCTCGCCCAGGCGGAACCGACCGGCATGACGCTCGGCTGGGTCGCCACACCGACTCTGCCGGCCCGTATGGTGGACCGGGGGGCCGATGACCTGCTGCAGCGGGTAACCTTGCTCGGGGCGGTGGAGAAGGAACCGATTGCGATCGTGTCTCCGGCCGCTACGCCGCTCGGTTCCGTCCAGGATATCATCGCCCGCGCGGCTGAGGACGCCGAGGCGGTTCCGCTGGGCACCCCACCGGCCGGCAGCCCTCCCAATCTGGCTGCGCTGCGGCTACAGGCGCTTGCCGGGACGCGGCTCAATATTGTGGCCTTCCCTTCGGCGGCAGCGGCCCGCCAGGCCGCCGTCGCCGGCAACGTCGCCGCGGCCGCTCTCGGCCTGTCCAACGCGATCGGCGATCTGCGCGAGGGACGTCTCGTGGGTCTCGGCATCGCCGCCGCCAACCGCGCCGATGCTTTTCCCGACATGCCGCCTTTGCGCGACTCCGGGCTTGATCTGTCAGCAGTGATCCGGCGCGGCCTGGCCGCCCCCGTTGGTTTGCCCGAGCCGGTCGCCGCACGCCTTGCCGCTGCCCTCGAAGCGGTGGTCGAGGACCTGGAGTTCCACGACCACGCCGATACAAACGGCTTCGTCGCGGCTTGGCGTGACGGCGCCAACTGGTCGGCCGAAGCACAGGACGAACGGGCGGACCTGGCGAAGCTCTGGTCCACGGAGCCATGGTTGCAGGAGGGGGCGGAGCAACCCTAGACGCCCGCTGGCGCCTCGTCACAGCGCACGAACGGCTGATTTGCAACCGATCGCGAAAACACTCATGAGTCGCGATGCGATGACGGCAGTCGGCTTCACCGCTCGATGACCGGGATGGACATGCTGACATACTTCCTTGGAGCCTTGGTGGTGGCCGCGCTGACCGGCTTCACCGGCCGGATGCCGGTTGAGGTGGTACGACGCGTCGGTTCAGATTTCAGTGACGATACCGACAGTGCAGACGCTGCGTCAGCAGCATCCGGCGCGCATGATGAACGCAACCTGCCATCCGAAATCCTGGATGCGCTTGCGGAAGTGGAGCGCGCGAACCAGGGGATTGCGGCAGCCAGGCAACTTGTCGCTGCCGCGAGCCCGAACGATCCAAGCCGTGTCGTGATGGTACCCCGGCACCGCCAGTTGCTTGCCGAGATCGTCGACAGCCTGATGGAGGGGACGCAATTCATCGTCCTGACTGGCGCGCGCGGGGCGGGAAAGACCGCGGTGGCGCAGGCGATCTGTGAAGAATTGACCCAGCGCTCGGTGCGGGTGAGATGGGTGGATGGCGGCGCGGGCGGGGGAATTCGTCTGCGGACGATCATGTCCCAGTTTCTCGGCAAGCCGGAAGCCGATGTGGACACGGCGGACGTCGAACGGGTGTTCGATGCCATGACCGAGAGAGAAGACCCTGACGACAGGCTGGTACTCATTATCGACGATGCAGAGCAACTGCTTCCGGACGCCCTCGGCTATCTACGCCTGCTGGCGAGCGTCGCGATCGAGCACATGCCACAGGTCCTCTTCGTCGGCGATCCGTCGTTCTGGGACATTGCCGACCGGGCGGCTCAGGCAGGGTTCGCGGACCTGATCGAGGCTCGGTTCGAACTGGGCACGTTGACCCCCGAGGAGGCCGGCGCGGTGGCCGTGCGGCTCATGGCAAGCCGCGGCAGCGAGCTCGATACCGACGCGCGCGACACGCTGGTGCAGCGGAGCGAGGGCCTGCCTGGTCGCCTGGTTTCACTGATGACGGCCGTTGCGGCGCTCGCGACAGAACGGAACCAGACCCTGGTAACGTCAGCGTTGGTCGATGCTGCGGCTGCGCGCCATCAAGACGCGCCCACGTACCGCCCCCCCGCGGACGACATCGCTGAACAGGCGCCCACCGCGAATGTGCTGGTTCCGGTGGTGCTTCCTCCGGGTCGCAACAGGCGCATCGCGCAGATGGCAGGTTTGGCGGCGGTTGCGGTCGGTAGCCTCGGCGCGGTGGCCTGTTGGGAGGGCCCACCTGGCTTTGACCGATTCTGGGCGGCAGGGCGGAGTGCCTTGCAGTCCGGCGACGCAACGCCAAACTCGCCTCCTGCTGCAGCGACCGTCGTACCATTGCCGCCAGCCGCGCCGGCGACGCTCGCTCATCTGGTCGGGCCCGCCCCCACCGATGCGGTCAAGCCGCGGCTTACCCCACCGCTCGCGCCGATCGAGGTGATCGCTTCGAATTCGCCCGTGGCCCCACACGGTGTCGTTGCGCCGGGGGGCCAATGGCCCGCCCCCAAAGCCGCGGTGCGCAGACGGGCAACGTTCAACGGCTACGTTGCCCGTCCGACGCAGGGCATATGGCTGTTTCCACCTGGGACCAACGGCGGCGGTGGCTAGCCGTCCTGACCCGGAACATAGATGCGGCCGTCGAACAGCCGCCGTGCGGTCCGGTAGAACGCTCCGCTGTGAGCCATCCACTGGCCGGCGCTGTCCTGCGCGACCTCGGCGCCCACAGTCAGGATGCCGGATGGCATTCCGATCTGCACCTGCGCGCCGGCTCCCGGCGCCAATGCTTCGGCCACCAGCGTGCCTGCGATATTGGCCGCCACCGCCGTGCACAGCGAGGCCGTCAGCGGCAGTGCCCGGTGCGGTTGGCCGTTCGACAGGAACCGAGCTGTCAGATCGACCTGCCCCGCCGCGATCGGATCGCCTGACAGGGTGGGCGCATCCATCGGTGGCGCGACGAACCCGATAATCGGGACAGCGGCGACGGCCCGCGCCTCGCTATCGTCGCGTGCGATGCCCATGGCGATTGAGGCCAGTCGCCGGATTGACTGCAGCCGGTCGAGCAGCGCCGGGTCGCGATCGAGCTCCTCGGGCAGTTCACTCCCTTTGAGCCCCAAATCTCGTGCCCGCACGAAAACGCACGCGTTGGCAGCATCGATCATGGAGACATCGATCGGGCCGATACCGGGTACCTCCAGACGGTCGGTGGGCTTGCCCGTCGGCAGCAGCTTTCCCGTGGTCGCACCGCCCGGCGCCAGAAAGTCAAGCCTCACCGGCGCTCCGGTGCCGGCGACGCCGGGAATCGACAGATCGCCATCGGTCGCCGAGCGGCCATCCTCCAGCGGGAATGTGGATCGGATGATCTTCCGCGTGTTGGTATTAAAAATCCGCACCACGGCAGTGTCGCCGTTCGGCCGCACGATGCCTTCATCGACTGCGAACGGCCCGACTGCGGAGCTCATGTTGCCGCAGTTGCTGCGGTAATCCACGCGTGGTTCTCGGATCTGCACCTGTGCGAAGGTGTAGTCGATGTCGGCGTCCGCTCGATCCGACGGCGCCAGAACGCAGACCTTCGACAGCGATGAGATTCCGCCGCCCATGCCGTTGAGCTGGCGTCCGTTCGGGTCCGGGCTGCCCATGGCGGCGAGGAAAATCGGATCCCATTCGGGGCGGTCCGGCAGGTCGCGTGCGTGGAACATCACCGCGCGGCTGGTACCGCCGCGCATGAATACGGCGGGGTATGAAAGCAGTGGCATGGTCACCTCCTCGGGCGGCGGAATGATCGCCAGTGAGCAACCGACGGGTCAAGAGTTGCACCATCTGGACGCTACCTGACGTCCGCTCCAGAGTGGTCGGATGTCGAAGCGACCCAACATCGTTTTCATCATGGCCGACGACCTTGGCTATGCCGATGTGGGCTGCTACGGCCGGCCCGAGCTATCGACACCGAACATCGACCGGATCGCCGCGAGTGGTGTGCGTCTGACTCAGGGCTATGCCAACTCGGCGGTCTGTTCCGCTACGCGCCTGGCGCTGATCACCGGACGCTACCAGTATCGCCTGCCGCTCGGCCTCGAGGAGCCGCTGGCGGGCAAGACCGATGTCGGACTGCCGCCGGACCATCCGACGCTGCCATCGCTGCTGTTGCAAGCCGGCTACGGTACGGCGTTGGTCGGCAAGTGGCATCTCGGCGTGCCACCGCGCTTCGGACCGATGAAAAGCGGCTACCAGCATTTCTTCGGCATCCGCAGCGGCGCGGCGGATTACTACTCGCACCAGAACACGCGCGGCGTCCATGATCTGTGGGACGGTGACGAACCGGTCCATCCGAGCGGCTACATGACCGATCTACTGGGCGATCATGCGGTCACGACGATCGATGGCCACGCAAGACGCGACCGACCTTTCCTGCTCAGCCTGCACTTCAACGCGCCGCACTGGCCGTGGGAGGCACCAGGCGATCGCGCGGAATCCGATCGCCTCCGTGGCAGCAACCTTCGGCACTACGACGGCGGCACGCAGCGGACGTATTTCCGCATGATCCAGGCAATGGATTTGCAGATCGGCCGCGTGTTGCAGGCGCTCGATGCGAACCGGCTTGCCGACGACACGATCGTGATCTTCACCAGCGACAATGGCGGCGAACGCTTCTCCGACACCTGGCCGTTTACTGGTATCAAGACCGAGTTGCTGGAGGGCGGGCTGCGCGTTCCGAAACTGATACGCTGGCCGGCGCGAATTCCCGCTGGGCAGGTCAGCGACCAGGTTGCGATCACCATGGACTGGTTCCCGACCTTGCTGGAAGCGGCAGGAGCGACGTCCGCCGCAGGATATCAGCCGGACGGCATCAGCCTGCTACCAATGTTGACCGGTCAGCAAGCACCGGTGCGGCGCAAGCTGTTCTGGCGCTACAAGACCAATGCGCAGCGGGCGCTCCGCGATGGCGACTATAAGTATCTGAAGATCCGCGACAACAGCTTCCTGTTCGATGTCGTGGCGGACCCACGTGAACGCGCCAATCTGTGGGACCGCCAGCCTGACCTGGCGAAAAATCTGGTGGCCGAATGGCAGGCGTGGAACGCCACCATGCTGCCGGAAATCCCCGACAGTGCCGCCGAGATGTACACTGCGGCTCAACTGGCCGACCACGTTGGACTCGCGTAACTACGGAGCATGGCATGACATTGCAATTCGGTTGGTGGGACCATTTCGAGCAACGCTCCGACATGCCGCTATGGCAGCAATATGATGAGCGCATCGAGCTGATTCGGCACGCCGAGGAGCTCGGGTTTCACGGGTATCACATTGCCGAGCACCACTTCACCACGCTGGACATGGCACCGTCGCCGATCGTGTTCCTCGCCGCGGCGGCGCGCAGCACGTCGAAGATACGACTGGGCACGATGGTGCTGTGCCTGCCGCTGTATCATCCGACGCGGCTGATCCAGGAGTTCTGCATGATCGACCAGCTGTCGCACGGCCGGTTCATGCCGGGCGTCGGCCGCGGCGTCCGCGACCCTGAGCACGAGCTGTTCGGCAGCGATCTCGCGACCATGCGGGAGACCTACGAAGAGGTGCTGGCGATCCTGCAACAGGGTCTGCAGACGGGACGCATCAAGCATCACGGCAAGCAGTTCCGGTACGATGACGAACCGGTGCATTTCGAGATGGTACAGAAGCCGTATCCGCGCTTCTGGTATGCCGGGAATCTGCAACGCGCGGCGGAGCAGGGGATGAACGGGCTCGGCCGCGCGACACGCGACATGATCGAGGAGTACTGGCGGGTCTGGGAGGCTGGTCGCGTACGCAACGACCCCCGCTACCTGGGCGAGGATCCGCTGGTCGGCTCGACGCGCCACGTGGTGATCGCCGACAGCGACGCCGAGGCAGTGTCGCTCGCCCGACGGGCGTTTGTCGCTTACGCCGAGCATTTCTACTGCACCGATCCGCGGCTGGGGCCGCACGCGAGTCCTGCCGCGCTGGTGATGCCGGGTGGCACGAATTTCGAGATCATGCGTGAGGCGGGGCAGGTGCTGGCAGGCTCCGCCGCCACGGTGCGCGACGCACTGCGGCGCTACCTGGCGACGGTCGGGCCGAAGCACAACTATCTGTGCGGCGCCTTCCAGTGGGGCGATCTGACCACTCAGGAGGCGCGTCGTTCGCTCGACCTGTTTGCCACGGATGTTAAGCCTGCACTGACTTGAGGAGGTGCCCGATGGCGAATGTCGCTCCTGCCTACCAGGCCGGCAAAGGCTCGCCGCTCGACGTGGATCGCGCGTTCTATCAGCGGATCGCACAAGCGCCGCGCGCGCGCCGGTTGGTCGAGCAAGTGGTCGTGCCGATCCGCTCCGGGCGCGCCTGGCGCGTTCCGGCCAGCCACGTGTTCCGCATCCTGACCATCGACGGCCCGCAGGTCGGCGATCTGAACATCTGGAACCTGCACAATCCCCGGGAGCGGATGTGGGCGTCGCGGTCGCGGCAGCTTCAGGCGGCCCATGTCAGCACGTTCGACCGGCTGTGGTCGAATCTGCCGTATCTACGGCCGCTGGTAACGATCACCGCCGATACCCTCGCGGACCATGGCGTTGATGAGGTGGGCGGACGCGTGCACGACCTGCTCGGCACGCGCTGCGATCCCTACGTGAACCGGATGCTCATGGGCGTCGACTTCGACTTCCATTGCCATTCCAACCTGGTGCGCGCGGTTGCTCCGTACGGACTGACCGAGTTCGACGTGCACGACGTGCTGAACGTATTCCAGGTCACCGGGCTTAATTCCGATGATCAATACTTCATGCGTGCGTGTCCGGCGAAGCCCGGTGACTATCTGGAGTTTTTCGCCGAGATCGATTTGTTGTGCGCTATATCCGCGTGTCCGGGAGGCGATCTTTCGGTGCCGTTATGGGGGCCGGACGCACGCGATCCGATCGATGTGTGCCGGCCGCTGGGGGTGGAAATTTACGCGCTGGACACCCGATTGCTTGAAGGTTGGCAGTCGCCTGGGGTGGCGGTGTACAACGGCGCACATGGAATGCGTGCCGTGAAGGGCCCGTGGGAGAGGTAACACCTCTCCCACATTCCGCTCCCGCGTTATCGAATCGGCGAGAACGACGCCGGCATCACGAACGCGTTCTCCTGCTTCACCACCACGCCGGGTGGATTGCGTGCCGGCCACTGACCGGTCGCTGCGGCAGCGGCGCGCACCGAGGTGCGTTCGTTGGCGTCCTTGTAGGCCCAGATGTGCACCCACTTGTTCAGCGCGCCGAACTCCGAATACATGCCGGCGATCAGCGGCGAGAACTTTTGGCGCCCCTCAATCTTCTCCGACCAGCGTTCGATCAGGCCGGGAATGGCGCCCGGTACCAGCGTGTACTGGCGGATCTCGAACAGCGGCCCGACCTGGCGCGGCTCGAGCGGCGGGCAGAACGGCGCCGGATGGAACAGCTCGCTGTGCTGGTTGGTGACGAATTCGCGGATCGCCGGCGGCCAGCCTTCTTCCTTCAGCGCAGCGGAACGCACCGCGGTACGGTGCTCGAAGCTGTCATAGGTCCAGGCATGGATGATCTGGTTCAGCGGTCCGACCTCGGTGTGCCAGAACGCCGCAAGCTTCGAGTGCTTCTGACGATTGGGCAGTGCCTCGCCGAACCGCTTCTCCACCTCGGCCAGGGTGCCGGGCTGCAACGTGTAGGTGCGCATTTCAACGATCATCGGCGTTCTTCCCTTCCACTTGACCGTGGAACCCTAGGCGAAACCCCGTCTGCTGCAAACCTAGCGCAGTTGATCCGCCACCCTGTCGATGCCCGCCTGCACGCACGGTTCGTCCACGCCAGGCGAGCCTGACACGCCGACACCGCCGATCACGTCGCCGCCGACCTTAACGGGCAGGCCACCGGGTATCGCGATGACGCTCGGCAGCGTCACCTGCTGGCGCACCACCGGATTGTTGTCGGCGAAGCGTTTTGCGTACTCCGAGGTCGCGGTGCGGAAGCTGAGCGCGGTGTAGGCCTTGCGGCGTGCGTTTTCCATGGTGTGCGGGCCGGCGTTGTCGGCGCGCATCGCCACCACCACCTCGCCGGCGCGATCCACCACCACCGCCGACACCGCGTAGCCCTTGGCACCGCAGCTCTCGATTGCCGTCTCGGCGATGGTGCGTGCCATCGGGTAGGAGAGGTCGCGGTGGGTCAGAAGTTGCGCCTGCGCCGGGATCGTGAGCGCGGCGGCGGCGATTGTGAGGCGCACAGCGAGTGACGACAGCATGACTGTATCTCCCTGGCAGCTTCTATCGGCTCACAGCCTGCCAGCCGTGATCGGTCATGCAGGAAGCCGCCTTTGCCTCATCCACCTTGACCTCCGTTACGTCGGTGTATCCGCCCGAGTGGGTGTATACCTGGGAATTCTGAGTGCGGCACTGTGTCAGATCCCGTTTGTAGTCCGCATCGCCGTAGTCGGGATGCGCCGCATTCTTGTATTGCGCCGGCTGGCAGCCGCCCAGCGCGATGAGCAGCAAGACCAAACTGAACGAAACGCAGGATTGCCGACAGGGACGCATTTCCACCTCCGTCGATCGCCTGCGTGCCGCTTTCGCAGGCCACGCTGGCATATTGCACATTCAACGCCAACATATATCACCATGATCGCGTTCGCCGAACTGCTGGAGCGCCTGGTGTTCACGCCGTCGCGCCACGCCAAGGTCGCGCTGCTGCGTCGCTATTTCGTCACGCAGCCGGATCCGGACCGAGGGGTCGGCTTGGCGGCGGTCACCGGCGAGTTGTCGTTCACCTCCGCCAAGCCGGGCCTGATCCGCGAACTTGCCGCCGCGCGCACCGATCCGGTGCTGTTTGCGTGGTCCTACGACTATGTCGGCGATCTGGCCGAGACAGTCGCGCTGATGTGGCCGGCGGCACCGACCAATGCGGCGACGCCGCGTCTCGCCGAGGTGGTGGAGGTGTTGGAGACCGCACCCAGGGCTGCGCTGCCAGGGATCGTCACGGGCTGGCTGGATGCGTCCGATGCATCCGTGCGGCTGGCACTGCTCAAACTGATCACGGGCGGCTTGCGTGTCGGCGCGTCGGCGCGACTGGCGAAGATCGCATTGGCCGAAGTCGGCGGCGTCGCGGCGGACGATGTCGAGGAAGTGTGGCACGGCCTGGCGCCACCGTATCTGCCGCTGTTCGCCTGGCTGGAAAAGCGCGCGCCACGACCTGATCCGGCGCAGGCACCGGTGTTCCGTCCGCCGATGCTGGCGCATCCGCTGGAGGTTGGCGATATTGCCGGGCTGCGACCGGCGGATTGGCGTGCGGAATGGAAATGGGATGGCATCCGCGTGCAGCTGGTCGCGACCGATGGCGGCAGGCGGCTCTATTCGCGCGGTGCCGAGGACATTTCGGGCGCGTTTCCCGAAATTCTCGAAGCGATGGACTTTCGCGCGGTGCTCGACGGGGAATTGCTGGTGGTGCGCGATGGCCAGGTGGCGCCGTTCGCCGATCTGCAACAGCGGCTCAACCGCAAGGTGGTCAGTGCGCGCATGATGGCGGAATACCCGGTCGGCATCCGGCTTTACGACATGCTGTTCGAGGCGGCCGACGATGTGCGCCCGCTGCCGTTCGACGCGCGGCGAGACCGGCTGGAGGCCTGGTATGCGCGGACGCGTCCCGCCCGGATGGATCTGTCGGAACTGATCCGGTTCTCCTCGCTCGATGAGCTGGTGGTGCTGCGCGACGGCGCGCGGGCCGCGTCGATCGAAGGGCTGATGCTGAAACGTGGCGATGCGGCCTATCTGCCGGGCCGGGTGAGGGGGCTGTGGTGGAAGTGGAAGCGAGATCCACTGACCATCGACGCCGTGCTGATGTACGCGCAGCGAGGGCACGGCAAGCGCAGCAGCTACTATTCCGATTACACGTTCGGCGTGTGGCGTGATGACGAGCTGGTGCCGGTAGGGAAGGCGTATTTTGGTTTCACGGACCAGGAGCTGGCGTTCCTTGATCGCTGGATCCGCAATCACACTGTGGCGCGGTTCGGGCCGGTGCGTGAGGTGGAGAAGTCACTGGTGCTTGAGGTTGCATTCGACGCGGCGCAACTTTCCAATCGCCATAAGTCCGGTGTGGCATTGCGGTTTCCGCGCATTGCGCGGATCCGCACCGACAAGCCAGCTTCGGAGGCGGATCGGCTGGAGAGCCTGATGGCGCTGATCGAGAACAGGTGCGCGGTCGCTACCGCGGATTGACCGAACCCCCGCCTGCGTGCTGCGCTCCCGCCACAAACCGAGGGGGGCTGAGTGATGCCGCTGGTGCCGAACAACACCAGGCGCAAGATGCAGGCGGGCGAAGTTGCGCTGGGATTCGGCGTGCACCACCTGCGCAGCGCCGCCGCACCGGCGCTTGCCGCCGCCACCGGCCACGACTGGCTATTCCTCGACAACGAACATGGCTCGTTCTCGGTCAACGAAATTGCCCAGCTCTGTATTGCGTCGTTACCGACTGGCGTGACACCACTGGTGCGGGTCTGCGCCAATGCGATCGACGAAGCGACGCGCGCACTGGACAATGGTGCGCTTGGCATTGTCATGCCGCATGTCGATACCGCGAAGGAGGCGCGACGCATCGCCGAGGCGTTCCGCTATCCGCCACTAGGGAAGCGAAGCTGGGGTGGGCCGCCTGCGGTGTACGGCTTTCGCCCTCCGGCCATGGCGGAGGCGCAACAGGCGATCAACGATGAGATTCTGACCGTGGTGATGATCGAGAGTCCAATGGCGGTTAAGAATGCTGCCGACATCGCCGCGGTGGACGGAATCGATGTACTGCTGATCGGAACGTCGGATCTGTCGTCCGAGTTGGGTATCGCCGGGCAGATGGGTCACCCAAAGCTGATCAGCGCCTATGCCACGGTGGGCGCGGCCTGCAAGAAGCACGGCAAGGTGCTGGGCATGGGTGGCGTTTACGACGAGGAAAATGCGTCGCGCTATGTCGGCATGGGGGCGCAGTTCGTGCTGACCGGATCCGATCACAACTATATCCTGATGGGCGCGAATGCGCGGAGTGGCTTCTTCGCCGACCTGCCGCGCGCGGCAACGATATCGGGCAAGAGGGTCAGGCGAGCCAAGGATTGAGGAGAACGTCATGACAATCATGCACAATGTCGCCAAGCGGAAGCTGCAGCATGGCGACGTTGCGCTGGGCTTCGGGCTGCATCATCTGCGCGGCACCGATGCCGGTGGGCGCCGCGCAGCACGACTATGTGTCCATGGATACGGAGCACAGTGGGTTCACCGTACAGGAGGCGATGCAGATATGCATCGCTTGTTGAGTTGATGGGTTTTGCCACGATCCGGGACATGGAGCAGCGCTTTCTGACCGCGGCGCAGTACGAGGCAAAGAAGAACGGCGCGACGCGATGACTTTGCAGCGTAGCGCTCGTACGAGGCTGGCCGTCGATATTGGCGGCACCTTCACCGATCTTGTGCTCGCGCTGCCCGATCGGACGCTCTCCGCGAAACTGCTGACGACTCACGCCGCACCGGATGAGGCAGTGATCGTGGGAACGCAGGCGATCCTGCATGAGGCCGGCATTGCAGCGTCGGCCATGGACCTGGTGATCCACGGTACCACGCTGGCGACCAATGCACTGATCGAACGCAAGGGCGCGCGGTGCGCGCTGGTCACCACTGCCGGCTTTCGGGATTCGCTGGAGATCGCCTACGAGCACCGTTTCGAGCAGTACGACCTTTACATGGAACGGCCGGAGCCGCTGATCTCGCGCGATCTGCGGCTCGAAGTGGCCGAACGCCTGGCTGCCGATGGCTCCGTGCTGCTGCCGTTCGATGCGACATCGCTGGAGTGCCTGATGCCGACGTTACAGCAACAGGGCATCGAGGCGGTGGCGGTCAGCTTTCTGCACTCCTATATCAATCCCATGCACGAGGAACGGGCGCGGGACCTGATCGCGCGCCTGTTGCCGGATGTGGCCATCACAATCTCATCGGACGTCTGCCGCGAGATCCGTGAATACGAACGAACATCGACCGTGGTGGCAAACGCCTACGTACTGCCCATGATGGATCGCTATCTCGCCCGAATGCAGGATGGATTGCGTCGGATCGGCGCGACCTGCCCATTGCTGCTGATGATGTCCTCGGGCGGCATCTGCACGGTAGAGACCGCGCGGCGCTTCCCGGTGCGGCTGGTGGAGAGCGGCCCGGCCGGCGGCGCCATCCTCGCGCGTCACGTTGCCGCGCGTGGTGGCTACGAGCGGGCGATTTCGTTCGATATGGGCGGCACGACGGCGAAGATCACTCTGATCGATGATTATACACCGCAGCAGTCACGACATTTCGAAGTCGCGCGCGCATATCGCTTCGCCAAGGGCAGCGGGTTTCCCGTGCGCATCCCGGTGATCGACATGGTGGAGATCGGCGCTGGTGGCGGCTCGATCGCGCGTGTCGATCCGCTGCGCCGTATCGTCGTCGGACCCGACAGCGCGGGCGCGAACCCGGGCCCTGCCTGCTATGCGGGCGGTGGCCACCAGCCGACGGTGACAGATGCCGATGTAGTGCTCGGCCGCATCGATCTGACCCACTTTGCCGGGGGCAAGATCGCACTGGATCCCGCGCGGGCGCTTCAGGCGGTGACCGGAACGGTCGGCGCGAAGCTGTCGATGTCGGTCCAGGAGGCGGCACGTGGTATCGCCGAGATCGTCGACGAGACAATGGCGAGCGCGGCCCGCGTGCATGCGGTTGAGAACGGCAAGGAGACATCTGACCGGACGCTGATAGCCTTTGGC
>DASXNR010000091.1:0-13564 GCA_036494925.1 Acetobacteraceae bacterium
GTCGTCGCGACGGCCGGTGACATGCAGGTAGAGATTAACCTTCGCCGGTGCCGCTTCGGTCAACCGGTCCGATACCAACCCTACTGGCCGCTCACCACGGTCGGATGCCACCCGCCTTGCAGTTTCGCCTCCAGCTTCGCCGCATCATCGGGCTCGGGATTGAAGATCAGCGCACGGCGCCACTGGTAGGTTGCCTCCAGCTTGCGGCCGGCTGCCCAGTAGGCGTCACCCAGATGGCCATTGATCGACGCATCCTCGGGTTCGAGTTCGACCGCCCGCTCGAGCGTTTGAACCGCTCCACCGATCTCACCCTGGCGCAGCATCACCCAGCCCAGGCTATCGACGATGGCGCCGTCATCCGGCCGGCGCTGCACCGCCTTCTCGATCATCGCCCGTGCCCGCGTCAGGTTCTGGCCCATGTCAGCCCAGGAATAGCCGAGATAGTTCAGCACGAACGGCTGATCCGGGGCGAGCGCCAGGGCATGTGTGAAGTCCGCCTCCGCCTTGCTCCACTGGCGCACCCGCTCGTAACAGATGCCGCGATCGTAGAAAGCGAGCCAATCGGCCGGCCCGGGCGTCTTGATCCGCCCGATGGCACGGTCATAAGCGGCGATCGCGTCGGCGAAGCGCTGCTTGCCGCGCAGCAGATCGCCCTCGCGCATCGCGGGAATCGGGCTGTCCGGATAGTCGTGGGCGAGCCGCTGCAGTTCCCGCATTGCCTCCTCGGTGTGGCCCAGCCGCTCGCTCAGGGCGGCGCGCTGCAGCCGCACCACCGCGATCAGCGGGTCATCGCTGGCGACGGAAGCGAGCATCTGGAGCGAGTTCTCGAAGTGGCGCTGACCGTCCAGAATGTCGGAGGCCATCAATCTCGCTGCGGTAAAGTCGGGTCGCAGATCGAGGGCGAGGCGCAGCACCAGCATGGCGAAGTCGCCGGAATCCTGGTTGCGCAGGGAGGCCGCGAGCGCGAGATAGGCCTCGGCGATCCCGTCGGTGGCGTGCGGCACCGCCGGGGCGATGCTGGCCGCGGTCAGCGCCGGCAAGGCAATTTCCATGTCTGGCGCATCCGCCGCCATGTCGGTCAGCACGCGCTGCGCCCCACCGAGATGGCCGTGGCGCGCCTGCGCGCTGGCCAGTATCTGCGCCAGGCGGAGGTTCGTGCCACCCAATTCAGTCTGTGCCTGGCGATACAGATTGGCAGCCTCCGCCGAGCGGCCGGCCTGATCGTTGATGAGTGCGGCATGCAGCGCATAAATGCCGCGGAATCGCCGGCCATCGATGAATGGACGCAACGTTGCCAGCGCGGCGTCGGTGCGGCCGTCGGCGTGCTGCGACCAGGCAATCAGCAGCGGCTGCAAAAGTTGGGTCAGGCCCTGCCGTGGCAACATCTCGAAGCGGTGTTCCGCCGCCGACCAATGGCCGGCGCGCACCTCCGCCTGACCCAGCAGAAGCTGCGCCGCCTGACTGTCGGGCAGCTCACGGGCAAGATGAACCGCCTCGGACCGGCCGGCGACCAGGCTGGCGACGAACGCCTGCTGCAACAGGTCAGCATCATCCGGGCGGGCGGCGAGCGCGCGGAGAAACTGCGTGGCCGCCGTCTGCGCATCCGCCTCGCTCATGGCGAAGCGGCCCGTCAGGTATTGGCCAAACACCCCGGACGGCGTGTCACGACCGGCGTGTGCGGCAACCCGGTTCGGGGACGGATCGGCCGCTGCGCAGGAGGACAGCAGGGTCAGGGCGAGAAGGAGCGCACGGCGTGCACTGCGGATATGCTGCATTTTTTGGGTCTACTACAGGCGTGAATGGAAGTCATGGGGATTTGATGTGTGGGCGGCTGTCGACCGATCGGAAAGGTCTTGACTGGGCACCCCTTCAAGCGTGTGAGCTGTCGCCGGATTGCAACACGATCATCGGCCGGCCGTTGCCGTAGACGGCCTTCGCGTTGTGTCCCGGCGGCCTATTGCGCCAACCGATTGGCACCCAGGCGTCCGCATGCCCAACACGCCGCCTCGGCAATCACAGCATCGGGATCGGACAGCAAGTCCGTCGCAACGCGCAACAACGACGGATCACCGGAGTTGCCGATCGCGATCAGCACATTGCGGACAAAGCGGCTGCGGCCGATCCGCTTGATCGGCGATCCGCTGAACATGGTTCGAAAGCCGGCATCGTCGAGTGCGGCCAGTTCCGCGAGCCGCGGTGCCGTCAGCTCGGCACGCGCACGCAGCTTGCCGTGTGGCGTTGCGCGGGCGAACCGGTTCCACGGACAAACCGCGAGGCAGTCGTCGCAGCCATATATACGGTTGCCCATCAGCGGGCGCAGCTCGTGCGGGATGGGCCCGTGGTGCTCGATGGTGAGATACGAGATGCAGCGTGTCGCATCGAGCCGATACGGTGCGGGAAACGCATCGGTCGGGCAGACGGCGAGGCAGCGCGTGCAGGTGCCGCAGCGATCACGGTGCGGCTCGTCGGGTGCGATGTCGAGCGTCGTGTAAATCTCGCCCAGGAACAGCCAGGAGCCGTGCGCGCGCGAAACAAGGTTGGTATGCTTGCCCTGCCAGCCGACACCGGCACGCTCCGCCAGCGGCTTCTCCATCACCGGGGCGGTATCGACGAACACTTTTACCGCCGGACCGAAGCGCGCGACGATGAACTGCGCCAGGTGCTTCAGCATGCCTTTCATCACGCCGTGATAGTCGCGATTGCGGGCATGGACCGAGATGGCGCCGCGATCGGGGAACGCGAGCGTGGCGAGTGGATCGTCATCGGGCGCGTAGGTCAGGCCGAGCGCGATCACGCTGCGCGCGTCGGCCCATAATTGCCGTGGATCGCCGCGTGCCGTCGCGCGCGTTGCGAGCCAGCCCATGTCGCCATGCTGGCCCGCCGCCAGGAAGTCGGCCAGCCGCTCGCGGGCCTGTGCACCGAGTTCCGCGCGGCAGAAGCCGATCGCGTCGAAACCGAGCGTGAGCGCGCGCTCACGGATCAGAGGCTTGGGATCAGAGACGGTCCGCCTGTCCTGGTCTGGCAATGCAAAGTCACTGACACGGGGTTTCACGGAGTTTCACCGAGTAGATTCTTTAACCGCTCCGGTGGCCGGATGTTGACCCGATCGCCGTACCTGCCGCGAGCGCTTGCCGAACACTAAGTATAATATTACGTTAGACCGCTGTGCCACCATATCGGCGGCATCCTTAACAACTCGTTGGAGTTTGCCTTGCCTCGAAAGATCAGCCTGAGCAGCCACCTTCGCGATGCTCGCATTCGTCGTGGCCTGTCCGTAGCAGACGTTGCCGCCCAGGTCGGTGTGACCGGACCATGCGTGTATTTCTGGGAAGCAGGGCGGACACGCCCGCGGGATGCGAACCTTAGTGCGCTGTGCAAAGTCCTGAAGCTGCCGATTCGCGCGACCCGTCTGCTGGCTGCGGGCTAAGCGCTTCGCCTCGCTTGCGGATCCGCCAATCGCGGCGTTTCCCACCGCGGGTCGCATCGAGCGCTGCGGACCACCGATCGAAGGATCGGCGGCGAGCACACTCAGTTGAAGAACCGCGCCGGGCGGAAATCGGCAAGCTCTGGCCGTTGCAGTCCACGTACGACCTCGTCGGCCACCGCCGCTCCCAGGAACGGCGACATCGTCACCCCGCTATGGGTGACCGCGAGGTAGTAGCCGGCAATCCGCGGCACCGGACCGATGGCCGACAATTGATCGCCGGGGATCGGCCGGATGGCGATGCGCACCGCCTCCGGTTCCACCTCGCCGATCGAGGGCAGCAGCCGGCGCGCCCGCTGTACCAGATCGCGTGCCTCCGGCATCGACGGGCTCAGCGTCCTGTCGAAGCTCAAGGTCGCGTCGGTCGGATTCCAATGCAGCACAAGGCGCCCGGCGCCATCCGGCCGTGCATCGATCACGCTGGTGCGGACCACGCGGCTCAGGCCGGCCGCCACCGGTGGGGTGAACACCAGGAAACCTACCGTGGGCGCGAGCGGCAGATGCAGGCCGGCCTCACGCACCGCCTCGTTGGTCCAGCGGCCGGCACAGTTTATCACCATATCGGCTTCATGCAGGGTGCCGTCGGCCAGACGCACGCCGGAAACGCGATCTAACGCGATAATCAGATCGGTGACCCGCTCACCGCAGATCACCTTGGCGCCATGACGCCGCTGTGCCGCCGACAGCATGACGTGCGCATACACCACCGGATCGAGCCAGCCTTCGTCGGGAAAATACGCAACCGGCGCATCGCCGATGGTGACGGGATCGATGTCCGGTTCAAGTTCGTGCACCTGCTTATGGTCGATCCACTCGGCGGCGTAGCCCCAGGCCTGCAGTTGCTCAATATTTTCCCGCTGTGCCGCGCGGTCGGATTCGGGTTCCCATTCCAGGCTGCCCCCGCCGTGCCACCACGGGGTGGCACCGAATTCATCGCGCAGCGCGGCGTGCGCCTTCATGCCGCCCACGTTCAGGTCGTGATACGACTTCGGCGGTTTCCGGTGCGCATTGGTCCAGGCGAAGCTGATGCCGGAGGTACCACCGCCCACGCGTGTCGCCTCCAGCACGGTGACATCGGCGCCTGCCTGCGCCAGCCGATAGGCAACCGAGGCGCCCATCACGCCCGCTCCGATCACGATCATCTTCGTCATAACCAGTCTCCCGATCTTCAACCGTGATTGTGGCACGCCACCAGGCGGCCGTCGCCCAATGGCGTCAGCACGTCACCGATGGCCGCCTCGCCAGCAACGAGGACCGCAGGCTAAACTCCAAAGATGCAGCAGATCCCGGACGTCCCGAGCCTGGTATTTCCGCACACTCAGCCGCCGGCACCGGGCGAGCTGGTCGAGATCGCACCAGGCGTGCAGTGGTTCCGTCTGCCGCTGCCCTACCGGCTCGATCATGTGAACATCTATCTGATCAAGGACGACGCTGGCTGGACGGTGCTCGACACCGGCCTCGGCACCAATGCATGCCGCGCCACCTGGGAATCGATTCTGCGCGGACCGCTGGCCGGACAGCGCCTGACCGCGATGATCGTGACGCATTTCCATCCCGATCATGTCGGCCTCGCGGGTTGGCTCGCCGATCGCCTGGGCCTGCCGCTGTCGATGCCGCGTCCGGAGTATCTCTATAGCCTCGCGCTGCAATATGCCCCGGGCGATCTGGGCGCCGACATGCACCGGCCGTTCTATCGTCGCCACGGATTGTCGCACGAAGTAACGGAAGCCGTGCTGGGCCGCGGTCATGAATACCTGCGGCAGACCACCGGCGTGCCCACGACCTATCATCGCATCCAGCACCGCGACACGCTGCGGATCGACGCGCGGGCCTTTCAGGTGATCACCGGCGGTGGTCACGCGCTCGAGCAGGCGATGCTGTACCGGCCCGAAGAGCAGTTGTTCTTTGCCGCCGACCAGGTGATCGCCCGGATATCGCCCAATGTGAGCGTGCACGCCATGGAGCCTGACCTGGACGCACTCGGCATCTACCTGCGCTCGCTCTCGAGTCTGCGCGACGCGGTCGCGCCGGACGTGCTGGTGCTGCCAGGACATGGACTGCCGTTCTATGGCCTGCACCATCGCATCGCCGAACTGATCGAGCACCACACCCAGCGCTGCGCCGCGATCGCCGACGCATGTCGCCAGAAGCCGCTCTCAGTCGCCGACATCGTCCCGCACGTGTTTCATCGCGAGCTCGACGAACATCAGACCGGCTTCGCGTTCGGCGAGGTCCTGGCCCACGTGAACCACATGCTCAGCCTCGACCAGCTCGTGCTGGAGACCGGCGCGGACGGGATCGACCGCTATCGCGCCGGGTGAACGAGCCGACCGATCAGGCGGCCTTCAACTGCACGGGATCCACCGGCAAGGCGCGGACGCGCTGCCCGACAGCATTGAAGATGCCGTTGCAGATCGCCGCGGCCACCGGAGGCACGCCCGGCTCACCGACGCCGCCCGGTGGTGCGTCGCTGCGCACCAGATACACGTGGGTCTCCGGCGTCGTGTCGATCCGCGGCACGTGGTAGTCGGCGAAATTGCTTTGCTCGGCACGCCCCGCCTTGAAGGTCAGGTTGCTGAACAGCGTATTGCCCAGCCCCATGACCGCCGCTCCCTCGAACTGCGCCATCACGCGATCCGGATTGACCACCATCCCGCAGTCCGCCGCGAGATCGATGCGCGGCACCGACACGGTGCCATCGGCGGCCACGGCAACCTGCGCGACGGCGGCAACATAGGTCAGGAAGCTGCGGTGCATTGCGATGCCGCGTCCATGCCGCGGCGGAAGCGGCGAGCCCCAGCCAGATCGCGCGGCAGCCAGCAGCACCACGTTGCGCATGCGGCCGATGTCGATCGGATACTCGTCCAGTGATGCGCCGTAATTGCTGTAACCGGACCCGAGCAGGCGCGGATCAAGCTTGCGCGAGTCGCCCAGCATCGCGAGCAGGTATTGCAACGGATCCTTGCCGGCTGCGGCTGCCAGCTCATCCGCGAACGAGCCAACCGCGAATGCGTGCGGGATATTATAGACGGACCGGTACCAGCCGATCCGCACATGCGCGTCGGCTCTCCCATTCTCACAACGAATATTCGGAATGTCGAACGGCACATCCACCACACCCTGACCGAGCTCGCCCGCCGATCCGTAGACCGTATCGGCTTTGAACGTCGAGCCGATCGAGGGAAACACGGTACGATGCAGCCACGCGACCGGCTTGCCGTCCGCATCCAGACCGCCTTCGAGATGCTGGGCCGCGATCGCATGATAGTAGCCATGGGTGAGATCGTCCTCGCGGCTCCACGTCACCTTCACCGGTGCGCCGACCGCACGCGCCAGAAACGCCGCCTCGGCGACGTAGTCCGGCTTGGACTTCCGCCCGAATCCGCCGCCGAGCAGGGTCACGTTCACCGTCACGTCCGACTGATCGATGCCCAGCACTTCGGCGACCGTCGCGCGTGCCTGCTGCGGGTTCTGCGTGGCAGCCCAGACGGTGCAACCGCCCGCTCCAGACACTGCGGTGCAGGACTCCGGTTCCATCATCGCGTGCGCGAGATGCGGCACGAAGTAATCCGCGCTCACTCGCTTGGTCGCTGTCCGCAAGGCCTGGCTTACATCACCATTGTCGCGCACGACCTTCCCCGGCTGTCGTGCCGTTTCCTCGAGCGCGGCGCCGTAGGCAGTGGTGTCATAATTCGCGTTGGGCCCGGGCTCCCAGACGATCTGCAGTTGCTGACGTCCCTGCAGCGCCGCCCAGGTGTTGTTCGCGATGACGGCAATGCCGCCCAGCGGCCTGAAGCCGGATGGCGGCGGCGTGCCTGGGATTTCCACCACCTGTTCGACGCCGGGGACTTTCATGGCCTCGCTCGCATCGAAGCTTTTCACACGATCGCCATAGCTCGGCGGACGTTCGATCGAGGCGTACTTCATGCCTGGCAGCATCACGTCGATGCCGAATACCGCACTGCCCTGGACGATGTCGTCGAGATCCACGATCGGCATCGGCTTGCCGATGTAGCGCCAGGCGGCACGCTCCTTCATTTGAACCGACCCAGCCGGCGGCACCGGCAGCCTTGCCGCATCGTCCACCAACTCGGCGTAGCGCAGGCGCCTGCCCGCGGCACCGAGCACCACGGCACTGGCCTCGGTATGGCAGGCCGATGGCGCCACACTCCAACGCCGCGCCGCGGCGTTGAGCAGCATCTGCCGCGCCGTGGCTCCGGCCTCGCGCATCGTGTTCAGCAGCAGGCGGACACTCTTCGATCCGTCAGTGTTCTGGTCGCCATATTTCACGTCGCCCTGAGCCTGCGCCACGTGCACGTCCTGCCAGCCGGCATCGAGCTCGTCTGCCAGCACCATCGCCAGGCTGGTGCGTATGCCGGTGCCCATCTCCGAGCGTGACACGACGATCGTCACCTGGCCGGTCGATGCGATGCTGACGAACAGGTTCGGCGCGAAATCGGCGGGGTTTGCATCGGCCTGACTGATCGGCGACCAGTCGGCGATGCGGGCACCCAGCAGGAACTGCGACAGCGCGGCGCCCTTCAGGACATTGCGCCGGCTGAGGTTCTGGATCGTGCTCATCAGGCCGCCTCCGCCGCAGCCGCATGAATGGCCGCCTTGATGCGTTGATAGGTGCCGCAGCGGCAAATATTGCCGCTCATCGCATCGACGATTTGCTGATCGGTCGGTTTTGGCGTTTGTTTCAGCAGCGCCGCCGCCTGCATGATCTGGCCGGGCTGGCAATAGCCGCATTGCGGCACATTGGCCGCCTTCCAGGCGCGCTGCACCGGATGCTCGCCGTGCATGCCGAGCCCCTCGATGGTCAGCACTGGTTTGCCGGCGGCGTATTCGAGCGGGGTTACGCATGATCTGACCGCCTCACCGTCCAGATGCACCGTACAGGCACCGCAGGCACCGATGCCGCAGCCGAACTTGGTTCCTCGCAGGCCGAGCAGATCGCGCAGCACCCACAACAGCGGCATGACGGGATCGGCATCCACTGTGTGCCGAGTGCCGTTGATCATGAGATCGGTCATGATTTTGCTCCTTTGGTTTGCATCAGATTGTCGAGGCCGGCGGTCAGTCGGCGCCGGCTTCGCCGAGTCTTGCCGCCAGGTAGGACAGACGCGACCGCCGCTGCGGCGCCAGCCAGTGCTGCAGGCGGTCGAGATACAGGTAGATGACCGGTGTCGTGTAGAGCGTGAGCACCTGGCTCAGCATCAATCCGCCCACCATGGCGTAGCCGAGAGGCTGGCGCAGCTCCGATCCCGCACCGCTCTCCAGCATCAGCGGCAATCCCGACAGCAAGGCGGCCATGGTCGTCATCAGGATCGGCCGGAACCGCAGCAGGCATGCCTGCCGGATTGCCTCATCGGGTCGCGAACCTTCGTTGCGTTCGGCGTGGATGGCGAAATCGACCATCATGATGCCATTCTTCTTCACGATGCCGATCAGCAGGATGATGCCGATCATCGCAATCACCGAGAGATCGGTATGTGCGAGCATGAGCATCAGCAACGCGCCGACACCGGCCGATGGCAGTGTCGACAGGATCGTCAGCGGCAGGATGTAGCTCTCGTACAGCACCCCCAGGATGATGTAGACAGCGGCCAGTGCGGCAGCGATCAGGTACGGCTCCGAACTCAGCGAGGTCTGGAACGCCTGCGCGGAGCCTTGGAAGCTGCCTTGCAGCGACAACGGCGCGTGCAGCGTGTTGCTGATGCGGTTGATCGCCGTCACCGCATCGCCGAGGGCGGCGCCTGGGGCCAGGTTGAACGATATCGTCACCGCCGGGAACTGGCTCTGGTGATTGACCGCGAGCGGAGTGACGGGTTTCGTGTCCACGTGCACCAGCGTGGCCAGCGGAACCGCCTGGCCGCTCGGCGCCCGGACATACAGCTTGCGCAGCGTCGCAAGATCGCCCTCGAGTTCCGGCGGCACCTCCAGGATCACGAAGTACGAGTTGAGCTGGGTGAAATACTGCGTCACTTCGCGTTGGCCGAACGCGTCGTACAACGTGTCGTCGATCTGCTGCGGCTCGATGCCGAAGCGTTGCGCCGTGGTGCGGTCGATGCTCAGCGTCGCCGTGGTGCCGGCGATCTGCTGGTCGGTGGCAACATCGCGCAGCATCGGCAGGGCCTGCATCTGCTGCAGCACCTTCGGCGCCCAACTGTTCAGCTCCGCGCTGTCGGAGTCCTGCAGCGTGTATTGGTACAGCGTGCGGGACAGCCGGCCGCCGACATTGATGTCCTGCGCGGGCTGCATGAACAGTTGCACGCCCGGGATCGCCTGCGCCTTCTTCGAGAGCCGGGCGATCACCTGCATCACCCCGTCATTTGGACGTTGATCCCATGGCTTCAGGTTGATGTACATCCGGCCGTCATTGCCCTGCTGGCCCGCGGTGCCCGCACCGACCTGCGATGCGAATGACGCGACCGCCGGATCATGGGCGACGATTTGGTTGAGCTGTACCTGCAGCTTCGCCATCTGCGCGTAGGAGGCGTCCTGCGCCCCTTCCGAAATGGCGATGATCAGGCCGACATCCTGGGTGGGAAAGAAGCCTTTCGGGATCACCACGAACAGGATCGCGGTGATCGTCACAGTCGCGATGAACACCAGCAGCGTGCAGAAGCGGAACCGCAGCGCCACGTCGAGCGTGCGGCGGTAGAATGCCAGCATGGCATCGAACATCGCCTCGACGAGACGATAGAGCCTGCCGTGCCGGGTGCGATGGTTGGTCAGGAAGCGCGAGCACATCATCGGCGTCAGGGTCAGCGAGACCACCGCGGAGACCAGCACGGTGATCGACACGGTCATCGCGAACTCGCGGAACAGCCGGCCGACGATGCCGCCCATCAGCAGCAGCGGAATGAACACGGCGACCAGCGACAGGCTGATCGAGACGATGGTGAAGCCGATTTCGCCGGCGCCCTTGATCGCGGCATCCATCGGCTTCATGCCATCCTCGATATGGCGATAGATGTTCTCCAGCATCACGATCGCATCGTCGACCACGAACCCGACCGCGATCGTCAGGCCCATCAGCGACAGATTGTCGAGACTGAACCCGAGCAGATACATCGCGCCCAGCGTGCCGACGAGAGCCAGCGGGACCGTCACGCTGGGGATGATGGTTGCCCACAGGCTGCGCAGGAACAGGAAGATCACCATCACCACCAGGCCGATCGACAGCGCCAGGGTGAATTCAACATCGTTGACCGAGGCGCGGATGGTCTGCGTGCGGTCGACGATGGTGGAGACATGCACGGCGGGCGGGATCGACGCCTCCAGCGCCGGCAGCGCCGCCTTGATGCGCTCGACCGTGTCGATCACGTTGGCGCCGGGTTGCTTGAAGGCGAGCAGCAGCACGCCGCGTTTGCCGTTCTGCCATGCCGCGAGCTCGCGGTTCTGCGGCCCGCGCACCGCCTGACCGACATCGCCGACATGCACCGGCGCACCATTGCGCCACGCGATGACAACGTCATTGTACGGCGCGGGCTTGGTAAGCTGGTCATCATCCAGCACCGTGTAGGACCGGTCCGGACCATCGATGCTGCCCTTCGGGCTGTTGACGGTCGCATTGGTCAGTGCGGTTCGTACGTCCTCCAGCGTCAGACCCATCGCCGCGAGCTTCGCCGGGTCGATCTGGACCCGGATGGCCGGCTTCTGCTGCCCGCCGATCACCACCTGCGCAACGCCGGAGATCTTCGACAGATGCTGCGCCAGGATGTTCTCGGCATAGTCGTCCACCGCCGTCAGCGGCAGTGCATCGGACTGTACCGCCAGCACGAAGATCGGCGCATCCGCGGGATTGATCTTGCGCACCGTCGGCTGGTTCGGGAGGTTCTTCGGCAACTGGCCCTGGGCCGCGTTGATCGCTGCCAGCACGTCGGTCTGCGCCGCGTCGATGTCGCGGTCGAGATCGAACTGCAGCGTTATCGTGCTGGTGCCGAGTACGTTCATCGAGGTCATCTGCGCCAGCCCGTTGATCTGGCTGAACTGCGTCTCCAGCGGCTCCGCGACGCTGGAGGCCATGGTGTCGGGGCTGGCGCCGGGGTACTGCGCGGTGACCGTGATGGTAGGGAAGTCCACCTGCGGCAACGGTGCCACCGGCAGCAGCGGATAGGCGGCGAGGCCGACCAGCAGGATCGCAGCCATCAGCAGCGATGTGGCGATCGGCCGGCGGATGAAGGGGGCGGAGATGCTCATTGTGCGGCAATCCGCGTTCCCGCCTGGAGACGGGACTGACCGCTCACCACCACGTCTTCGCCCCCGGTGAGACCCTTGGTGACGATCGCGAGCTGCGCGGTCTGATAACCCACCGTGACCGGCTCGCGCATTGCGGCGGAGTTTGGCCCGACCACGTAGACATAGAGCCCGTCGGGACCGTGCTGGATTGCCGCAGGCGGGACCGTCACCGCATCATGCGCGACGTCGACCTGCAGATGCGCGTTGATGAACTGGCCGGGCCAGAGCTTGTTTGCCAGGTTTGGAAAGGTCGCCTTCAGCCGGATCGTTCCGGTGGTGGCGTCGATCGTGTTGTCCGGCGTCAGCAGCGTACCCTGGTCGAGTTCGGTGCTGTCGTCACCGGCATATGCCAGCACTGGCAGGCTGCCCTTCAGCATGTCCGTCTGGACCCGTGGCAGCTCCTGCTGGGGCAAAGTGAAGGTTGCCGAGATAGGATGGATCTGCGTGACCGTGATGATGCCGGTGGTATCGGTCGCATGGATCAGGTTGCCGGGATCGACCAGCCGCAGGCCAACCCGGCCATCCACCGGGGACGTGATGAAACAGTACGCCAGGTTGAGTTGTGCCGCTTCGATCGCGGCGCCGTCGCCGGCCACTATCGCGACATACTGATTGACCAGAGCCTGTTGCGTATCGACCTGCTGGCGCGAGGCAAAGTCCTGGGTCGACAGCGACTGAAAGCGCGCCAGGTCGAGTCGCGCGTTGGCCAGCAACGCTGCGTCCTGCGCCTTCTTGGCGTTGGCCTGATCGAGCGCTGCCTGATAAGGCCGCTGGTCGATCACCGCGAGCAGGTCGCCCTGCTTCACGTCCTGACCCTCGGTGACGGGAACGCGTTCCAGCGTTCCATCCACGCGGGCACGGATCAGCACTGACTGGTAGGCCTCCACGGTGCCAACGCCGGTCACATAGATTGGCACGTCCTGTCGGACTGCCTTCGTGACCCCGGCGGGGACCGCAGTCGGCGCGCTCTCTTCCTGGGTCTGCGCGGAGTGCTGCGCGGACGATGTCCGCATCGCGACGGCGCCTGCCGCCGCAACGCACAGAACCACCGCCCCCAGCCGCACGGCGATACGCCTGCTCATGGCACCCCTCCGACGCTTATGCTGCGCTGCAATATCGAAGCGGTGATGCCGCACCCAAGTGCGACGCCGCGCATAGGCACATGCGGCCGGGGAATGCCGCGTCAGATGCGGCGCGCGCTCAGTCCTGCACCGAGGCCCGGATCATGCCTCGCAGCCAGCGCTGGGCAGGGTGATTGTCGAGCCGCCGATGCCAGATCATCGACAGCGCGATGCGCGGCGAAGCAAATGGCAGTTCCTTCACCACCAGCGGACACACCACGGCGAGGCCGTTGGCGGCCCGCCGCGGGACGACCGTCAGCCGATCGGATCCTACCAGCATCAGGACGATCGACAGAAACGGCACGCGTGTTGCCACTTTGCGTGCCAGGCCGCGCTCCTCGAGCGCTTCGTCGATGAAGCTTGTGTCATCTCCGCTGGAAGTGATGACGACATGCGGGATCTCCGCCAGTCGCTCGGCCGACAGCACCGCCTCGTGCGCGGCCGCATGTTGCCGGTCGAGCAGTGCAACATAATCGTCATCGGTGATCCGCACGCATTTGAACCGCTCGCCGCCGTCGACAAGCCTGCTCAGGGCGACATCGGCGCCACCGGCATCCAACTGGTCGAGCACATCAGCCATGCCGGTGGGGCGGATATCCAGGGTGACGTTGGGCGCAATCTCGCCGACCTTGCGCGCCAGAGTGGGGACCACCGCCCGGGCCGCGTAGTTGTTCACGACCAGTGTGAAGCCGCGCGATGATTGCGCCGGTTC
>DASXNR010000092.1:0-2048 GCA_036494925.1 Acetobacteraceae bacterium
ATACCGCGCCACCGGAGTGTCGGCCGCGACCGCTGTCGGCGCGCTCCACGCGTGAAGATCATCACAGGGGTTGTGCGGGACATCCAGCGATGTGCGGTGTTCGGCGCGGCGCCGACAGCGGAGCAGTGGCCGCTCAGATTATTGCCAGCGGATAGGGATGTGCGCCCTCCTCGGCGAAGCGAGAGAAACGGAACGGCGTGGGATCCACCACGGTGGCTTCGCCGGCCACCATTTCTGCCATTAGGCGGCCGGCGCCAGGGCCGATGCCGAAGCCGTGGCCAGAGAAGCCGGTGGCGATGAACAGGCCGGGGAGGTTGTCGATGCCGGAGATTACCGGAATGGCGTCGGGCGTCACATCGACGTAGCCGCCCCAGGTCTGTGCCTCCACCATGTTCTTAAAGACCGGGAAGGCTGTCTGGATGTTGGCCTTGGCGCCGTCCAGCACGGCGCGGGAAGGCTTGGGATCGAGCGTGCGGACTTTCTCGAACGGGGTTTCCTCGTCCATGTGCCAGGTCCGCGGCGTGCCCCATTCCTCAATGAAGCGCTTGCCCAGCCGCACCGTCGTGCCTCCCGACTGGATGCGCCGCATCGGCAGGAAGTCCTTCATCAGACGGAAGGCATCGGGCACGATGTCGAAGATAGTACCGCCGCGATTGGAGACGTTGTAACCGCCGTCCAGTCGCTTGCGCCAGCCGAAGCCATGGCCGGTCGCGGAGATTTCCGGACCGCCGTCCAACTTCTCGGTGCGCATGACGGAGAGCAGTACCTTGAGCTGCGGCAGATCGATGCCGGTGTTGCCGCACAGCAGCCGCGACCATGCGCCGCCAGCTACGACGACGGACTGGCAAACGATACGGCCCTTCTCGGTCACCACGCCGGTAACGCGGCCGCCCGTCGTGTCGATGCCACGAACGGCGCAGTTCTGCAGGATCGTGGCACCGTTGGCCTGCGCCGTTCGGGCGATGATCGGAGCGCCCATCTGCGGCTCGCCACTGCCGTCGCTCGGCGTGTGGATGGCGCCAGCCCAAATGTGGGTGGCCCCCGGCATCAATGCGGATACCTCCGCCCCGCTCAGGATTTTCGTGTCGATCTGATATTCGCGCGCGTGCTCCAGCCACGGCTCATATTTGGCGAGTTCTTCCTGACTTTCGCACATGTCCGATACCCTGTCTCGATGCCGGCGACGCGGTTCATGTCGCCCCACAGCCGTAGCGCCTCGATCGCCAGCGGCAGTTCGCGTGGGTCACGGCACATCTTGCGGCACCAGCCCCAGTTGCGGCTGGATTGCTCGCCGGCGATGTAGCCTTTCTCGCACAGCACGGTGGGAATGCCCTTCTGTGAAAGGAACAGCGCCGTGCAGGCGCCGATGATGCCGCCCCCGACGATCACTACGCTGGCGGAAGGCGGCAGTGCGCTGTCGCTTTCGACCTTGATGACAGGCGGCCCCATTCGCGTCTTCTCCCTTATTCGCGCGGTGTCGTGCTGGCCTCGGACGCGCGGAACTTGCCGCGAGATGGCTACATAGCACCGCGCCTGTGGGGGAGTCGCCCCGACGTGTGGCTGACGCGGATGGTGATCGAGGGGCCAGAGCATACTGGCACAATTGACGCAGGTTGCGGCCGGGGCCACGGCCGACCCTCGGCGGTTGTCACTTTACCCGTGCAACTTGCCGCTGACCGGTTCTCGCAGATCATAGCCTACCTGGCGCGCTCGCTCGCGATACCAGTGGCCAAGGACGGCCCATAGTAGGCGCGTCCCAATGCAGACTTGCGGGTCCGAATTCTGCGCAGGCAGCGATCGGAAGTCACTGTTGATCAGACACGCTCGGCCGCCGCGCGCGCTTGCTCAGCTGAAAATACAGTTCGGGGTCCTGAAGTGGACGGTCGCGGACCGGCGAACCTTGAGGAGCATCGCCGCCATCGGCTTGCTCCTCGGTTACGGAAATTGCTTAAGGATCAGCTGATACGAGCACCCGTTACCAACGTCAGTCTCGGCTTGAATGGCGCCGCCGGTAATCCTGCCCTGCAGCGTCTGCACCCGCGGCGTGC
>DASXNR010000093.1:0-2681 GCA_036494925.1 Acetobacteraceae bacterium
TTCGCATCCAGCAGTGACTCCACCTGAACAAGGTAGGCAAATGCAACGTCTGAAGACCGACCCGGCCCGCTTCGAGGTGGTGAAGAACGCGCTGACCTGCGCGGCCGAGGAGATGAAGATCGTCCTCGCCAAGACCGCTTATTCGCCGCTGCTGAAGGTCGCCGGCGACTACTCCTGCGGCATCTTCGACACGCGCGGCAACATGGTCGCGCAAGGTCCCGACCTGCCGATTCATCTTGGCTCGATGCCGGATGCGGTGCGCGCGGTGGTGCGGGCGTTTCCCGATGTCGCACCAGGCGATGTGTTCATCCACAACGATCCCTATCAGGGCGGCTCGCATCTGCCTGACGTGAACGTTGTCGCGCCGGCCTTCCACGAAGGCCGGCTGCTCGGATTCGGCTGCGTGCGCGCGCACTGGCCGGACATCGGCAGCGCCACGCCCGGCAGCTACGGCGCGGTCACCGAGATCTATGGCGAAGGACTGCGCCTGCCGCCAATACGTTTGTATCGCGACGGCAAGCCCGATCCCGCCATCGAGGCGATCATCTTCGCCAATGTCCGCACGCCTACCGAACGGCTCGGCGATCTGCGCGCACAGGTGGCCGCGAACTGGCGTGCCGCCGCACGTTTGCAGGCGCTGGCGACGAAATACGGCACCGACACGCTGCTCGGCATCATGCAGGAGGTGCTGGACTACTCGGAGACCATGATGCGTGCCGCGCTGCGCGCACTGCCCGACGGCGAGGCGGAGTTTTCCGATGTGTTCGACGGCGACGGTGTCATCGCGCCGGGCGAGATCGAGGATGAAACGTTCACCGTGAGGCTGCGCATAATCAAGCGCGGCGACACGATCACCGCCGACTTCACCGGTTCCGATCCGCAGGTGGCCGGCCCGATGAACGCGCCGCTCACCGTGACCGCGTCCGGCGTGTTCTGCGCGCTGAAGATGATCGCCGATCCCAAAAGCCTGATCCCGCCGAACTCCGGCTGCTGGCGTCCGGTCACGGTGACCGCGCCACCGGGCTCGGTGGTGAACGCGCAGCTTCCCGCACCGGTGGTGTATGCCAACCACGAGATATCGCACCGTGTCGCCGACATGGTGATGGCGGCGATGTTCACCTTCACACCGCGCACGGTGATGGCGGGATCGCAGGGCACCTCGGCGGTGGTGACATTCGGGGGCACCGACTATCGCAGCAACGAACGTTACGTCAGCTACGAATCGGTGAAGGGTGGCTTCGGCGCGCGGCCGGTGAAGGATGGCATCAACGCAGTTGCCTCCACCGTCTCCAACATGATGAACACGCCGATCGAGATCCTCGAGATGAGCTTCCCGCTACGGGTGCAGGAATACGCGTTGGTGCCGGACAGCGGCGGCGCCGGCACCTGGCGCGGCGGCCTCGGCGTGCGCCGCGTATGGCGCGTGCTGGAACGGCAGGCCCATGCCGCGGTCTGCTGCGAGCGCACCGTCACGCCGCCGTTCGGCCTGGACGGTGGCAAGGCGGGCGCTGCGGCGCTGCTGGAGTTGATCCCGCCGAACGGCAACGCGCGCAAACTCAACAGCAAGGGCGGCTTCATCGCGCCGGCGGGCTCGCTGGTGGTGATCGAGGCACCGGGTTCCGGCGGCTACGGCCCGCCGTCGGAGCGCGATCCCGCGCGGCTTTCCGAAGACCTGCTGGACGGTTACGTTACCCCCATGGCCGCACGACGCGACTACGGCGCGGAGCCGGTCTGAGGGAGAAAGTCACGATGACATATGTAGCCCCGAACTCCATCCAGGCGCGGGACATCGCCTCGATCGTGCATCCGCAGACCAACCTGGTCCAACATCTGGAAGAAGGACCGGTGGTGATCTCGCGCGGCCAGGGCATCTATGTGTGGGATGACTCGGGCCAGAAGTTCCTCGATGGCGCGGCGGGGCTGTGGTGCGCCTCGCTCGGCTATGCGTCGGAACGGCTGGCGCGCGTCGCGTACGAGCAGATGAAGAAACTCGGCTACGCGCACCTGTATCGCCATACCACCAACGAGCCCGGCGTGGACCTGGCGGAGAAACTGCTGCAGATCGCGCCGGTGCCGATGAGCAAGGTGCTGTTCCAGTGTTCCGGCTCGGAGGCCAACGACACCGCGATCAAGCTGGTCTGGTACTATCACGCCGCGATCGGCAAGCCGAACAAGCGCAAGATCATCGGGCGCAAGATGGGCTATCACGGCAGCACCTCGGCCGCGATCAGCGCCTCGGGCAAGCCGGACATGCATGCCGACTTCGGCCTGCCGTTCCCGGACTTCCGTCACACCGAATATCCGCACTACTACCGCCTGCGCAACGATGGCGAGACTGAAGAGCAGTTCGCGACGCGCATGGCGGATGCGCTGGAGGCGATGATCATCGAGGAGGGTCCCGAGACGGTCGGCGGCTTCATCGGCGAGCCGGTGATGGGAGCGGGCGGCGGACTGATCCCACCGCGCACCTATTGGGAGAAGATGCAGGCGGTGCTGCGCAAATACGACGTGCTGTTCATCGCGGACGAGGTGATCTGCGGGTTCGGCCGCACCGGCAACATGTGGGGCAGCATCACCTACGACCTGAAGCCGGACATGATCACCAGCGCCAAGGCGCTGTCGGCGGCGATGCAGCCGATCTCGGCACTGTTGATCAACGAGCGGGTGTTCCAGGCGATGCT
>DASXNR010000094.1:0-10299 GCA_036494925.1 Acetobacteraceae bacterium
CTTCCAGTCCGCCGTGACCTTGATGGCCCTTGTTGCGGCTCAGTTCGTCCTCGTCCTTGGTCGTGCTGAGATCGGCGCCGAGCATCGCCGAATTGGTCGCCAGCACCATTTCCAGCGGCACCAGCGAAACCAGATACTCAGCCTTCTCGCGCGCGATCGACTCGGTCTCGCCCAGCACAATGGTTGTCGATGTGCAGAGCGCGCAATCGCCCGGCGCGCGGCCGAACCGGTGCATACGCCCCTTGATGTCCGTGTAGAATTCGACCGCGTCCTGCTTGCTGCCTGACGAGTTGAAGATCGCCTCAGCCCAGCGCGCGGCAAAATCGCGGCCGCGCGGTGACGAACCGGCCTGCATCAGGACCGGGCGCCCCTGCGGAGAGCGCGGGATCGTCAGCGGGCCGCGCGTGCGCACATAGCGGCCTTCGTAGTCGGCATAGCGCACCTTGTCCGGATCGATGAATAATCCGCTGTCCTTGTCCATCACCAGCGCATCTTCCTGCCAGCAATCCCACAGCGCACAGCAGGCCTCGACCACTTCGTCGGCGCGGTCATAGCGCACCTCCTTCGGCGGCAGCGCGCCGATGCCGAAATTGCGCGCCTCGAAGTCCATGGTCGAGGTCACGACGTTCCAGCAGGCGCGGCCGTGCGACAGGTGGTCGAACGAGGCCAGCGTGCGCGCCAGATGATAGGGATTGAAAAACGTGGTCGACAGTGTCGCTCCGAGCCCCAGATGCCGCGTCGCCCGCGCCATCACCGGCAGCACCATCATCGGGTCGAGATACGAAAGCTGCCCGCCATGGCGCAGATAGGTATCGAAGCTGCCCTTATAGACGTCAGGGAGACCCAACGTATCGGCAAAGAAACACCCGTCGAAGCGGGCCGCCTCGAGCACCCGAGCCAGGTGCTCGTAGCGTTCCGGCCTGAAGATGTCGTCCAGATCGGCCGCGGGATGGCGCCACGCGCCCGCGAGCTGTGCGGTCGGTCCGGTCTTGACGTACGCCAGCAGGTGCATCTTGCGGTCGCGCATCGCTCATTCCTCGTCCGGGGTCGGCCGATATTGCCAGACAGAGCGCGAAATCGCTCCATCCCGGCCGAGGTGCGTCCCAGCCACACAACAGACGGAGCGCTAAGGGTTTTTTAGGCGTTGGCTGCGACACTGATGTCAAGCCGCAAATACTGCGGCGATGGTAGCCTTCACAACACGGAGTCGCCATGCCATCGACCGTCGGCCCCGCGGTTGCAGCCGCCAACGCGGCCATCAGCCAAGCCACCAGCGGTTCGCGAGCGCAGCAGCTCGCCGCGCTCAATCAGATGCTCAACAAGTACCAAATCGGCCAGTCGCGCGGCGAGAGTACGGCCATCCTTTCCAACCTGGGCAAGCAGATCCTGGCCGCCGCGAAAACGCTCGGCCAGCATGTGACATTGCCCAAGGCACCGGTGGTCGCGGGACCCGCGAGCAGCGAGGCTGCAAGCGCTGGCCAGGCTGCCGCAAAGTCGAGAAGCACGCTCAATACCACCGCGTGAGCGCCATCCTAGACGGTAAATGCTCCGGCGTGCCCGCCGCTTTCAATCCGGCGGTATAACGCCGGGACCGATTTGGTGGCAGAACCCCATGCAACGTGAGACCGGCCCCCTCCGCCAGCCGGCGCGACCGCGCCGCCGCCGCACACGTGCGGCATATCGCCGCGATCAGGCTTCGCCCGGCGTCACCGGCACTTCGAGCACTTCCGTGCGCCGCAGCAGCGTCAGCGGCAGTGCCCGACCCGCACGCTCCTCGGTCAGTGAGCGGTGCAGGTCGTCCACCCCGACGATCGGCTCGCCGTCGAATGCGACCACCACGTCGCCGCGCTGCACCCCGGCATCCGCCACCGGGCCGCCGGCCACCACGTCCAGCACCAGCACGCCGCTCGCCTGCGCCAGATTATGGAACCGCCGCACCCGGGTGCCGATCGGCACCGTCTGCCCAGACAACCCGAGCCGCGACCGCCGTACCCGCCCGTCGCGCATCAGCCGCGTCGCCACCCACACCGCGGTATCGATGCCGATCGCGAAGCAGATGCCCTGCGCCGGCGCGATCGTCGCGGTGTTGATGCCGACCACCCGCCCCGCCCCGCTCACCAGCGGGCCACCGGAATTGCCGGGGTTCAGCGGCGCGTCGGTCTGGATCACGCTGTCGATCATGCGTCCCGACGGCGTGCGCAGCGTGCGGCCGAGCGCGGACACGATGCCGGCGGTGACGGTGCACTGGAAGCCGAGAGGATTGCCGATCGCAGCCACCAGTTGCCCGACCCGCAGCGTCGCGGAGCGACCCAACTCGGCATGCGGCAGGCCATTGCCCGACAGGCGCAGCACCGCGGTGTCGGTGGCGGCGTCCTCGCCCACCAGGGCAGCGTCCATCGCCTGACCGTCGGTGAACGAGGCACGCAGCCGTGCGGCACCGGCGACCACGTGCGCGTTAATCAGTACATAGCCGTCGGGGGTGAAGATCACGCCGGACCCCTGGCCTTTCGGCTTGCCGTCGGCGCCGAACGCGATCACGTGCACGACCGCGGGGCCGACACGATCGAACGCGTTGGCGATCTGCGCGGAATAGGGGTCGAGTTCGTCTTGCGCCAGGGCGCCGGTGGTGTCGAGTGGCATGCAATTGTCCTCAAAGCCCCCCAGATAGGAGCGGAGCGGTCCCGCACCATCCCGGCCAAGCGGCCGGGCTTCACACCGGTCATCCGGCCGATGCCGCGGCTGCGCTGCCTCGTGCAGTCTGCCGGCACTGGCACAGGAGTTTGGCATTGATGAGTACCGACCCACTTGAGCAGTTTTCCGAAGCGCTGGCCGACCGGCTCGCCGCTGCCTCACGCTTCGTTGTCACCGTCCGCACCGGGCGCCGCGATTGCAGCGGCATCCTGTGGCGCGACGATGTAGTGGTGACCTCGGAGCAGTTATTGCCCGAAGGCCCGATGTTCCCGGTGGTGCAGAACGGCACCGAGACCGAGGCGACTTTGGCCGGCTGCGACCCGGGCACCAACGTCGCGGTCCTGCGCCTGGCGCAGAAGCTGGCCGCGGCGTTGCCGGCGAGCGCCCCCTCCCCGCGCCCCGGCTCGCTGGCGCTGGTCGTCGGCGCCGATCCGCGCGGCGCGCCCACCGGCCGCCTCGGCATGGTCCACGCCACCGGGCCCGAATGGCACAGTCAGGCCGGCGGCCGCATCGAGGCACTGCTGCGGCTCGACACCCGTCTCGGTGCCGACGAGGGCGGGGCGGTGCTGACCGTTGGCGGCCGGCTGATCGGCATGTCCACCTCTGGTCCACGCCGGCGGGCACTGGTGATCCCGGCGGCCACGATCGAGCGTGTGCTCGACCCCCTGCTCACCGACGGCCGCGTCGCGCGCGGCTGGCTCGGCGTCGGGCTGCAGCACGTGCTGGTGCCAGAGCGCTTTCGCGACACGGCCGGCCGTGACGCGGGGATGATGGTGGTCGGCCTCGCCTCCGGTGCGCCGGCAGAGCAGGCCGGCGTGCTGCCCGGCGACATCATTCTGGAGGTCGACGGCCGCCGCACCGGCCGCACCCGCGGACTGGCGGCAGCGCTGGCGGCGGAACGCATCGGCCAGCCCGCGACGCTGAAGCTGCTGCGCGCCGGCGAGGTGCACCTGGTGACGGCGACGATCGGCGTCCGCCCCGCCAAGGCATGATGACCGGATCGGGTCCGGCCCGATCCCCGGCACAGGGCCGGGGACATGTGACGGCAGAGGATCGGGCATTCGCCCGAAATCATGCATGAGCCACGGCCTCCGCATCCTGCTGCGCACCGACGACCCGGTGCGCCGGCAGGGCCTTGCCGCCATGCTGAAGGCCAGCGGTCATGCGCTGGTGGCGGAGATGCCCGACGTCGTGCTGTGCGACCCGGCGCGAGACGCCGAACTACCCGGCGAGGCGGAGGCGCCGGTGGTTGCACTGACGGACCGGCCGTTGCGCGGCGAACCGCCGGCCGGTGTATTGCCGCGCACGGTCTCCGCCGAGCAGCTCGACGCGGCATTGCGCGCGGTTGCCGCCGGACTGCTGGTGCGGGCGCCGGGCGGCACTCCCGCCGACGGCTTCCGTGCCGCGGGCGAGGATACCTTGCCACTGCTGACCCCGCGCGAGGCTGAGATCCTGACCCTGGTCGGCGAGGGCATGAGCAACAAGGCGGTGGCGCGCGCCCTCGGCATTTCGGTGCACACGGTGAAGTTCCACCTCGAGGCGCTGTTCGCCAAGCTGGACGCGACCAGCCGCGCCGAGGCGGTGGCCAAGGGGCTGCGCGGCGGGGTGATCGAGCTGTGACTACTCCGGCTCGATGCGAACCAGCGTCGGCGCCTCCAGCACCGCATCCAGCGCGGCGATCCGGGTCAGCGCCTCGCGCATCGCGCTTTCCTGGGTCTCGTGCGTCACCAACACCACCGGCACCGCCTCGCCTGGCGACCGCCCGCGCTGCAGCATCGACTCCAGCGATACCCCGAGATCGCGCAGCACCGCGGTGACGTCGGCGATGACGCCCGGCCGATCCACCACCATCAGACGCAGGTAATACGCGCCGACATGGGCGCTCATCGGCACCGACGGCGCATTCGACAGCTCCGCCGATGCCGCGCCCCACACCGGGGTGATGCGATTTCGCGCGAGGTCGATCAGGTCGGCGACCACGGCGGACGCGGTCGGACCAGCCCCGGCGCCGCGGCCTTCCAGCATCATACGGCCGACGAAGTCGCCCTCCGCCACCACCGCGTTGAACACGCCGTCCACGCGAGCGATCGGCGCGGATTGCGGCACCATGCACGGATGCACGCGCGCCTCGATACCTCCCGCTGGCCCGCCGTCGGTCTGGCGCGCGATGCCGAGCAGCTTGATGCGGTAGCCGAGCTCACTGGCGAACGCGATGTCGAGCGCGGAGACGTTGCGGATGCCCTCGACATGGACGGCGTCGAACGCGACCGGCCGGCCGAACGCGAGTGCGGCCAGGATCGCCAGCTTGTGCGCCGCATCGATGCCGTCGATGTCGAACGACGGATCGGCCTCGGCGTAGCCCAGCTTCTGCGCATCGGCCAGCACCTCGGCGAACTCGCGGCCGCGCTCGCGCATCTGGGTCAGGATGTAGTTGCAGGTGCCGTTCAGGATGCCGGCGATGCGCAGGATGCGGTTGGCGGCCAGGCCCTCGCGCAGCGCCTTGATCACCGGGATGCCGCCGGCCACCGCGGCCTCGAACGCCAGCGGCACGCCGCGCTCCTCGGCCGCGGCGGCGAGTGCAGCGCCGTGCACCGCCAGCATCGCCTTGTTGGCGGTTACCACCGGCTTGCCGGCGGCCAGCGCCGCTTGCACGAGCGCACGTGCGGGGCCCTCTGACCCGCCGATCAACTCCACCACCACGTCCACCGCAGGATCGGCGGCGAGCGCTACCGGGTCATCGTACCAGCGCAGGCCGGACAGCGACACGCCGCGATCGCGCGTGCGGTCGCGCGCGGACACGGCGGTGACAGCGATGGGGCGGCCGGCACGCGCGGCGACGATGTCGGCGTTGTCGCGCAGCAGCTTCAGCACGCCGGCGCCGACTGTGCCAAGGCCGGCGACTGCGACGGAGAGGGGATGGGTCATAAGGACGGATCTAGTGGCATCGGAAGGGCCTGCTGCGTGTGGTTGAAGCTGCACGGCCACCATAGCAGCGACCGGGCTGGTTGGCTCAATAATCGGGGTGCGCCCCGGGATCGCGCTGCGTTCGGGGGTCTCGCCAGCCCGACTCTCGCGTCCGCGGTCTTGGGTGTTATAGGACCAGCTCGAGCGGCTCGCCGTCGTCGCCGCCATGTCGGATTGTGATATCGACACCAGTGACCCTGATGCGCCCGAAGTCACCGACTGGTCGGGTGCAGTGCGGGGACGGTTCTACCGGCCGGTGAAGCAGCTCAAGAGTCTGCGGATCGCAACTCCCCACCGGGCGCGGACAGGCGCTGGAGGCAGTCCTCGCGTCCGACTGATCGCTACGGTGCAGAAGCCTCGCTCAACGCTGCCGGCGTCGCCTGGTTAGTCCCGGCCTGCATAAACGCCCGGATGCTCCGCACCGCCTGGCGCAGCCGATGGGTGTTCTCCACCGGCGCGATGCGGACGAACCCCTCGCCATGCTCGCCGAACCCGAGGCCCGGCGACACCGCGACCTTGGCGCGTGCCAGCAGCAGCTTGGAGAACTCCACGCTGCCCAGGCCGGCGAACTGCGGCGGGATCGGCGCCCAGGCGAACATCGACCCCTCCGGGCTTGGCACCTCCCAGCCGGCCGATGCCAGACCGCGCACCAGCGCGTCACGGCGCTCCCGGTACAGCGCGCGGATCTGCTCGACGCAGTCCTGCGGCCCGTTCAGTGCCGTGACCGCGGCAACCTGGATCGGTGTGAAGGCGCCATAGTCGAGATACGACTTCATCCGTGTCAGCGCGTTGATCAGCCGCGCATTGCCGGCGGCGAAGCCCATTCGCCAGCCTGGCATCGAGTAGGTCTTCGACAGGCTGGTGAACTCGACCGCGATCTCCTTGGCGCCCGGCACCTGAAGCAGGGACGGCGGCGCCTTGTCGCCGAAGTAGATCTCGGCGTAGGCGAGGTCTGACATGATCCAGATCTCGTGCCGGCGGGCGAACCCGACGATCTCGCGATAGAAGTCGAGGTCAGCGAGATACGCCGTTGGATTGGAGGGAAAGTTGACGATCAGCGCGGTTGGCTTCGGCACCGAATGCCGGACCGCGCGGTCGAGCGCGCGCAGCATCTCCTCATCCGGCGTGGCCGGAACGGATCGCACCGCGGCGCCGGCGATGATGAAGCCGAACTGGTGGATGGGGTACGACGGATTGGGCACCAGGATGGTGTCGCCAGGTGAGGTGATCGCTGATGCCAGGTTCGCCAGCCCCTCCTTGGAGCCGAGGGTGGCGATCACTTCGGTCTCGGGGTCCAGCCCAACGCCGAAGCGGCGCTGGTAGTAGCCGGCGAGTGCTCGGCGCAGCCCAGGGATGCCCTTGCTCACCGAATAGCGGTGCGTACGGGGGTCCTGCACCGCCTCCACCAGCTTGGCGACGATGTGCGGCGGCGTGGGACTGTCCGGATTGCCCATGCCGAGGTCGATTATGTCCTCGCCGGCCACGCGCGCTTTCGCTTTCGCCGTGTTGACCTCGGCGAACACATACGGCGGCAGGCGGCGGATGCGGTGGAACTCTCCGGACGGATCGGAACTCATATCGGCTCTCGCGGGGTAGGGAGTTACTGGACCAGACGCGCGCTGCCGCCACGACCGAGCGCGGCGGCATCGACCTGCACGGCGGAGGCAGGTACGCCGGCGGCGGTCAGCGCCGCGGCCATGGCCTTGGCACGCGACAAGCCGAGAGCGAGCGCCGCGGACTGGGCATCCGGGTCATTCGAGGCGGCGTCGCCGTAGCCGGTAACCGCGATGACGCCGCTGCCCCGCCGCCCCGCGAGCTGCTTCAAAGCATCGGTTCCGGTGGACGGCAGCTCGGCCGAACCGGTCACGAACGTCACGCTGAGACTGTTGGCCGGGTTGGGCGGTGGCGACGGTGCGGGAGTTACCGTGGCGACCGTGGTGGGCGCGGCGGGCGCAGGCACCGCAACGGCGGCCGGCGCCGGAGTTGGTGGCGGTGCCGGCGGAGCTGGCACCGCGGCAACCGGTAGCGGCGGTGCGGCGGACGCGACACCGGGGAGGTTCGGCGGCGGCGGCGGCGAAGCCGGCAAGGCTGGCGGCGGCGCTGCCTCGACGGCGGGCGGCTGTGCCGTCGCGCCCGGCGGAGCAAGCGGCGCGCTCTGCACCGTGCTGACCGGCGCTGTGGCCGGTAGCGGCACCGTCTCGCGTCCGCTGGCCGGCGGGCTCGGGGCAGGTGAAGCGGGCGGAGCCTCCGCCGCTGCCATCGAGGCACTCGCCTGCCCGCTGCCTGGCGGCGGCGCAGGCGCGGGCGGTGGAACGGTGCCACGGCCGAACAGGCCCGGCGATGCGCTGGGCAGCGATGGATCCGCGATCGGTGCGGCCGCGGCCACGTGCTGCGCATTGGCGCGGTCCGCGATCAGCGCGTTGGATATGTTCGTTAGCGCGGCCCGGTCGGGCTGCGCTGGCTTCGGCGGCACGCTGGCCAGGTTCGGATACGGCTGATCGGCACCGGGCGGCGGCGGTCGCTCCTCGGCGATCTTGCCGCCCTGGAGATCGTGCCACCAGCTTACCGGGTTCATCGATGCCGGTAACGACGAACATCCCGTCAGCAGCAGCGCGAGCAATGGGGCGGGGAGGAAATGCAGGCCAGAGGTGCCGGATTCGAGGCCGCAACCAGCTTGAACCCGCCTCCCCGCGCCCTTAGGTTGCCCGCCACTTCCGCTACTCTGCATCGTCGAATCCGCTCCAGGCCGTGCCCTGATGTAGCTTGTGGTGGTGCCGACGGAAAGGACGGGTATGGCCGACAAGGACAAGACCGAGACCACCGGGTTCAGGCTGCCCGACCCGGCGGAGATCGGTCGTTCGATGGCCGACGTGGCCGAGCGCTCGCAGCGCATCGTCGGCGAATGGCTGAAGCGCCAGGCGGACGCGGAACACGCGCCAGACCCGCTGAACATCGGCAGCGCGTTCATGGAGATGACCGCGCGGCTGATCGCCAATCCGGCTCGGCTGGTCGCCGCGCAGCTGGGCTTCTGGCAGGACTACATGACGCTCTGGCAGAACACCGCGCGGCGCATCATGGGCGGGGAGAACGAACCGGTGATCGACGCCCCGGCCACGGATCGCCGCTTCAAGGACGATGCGTGGCGCGAGAACGAGGTGTTCGACTTCATCAAGCAGACCTACCTGCTGTCGGCGCGCTACGTGCAGGACGTGGTGCGACAGGTCGACGGGATGGACCCGAAGACCGCGCAGAAGGTGGATTTCTACGCGCGGCAGTTCATCGATGCGATGAGCCCGTCGAATTTCCTGCTGACCAACCCGGAGGTGCTGCGCAGGACCGCCGAGACCGGGGGCGAGAACCTGCTGAAGGGGCTGAACAACCTGCTGAGCGATCTGGAGCAGGGCAAGGGCAAGCTCCGCATCAAGATGACCGACATGGGGGCGTTCAAGCTTGGTGAGAACATCGGCGTCTCGCCCGGCAAGGTGGTGTTCCAGAACGACCTGATGCAGCTCATCCAGTATACGCCGCTCACCGAGACGGTTCTGAAGCGGCCGCTGCTGATCGCGCCGCCGTGGATCAACAAGTTCTATATCCTCGACCTTCGTCCACGAAACAGCTTCGTGCGCTGGGCGGTGTCGCAGGGCCATACCGTGTTCATGATCTCCTGGGTGAACCCGGACGAGAAGCTGGCCGAGAAGAACTTCGAGGACTACATGCAGGAGGGCTACCTGGCCGCACTCGATGCGATCGAGCGGGCGACCGGGGAGCGCGAGGTGAACGCGATCGGCTATTGCCTCGGTGGCACGCTGCTGGCGAGCACGCTCGCCTATATGGCGACCAGGAAGGACAACCGGATCCGCTCGGCGACGTTCTTCGTCACCATGATGGATTTTTCCGAGGCGGGCGAGCTCGGCGTGTTCATCGATGAGGAGCAGTTGCAGGCGCTCGAGGACAAGATGAACAAGCGGGGCTATCTCGAAGGCTCCGAGATGGCGACGACCTTCAATATGCTGCGGGCGAATGACCTGATCTGGTCGTTCGTGGTGAACAACTACCTGCTGGGCAACGATCCGTTCCCGTTCGATCTGCTGTACTGGAACGCGGATTCGACGCGCATGCCCGCGAAGATGCACAGCTTCTACCTGCGCAAGATGTACCAGCGGAACCTGCTGTCGGAGCCGAACGGGATCAGCCTGGCAGGGGTGCCGATCGATCTGCGCAAGATCAAGACGCCGGCCTATTTTCTCTCCACGCGTGAGGACCACATCGCGCCATGGAAATCCACCTATCGCGGCACGCAACTGCTGAGCGGGCCGAAGCGGTTCGTGCTGGCGGCGTCAGGGCATATCGCGGGCGTGGTCAATCCTCCGGACGGCGGGAAGTACAGCCACTGGATCAACACCGATCTGCCGGCCGATCCGGAAGAGTGGTTCAAGGGCGCCACCGAAATCGCCGGTTCATGGTGGCCCGACTGGCACCGCTGGGTGACCGCGCTGGCGAAGGAGCAGGTGCCGGCGCGGGTGCCTGGCGCGGGCAAGCTGAAGGCGATCGAGGACGCACCGGGAAGCTACGTGCAGGTGCGGTTGAGCTGATGCCAACCGCCCGGTCCGATGACCGCTTCGGGTGGATTTCTGCCGGTCTGCT
>DASXNR010000095.1:0-8787 GCA_036494925.1 Acetobacteraceae bacterium
GGAGGCGTGGCGAAGATCAGGGCATCGGGCGGACCGGGCATCCGCACAGCATAGACGGGCCGACTCCCTCCCGCGCGGTTACCAACATAGTTGGCACTTGACATCGCCCCCATCCGTTTGGGCGACGCTTCTCCCCGAGAAATTGGTGGCGTGCTGCATCCAACGCGGTCCGCACGGAGGATGGCAAATTTGTAGACACACCCCATTCTTGTCCCGGGTCGTCTCGGGCTAACCCAACAGGATCATGGGTATTGCACGGGTAAAATCAGCGGCGTGCGGTGCTATCAATCTGATATGTCGAGATATTCTGAGTAAGAATGCCAGCAGATTGGTCTGCCCGGCGATGTCGGAAATCAGCCGCACCACGTCGCCGACGCGTTCGGCCGCCGCCGCCATGCCACCCACCTTGGCATCGGTCACCGAAGCACGCTCCACCGCCTCCTGTGCCGCATGCGTCGCACGTGCCACCTGCGCACTGATCTCGTGGATCGAGGCCGACATCTGCTCCGCCGCGGCGGCGACCGAACCAAGGTTCTGTGCCGACGTCGCCGCGTTCTCCGCAGTCTCCGCGGCGGTGTCGCGCGTCTCGTGCGCCGCCTTGGTCATCTCGTCCGCTGTCTTGCGCATGGTTTCCGCGGCACTCACCAGGATCGCCATCACGCCCGAGGCAGAGCTGCCAAAGTCCTGGGTGCACTGATCCATCGCGGCCTGGCGGCGATCCTTCGCCTCGCGCACGCGCTCCGCCTCGCCTTGCAGCCTGCGCGCCTCCTGCGCGTTCTGGCGGAATACCAGCATCGCCTGCGCCATTCGCCCGACTTCATCGCCCCGATCGACTGCCGGAATCTCGGCCTCGAGTTCGCCCGACGCCAGGCGATGCATCGCGGCGGTGATACTCTGGACCGGGCGCGAGATGCCACGACCGATCAACCAGGCAACGGCGAGGCCCAGCACCAGGCCGCCCGTCGCCATGCCGATCAGGACGGTCTGAGTTGCATCGATGCCGGCCAGGGTGGCTGCCTCGACCCGCTGCTGCTCGGCGAATCCCGATGCCTGCACGGCGCTCGCCGCCGTGGCCAGCAGGTCCGCGGAACGCTTCATGCTGCCGTAGACGCGGGCCTCCAGCTCCGACTTCAGCCGCTTCGCTTCGGCGAAGATGGCGCTGTGATCGGCCAGCAACTGACGCAGGCGGTCGAACTGGCCACGGTACCCGGCGGTCGCCGTGCGGCGATCGAGTTCATTCATCGTGCCGGCCAGATCCGCGGCGTATTGCTGCGCCTTCGCGACCGCGCTCTCGTCGTGCAGCCGGTCCACCACCTTGGTTGCGTTCAACCGGAACAGCGACAGGGTTTGCAGGCCCTGTTGCGCCAGCGCGGCAGCGTCATGATCGCCGACGCTGTCCATGTTGGCGATCAACTCCTGGAAGGCGGCGCGCGCGTCGGTCCCGGACGGGTCGAATTTTTCGCGCAACAGCTTGTCCTGCGCGCGCTTCAACGCGAACACCTCATCCACGCCCCTGCGATATGCGTCGAACTGGCTCGCCACCTCCTGGATGGCGCGATGACGCTCCGGATCGGCGATCGCCGCACTGCCCTTGGCGATGTCCGCCGCCACGCGCGCCGCAATCGCGGTCGCGGCGGCGGCCTCGTCCTCGTCGCCGGCATGTGCGAACTCGACCACGTGGCGGCGCATGTCCAGGACGCCGCGATCGATGTCGCGGCTGACCGCCAGTTCGGCAACGCCGCCGGCGTAGCTACGGAACGAGTCAGCCACGCCGAGAAAGCGCAGATAGCCGGTGCCGGCCACCACCAGCAGAATAGCGAGAACGCAGCCGAAGCCGGCAAAAATCTTGGTACCGATCGAACGTGCGGTCAGCCAGCGCGACAGACCTTGCATACGGATGCTCCAGCAACCCGAGCGCCCGGACAGGCACTCTGCGCCGCACCATCGGGGCCGATGCTGAAGATTTCACTAAGCCTGCGATGCACGCACCATCCGCACGCATTTGCGCATCAGCGACGGCAATGCTTCGTCGTCCAGCGCCGCGACCGGGCGCTGAAAGCCAGCCGCCGCGATGCGTGGGACCTGCGCGACATACAGGTCGATGGCCAGCTCGAAATGCGTGAACCCGTGGCGCACCTGGCCGGCCGGCTGCCATGCGGCCGGCATTGGCGCCCAGGGCAGGGCGTCTACGGCATTCCAGGGCGCGGCGCGCCATTCGGTGCCCGGCAGCTCCGTCATCCCACCGAGCAGCCCCTCGGCCGGACGGCGGCGCAGCAGCACGTTGCCCTCCACATCGGTCAGCCAGAAGTGGACGCCGTGCCGCAGCGGTCGCGCTCGCTTCGCCGTCTTGCGAGGCAACTCCGCGGCGATGCCGGCACGCCGGCCGGCACAATCCGCCATCCAGGGACACAGCGCGCAGACCGGAGCGGCCGGCGTGCACACCGTGGCGCCGAGATCGAACAATGCCTGGGCGAAATCTGACGGCCGGGCATGCGCTGCCGGATCGCTGCCAAGCCGCGCCGCAAGGCTCCGCAACAGCGGTTTCGCCTTGGGCAGTTCCTCAGGCACAGCGAACAGTCGCGCCACCACGCGCTCGACATTGCCATCGACCGGCACCGTCGGCACCCCGAAGGCGATCGCGCCGACCGCGGCGGCGGTGTACTCGCCGATTCCCGGCAGTTCGCGCAGGCGCGCGAGACCGCGCGGAAACCCACCCGCCGCCACCACGGCACGGGCACAGGCGTGCAGATTGCGCGCGCGGGCGTAGTAGCCAAGTCCGGCCCACGCCGCGAGCACGTGCTCCAACGGTGCGGCCGCCAGCGCCTGGATGGTGGGGAACCGGGTTAAGAACCTTTCATAGTACGGGATCGTCGCCGCAACCGTGGTCTGCTGCAGCATGATCTCGCTGAGCCAGACGTGGTAAGGATCGGCGATCTCGCCCGGGCCGGCGCGCCAGGGCAGCGACCGCCGGTGGCGGTCATACCAGGTGAGCAGGGCGGTGGCGGCGAAAGACACAAGCGGCGGTATGAACAGCGACGAGCGTCACGTCTATGGTCCGCGTCCGGTCGGCGCGTTGATGCCGCGCCTGACCCGCGCCGCGTTCCGCCGCCGCTCGCCGGCGACCGCGCAGGTGATGGCGGACTGGTCCGCCATCGTGGGACCGGCAATCGCCGCGGTCACTACTCCTCGGCGCCTGTCAGCCGGCACGCTCACCATCGCCTGTGCCGGTCCGATCGCGATGGAGCTGCAGCATCTCGCCGGCGAGGTGATCGCGCGGATCAACGCTCATCTCGGCAGTCGGACAGTGACGGGCCTGCGGTTCGTGCAGACACCCGAACTGCTGGCGCCGCTTGCGGCGCTGCCATTGCCGCCCGATCCGGCGAAGCTCGCCGCGGTCGATGCCGCGGTGGACAGCCTGCCCGAAGGCGAACTCCGCAGCGCGCTGGCCACGCTGGGCCGCGCGATGCTCTCGTCCCCCAACCAATCGAGGTCCTCATGACGCTGACTCGCCGCTCCACCCTGACCATTGCCGGAGGTGCGGTCGCCGTCGGCGTACTCGGCTATCTCGGCTGGCGCCAGTTCACCCCGGCGCCGGCGCCGTTGTTTCCGACCCAACCGACGGCGCCCACGGCCATTTTCCCGGCGGGCGATCAACGCATGGCCGAACGATCACTTGGCGATCCGGCGGCCAAGGTGACGGTGCTCGAGTTCTTCTCGCTGACCTGCACTCACTGCGCTGCTTTCGCCCGTGAAACGATGCCCGATGTGGAGAAGCAACTGATCGGGCCGGGCAAGGTGCGCTTTGTCTTTCATGACTTCCCGTTGGACCAGGTGGCGTTGACCGCCGCCATGGTCGCCCGCTACCTGCCTCCGGCCCAGTACTATCCGTTCGTCAGCGCGCTGTTCGCCAATCAGGACCGTTGGGCGTTCGCGCGCGGCATCAACACCACCGACGAGATCTGGAAACTGGCGGCCCTGGCCGGCATGAGCCGTGCCACCTTCGACCAGGCAATTGCGGACAGCAACCTGAGAAGCTGGATTCTCCAGCAGCAACAGGCCGACCAGGACCGCTGGAAGATCGACTCGACTCCGAGCTTCGTGATCAATGGCCAGACGACTGCCGGTGAAATGAGCTTCGACGCGTTCCGCAAGCTGCTGCCGGACGTGTAGCGGAACAGCTTGCCGGCTGTATCGCTTCGCTACTAGGTTTAGGGGCAAGCATGGCAATATTCCGGCGAGCCCTACTATCCGTAGCCTTAGCCACTCCGGCACTTGCAGCGTCGGACGATACCGCGCGGACGGAGCGCGCCATAGGCAGCCCGCAGGCGAAGCAGACCGCGATCGAATGCTTCTCGCTTACCTGCCCGCACTGCGCCGCCTTCGCCCTCGAGTCACTGCCGGAGCTGAAGACCAGGTGGATCATGCCGGGCAGGCTGCACTGGGTGTTCTACGACTTCCCCACCGATATCGCGGCGCTGCAGGCAGCCATGGTGGCGCGCTACCTGCCGCCGGAGCGCTACGAGCGGTTCGTCAACACGCTGTTCGCCAACCAGGACCGCTGGGTGTTCGGCGCCGGCAGCGTGGCTGACGCACTCTGGCCGCTTGCGGGCGACGCCGGCATGGACCGCACCACGTTCGACCGCGCGCTCGCCGACAACGGGCTGCAGGACTGGATCGTCGGCCGGGCACGCGACGCCCAGGAGCGTTGGCACGTCGAAGCCACGCCGAGCTTCGTGATCAACGGAAAGCTCTATACTGGGGCTATGTCCGCCAGTGACTTTGCTGTAATTCTTAGGGGTTAGCGGAGGGTCTGTTTTGCCGGTCCAGTTTCGCCGCATACGCATCGCCGGGTTCAAGAGCTTCGCCGAACCGGTGAACGTGGAGATCCACGCTGGCCTCACCGGCATCGTCGGCCCGAACGGCTGCGGCAAGTCCAATGTCGTCGAGGCGCTGCGCTGGGCGATGGGCGAGCAGAGCACCCGTTCGATGCGCGCCGGCGAGATGGATGATGTGATCTTTGCGGGCACCGCGGGCCGCCCGTCGCGCAACCTGGCCGAGGTGACGCTGACACTGGACGACGCCGAAGGCGCGGTACCGCCGCCGTTCCACGAGCACGCCGAGCTGGAAATCGCCCGCCGCATCGAGCGCGGCTCCGGCAGCGAGTACCGGGTGAACGGCAAGGAGGTGCGCGCCCGCGACGTACAGACGCTGTTCGCCGACCTGGCGACCGGTGCGCACGCCTCCGGCATGGTGAGCCAGGGGCGCGTCGGTGCCCTGATCACGGCTCGGCCTGAGGATCGCCGGGCGGTGCTGGAGGAAGCCGCCGGCATCACCGGACTGCACGCGCGCCGGCATGAGGCGGAGCTGAAGCTGCGCGCCGCGGAGGCCAATCTGGCACGGGCCGATGACCTGCGCGGCCAGCTTGAGGTGCAGCTTGGCACGCTGAAGCGGCAGGCGCGGCAGGCCAGCCGCTACCGCAACATCTCGGGGGCGATCCGGCAGGCGGAGGCGGAGCTGCTGGCGATCCAGCGCGCCAGTGCCGCGGCGGCGCGGGCGGCCGCCGATGCGGCGCTGCATGCGGCACGGATGGCGGTGGCGGGTGCGACCGAGGCAGCGACCCAGGCTGCGGCGCAGTCCGCCGAAGCGGCCGCTGCGCTTCCGCCGCTGCGCGCTGCCGAGTCGGACGCCCGCACCGCGCTGGAGCGGCATCGCGTGGCGCAGGAGCAGGTCGCCGCCGAGCAGGAGCGCGCCAGCACGGCGCTGGCGGATGCGACCACGCGGCTGAGCCAGCTCGGGCACGATCTGGCGCACGCGGAGCAGCTCAGGACCGACTCCGAGGTGGCCGAGTCGCGGCTGGCGGCCGAGGACACGGCGCTGGCGCAGGCCGATTCGGGACATGAAGTTCGCGCCCAAGCGGCGGAGATGGCGGTTGCGGCAGCGTCGGATGCGGTCCACGCCGCGGAGGCGGAAGCCAACCGGGCAACCGAGGCGGCAGCGGAGGCCAATGCGCGCGCCCAGGCAGTGATGCGACAACTTGCCGAGGCCGAGCAGCGCTGGCGTCGGCTCGACCAGCAGTTCGGCGAGGTCGGCACGGAGCGTGACCGGATCGCCGCCCAGGCGGTCGACCCCGGAGCGCTCGAAGCTGCCGCACAGGAGCAGAGTACCGCCGAAACCGCCTTGAGCTCGGCGAACGAGACCCTGGCAGCGGCCGAACAAGGCCGTGCCGGCACCGGACCGGCGCTTGCCGCGGCGCGTGAGCAGCAGGCCGCTGCGGACACCGCGCTGACCAGGCTGACCGCCAAAGCAAATGCGCTGGCGGACGTGCTGGCGGTGAAGGATGGCGAGCGCTGGCCGCCGATGGTCGATACGCTGGCCGTTCCTCCAGGTCTGGAAACCGCGCTCGGCGCGGCGCTCGGCGAGGAACTGACGTCCGCCGCCGACCGCGACGCGGCGCGGCATTGGCGGGAACTGCCGCCGTTCGACCCGGCTCCCAAACTGCCGGGCAGCGTGACGCCATTGGCCACCCTGGTCCAGGCGCCGCCGGCGCTCGCTCGGGTGCTGTCGCAGACCGGACTGGTGGACCATGATCGGATCGGCGAGGGATTGCAGGCGGGACTGGCACCGGGGCAGGTGCTGGTCTCGCGGGAGGGTGCGGTCTGGCGCTGGGACGGCTACACGATCCGGGCCGGCACGCCGACCGCGGCAGCGGTCCGGCTGCAGCAGCGCAACCGGCTGTCGCTGTTGCGGCGCGACCTCGGCTCCGCGAGCGATGCGGCGGCTGCCGCGTATCAGGCAAGCGCCTCCGCCGCCGCGGCGGACCAGGCCGCGGTGGCCGCGGAGCGACAGGCCCGTGCGGGCCGAACCGCCGCGGAACAGCTCCTGGAGCGGGCGCGTGGCACGCACCAGCAGCTCCGCGCCAAGGCGACGGAAATCGCGGCACGGCTCGCCGCCGTCGATAGCCGGATCGAGCACCTGGATACCGAGCGCGGTGAAGCGAATACCGCTCTGACGCACGCTCGGGATAACCGGAGTGCATTGCCCGATCTGAATGCACTGCGCGGAGCGGTCGAGGCGGCGCGCACCGCGCTGACGGACGCCCGGACGGCGGACGGCGGGGCGCGGGCGGAGCGCGAGACGCTGGCCCGCGAGCATGCGGCCCGCGCAGCGCGACGATCCGCGATCGCGGCGGAACGCGCCGACTGGGCGCAGCGGGCCGCCGATGCCGCCCGTCGAGCGGGCGATTTGACGGAGCGACGAAGTGCCGCCGAGGCCGAGTACCTGGTCCTGCAAGCTGCGCCTGGGCAGATCGCGACACGCCGCGCCGCCGCACTCGACGCGCTGGAAGCGGCGGAGACGGCGCATCGGTCGGCGGCTGACAGTTTGGCCACGGCCACCCAGCGATCCGCCGAAGCGGATCGGGCGGCGCGCGCCGCGGAAGCCTCGCTGGCCGCCGCGCGCGAAGGCGCGGTGCGGGCGGAGGGCGTAACCGCGCAGGCCGAGAACGCCTGGACCGCGATGGCCGAGCGGATCGCCGAACGGCTCGGCGCCAGCCCCGCGATGCCCGACCCACCGGCGGAGCTGTCGCCCGAAATCGAGGAAAAGGCCCGCCGCCGCCTCGAGCGCCTGCTGAAGGAGCGCGAGGAGATGGGGCCGGTGAACCTGCGCGCTGACGTCGAGGCAGAGGCGGTGGAGAAGCAGATCGCCGGCATCACCGCCGAACGTGACGAACTGACCACGGCGATCGCCAAACTGCGCGGCTCGATCGGCCACCTGAACCGCGAAGGCCGTGAGCGACTCGGCGCGATGTTCGAGCAGATCGACCGCAACTTCCAGGCGCTGTTCAGCCGCATGTTCGGCGGCGGCAAGGCGCATCTGGCGCTGGTCGGGTCGGACGATCCGCTGGAGGCAGGGCTGGAGATCTACGCCCAGCCGCCGGGCAAGAAGCTGGCCACGCTGTCGCTGCTGTCGGGCGGCGAACAGGCGCTGACCGCGCTGTCGCTGATCTTCGCGGTGTTCCGCTGCAATCCCGCGCCGGTGTGCGTGCTGGACGAGGTGGACGCGCCGCTCGACGATGCCAACGTGGACCGGTTCTGCACGCTGCTGGAGGACATGGTGCGGGACACCGCGACGCGGTTCCTGGTGGTGACGCACCATCCGCTGACCATGGCGCGGATGGACCGGCTGTATGGCGTCACGATGCAGGAGCGCGGCGTGTCACGGCTGCTGTCGGTCGACCTGGCGCGGGCGGCGGAGCTGGCCGAACCGCCGCGGCTGGCGGCGGAATAGCGGGGTGAACAATCGCCGTTGCACCGCGTCGCATGCCGCTCATAAGTTGCGGCAATGGGGTTTCCCGCTGCACGGCTGACGGATCTGCACATCTGCCCGATGGTAACGGCCATCGTCCCGCATGTTGGCGGACCGATAACGGGGCCCGGCTGTCCGACGGTCTTGATTCAAGGGCTGCCTGCTGCCCGGGTGACCGATCTGGTAACGTGCGTCGGCCCGCCTGACATTATCGTCAAGGGCTCATCCGGCGTGTTCATCGGCAGCCTGCCTGCCGCGCGCATGCTGGACAATTGCGCGCACGGCGGAATGATTGTGCTCGGCTGCTTCACCGTGCTGATCGGCGAGACCGATGCAGGTGGTGGCGGAGGTGCCGGCGGCGGCGGTGGCGGTGGCGGTGGGGGAGCCGGAGGTTCAGGCGGTGCAGGCGCCGGAGTCGCTGCGACCGGCGGTCCTGGTGAGGCGCCGGCCGGCTCTACCAATGGGCCCTTTGCCAATGCCGAT
>DASXNR010000096.1:0-30522 GCA_036494925.1 Acetobacteraceae bacterium
CGGATCAGTGCCTGAGCGAGGGGGAGCGGGTCGTGCGGGTCGGTCATGGGTGGGCCCCCTCCCCCCAACCCCCTCCCGCAAGGGCAGGCGGAGTCATTGGTGGCAATGGCCTCCCCCTCCCCTTGCGGGAGGGGGTTGGGAAGAGGGGGCCCACGCTCAATCGCGCAGCAGCTCGTTGATCGAGGTCTTCGCCCGTGTCTGCTCATCCACCGTCTTCACGATGACCGCGCAGTACAGCGACGGCCCCGGCGAGCCGTCCGGCAGCGGCCTGCCGGGCAGTGACCCCGGCACGACCACCGAATACGGCGGCACCCGCCCGACATGGATCTCTCCCGTCGCGCGATCCACCACCTTGGTGGATGCCCCGATGAATACCCCCATCGACAGCACGCTGCCGCGCTCCACCACCACGCCCTCAGCGACCTCTGACCGCGCGCCGACGAAGCAGTCGTCCTCGATGATCACCGGATTGGCCTGCAGCGGCTCCAGCACGCCGCCGATCCCGACCCCGCCGGACAGATGGCAGTTGGCGCCGATCTGGGCGCAGCTGCCCACCGTCGCCCAGGTATCGACCATGGTGTTCCGCCCGACATACGCCCCGACATTGACGAAACTCGGCATCAGCACCGCGCCCGGCGCCACGTACGCCGACCGCCGCACCACCGCTCCGGGCACCGCGCGAAAGCCCGCCTCACGGAACCGGTTCTCGCCCCAGCCGGCGAACTTCAGCGGCACCTTGTCCCACACCGGCGCGCCGCCCGGCCCTTCCATCGCGGTCGAGTCGGTCAGCCGGAACGACAGCAGCACCGCCTTCTTCAGCCATTGGTTGACATGCCAGCCGGACGCGGTCGGCTCGGCCACCCGCGCGCCTCCGGAATCGAGTAGATCGAGCGCCGCCGCCACCGCGTCGCGCGGGCTCCCACCGGTGGCCGACGACAGCGAGTCGCGGCGTTCCCAAAGCTCCTCGATCGGCTGTTGCAGCGCGTGCTGGGCCATGCGGCGTTGTCCTCGGTCAAATCCGGCGCGGGACCATGCGCAGCGGCCCGGACCCTGTCAACGCGAAGCAGCAACGCTTCATTAGCACGGATCGCGTTTAATGGTCCTGCCCGGGACAGGACCTTGGCGTCATGACCGACACGATCGCCGGCGAACCGACCCTGCGCCATGCCTTGCTCGACAGCCGACAGCGCTGGCGCGACCTGGTGCTGACCGCGGCCGATTTCGCTTATGAGACCGACGCCTGGGGCCGCTTTGTCTTCATCATGCCGGATCCCGCATTGGGCTGGTCCGCCGCGACGCTGATCGGGCAGCCGGCCGAACTGCTGCTCACCGGCGGCAGCGGCGCGAACGGCTTCAACCCGTTCGCAGTCACCACGCCGGTACGCCGGCGTCGCGCCTGGCTGCAGCAAGCCGACGGCAGCGCCATCATGATCGCATTCTCCGCCGCACCGTTGCTCGATGCCGAAGGGCGCATCGTGGGCACCCGCGGTATGGGCGTGGACTGGTCGGATTACGATAATATTGGCAACCGCGTGGCTGCGGCGCTGCGCCGCGGCGAGGTATTGGATCACATCCTGACGCGCATGGGCCACGAGGTCCTGGCGCCGCGCATGATGCAGGCGGCGCTCGACGCTCTGGTGAACGCTCTCGGCGCAGAGGGGGCCGCGGTGATCGACCTGAGCGGTTCCGCGGGTGTGCGGCTCGTGCATCGCGCGGGCGGCGGCGCCGACGAAGCGCTGGATGAGGTAACGGCGCTGCTCGCCAAGGCCGACGGCCCGACTGACGTTGTTGCGAAGAATGGCAGGCCGATCCTGGCCGCCGCCTGCCGCACCCGGTTCGGTGCCAATGCCGGCGTCGCACTGTGGCGTTCCCCCGGATCGCGCGGCTGGAGCAACGAGGAAAAGCTGCTGATCCATTCCGCCGCCAGCCTGGTACGCATGGTGTTGGAGCATGAGGCGATCCAGCAGGAGATGGCGCGCCAGGCGCGCACCGATCCGCTGACCGGGCTGCTCAATCGCCGCGCCTTCCTCGAGGAGCTGAACCGCCATATCGACCGGCTGGATCGCGAGGACCAGCCGGGAACGCTGCTGTTCGCCGACCTGGACCACTTCAAGGCGGTGAACGACCGGCTGGGTCACGAGGTTGGCGACCAGGTACTGGTGCGTACCGCCAGCATCCTGCGCAACGCGGTGCGGCCGAGTGACCTCGTCGCGCGGCTCGGCGGTGACGAGTTCGCACTGTGGATGAACGGTGCCGACCACATGACCGCGGCCGAGCGGGCCGAGCACCTCTGCACCGAGGTGCCCAGGGAGCTGCGCGAGATCACCTGCGATGGCGAACCGTCGCCAACGTTGTCGAGCGGCATTGCGACCCGCGCTGCCGGCAGCCGGGAGCCGGTGGAAAGCCTGATGCGCCGGGCGGATCAGGCGATGTACGAAGTGAAGCGCGCCGGCCGCGGCCATTGGCGTGTCGCCGCCGAGGCCTCGTCATGAGGGAGGACGCCGGCCCGGCCGCGCCGCCAGACGAAGCGGCGCGGGTCCGCCTGGGCGCCGGCGCCGGCACCAAGGCCGATGTGTTGATTGATCTGGCTGATGATCCCTCGGTCACGGTCCGGGCGGCACTGGCGCTCAATACCGCCGCACCGGCGCGGGTGAATGACGATCTCGCCGGCGATCGCGATGAACGGGTGCGCATCCTGCTGGCACGCAAGCTGGCCGCGCTGCTGCCGGGGCTGTCGGCAGTCGACCAGGCGCGGCTGTACCGCGAGACCTGGGACACGCTGAAGGCGCTGGCCGCGGACGAAGCGGCGCGGGTGCGTGCTGTCATCGCCGACGCGGTCAAGGAGCTGCCGGGCGCGCCGCCTGACCTGATACGCCGGCTCGCCCGAGACATGGACACGTCGGTATGCGACCCGGTCATCCGGCTGTCGCCGCTGCTGACGACCGAGGATCTGCTGGCATTGGTCGCCATGGCGCCGGCGGCCGGCACGATGATCGCGGTGGCGCGACGGGCGCTCCTGGAGCCGGCGGTGTCGGATGCGATCGCGGCAACGGCTGACGGCGCGGCGATTCATGCGCTGCTCGCCAACCCATCGGCGCAGATCCGCGAGGCCACGCTCGACGCCCTGGTGGCACGGTCGGTGGATCACCCGGACTGGCACGAGCCGCTGGTACGGCGTCCGTCGCTGCCACCACACGCGGCGCGGCTGTTGTCCGAGATCGTGGCGACGCATCTGCTGGCGGAACTGGCCACGCGCGCCGACCTGGCACCGGCATTGGCCGGGGAATTGCGCCAACGTATCGCGGCGCGGTTGGTGTCGAACACGCCGCAACCCACCGCGCCCGCGGAGACAACATCCGAGGAGGCCGTGGCAAAGGCCAGAGGACTGGCGGCACGTGGCGAGCTGATCGAGGAAACCTTGCTGGCCGCCGCACGTCGGGGCGAGGTGCGCTATGCCACTGCGCTGCTCGCCGTTGCTGCTGACACGCCGGTCTCGGTGGTGGACCGTGCTGCGTCGCTGCGCAGTGCCAAAGGGATGGTGAGCCTGGTCTGGAAGGCCGGCTTCACCATGCGGGTCGCGGTCCCGTTGCAGACCCTGCTGGCACGACTGGCGCCCGACGCGGTGCTGACCGCCGGATCGTCGGGCGGCTTCCCGCTGGCGGTCGAGGAGATGCGCTGGCAGTTGGAGTTCCTGGCGCGGATGGGCGCGTGACGCCAGCGTGTCACGCCGCGGCGTGCACCGCGGGTTTGGCCTCCGCACCGCGCACCGCGGCGATGGTCCGTGGCAGGCCGGAGGGATCGACGCTGATCCAATCGATCCCGACTTCGGCCAGAAATCGCGCGAACCCGGGATGGGTCGCCGCCGCATCGCCGCAAATGCCGACATGGCGGTGATTGCGCCTTGCCCCGGCCACGGCGAGCCGCAGCATCTCCATCACGCCGGAGTTGCGCTGGTCGAAATCCGATGCCGCAAGCTCCGAATCGCGGTCCACTCCCAGCGTCAGCCGCGCCAGGTCGCCCGCGCAGATCGAGAACCCGTCGAACAACATGGCGAACGCATCGACCTGGATGACATGGTTGGGGACCTCGCACATCAGGTAGATTTCCAGCCCGTCCACACCGCGCTGCAGGCCGTGCCGCGCCATCGCCTCGATCACCTGCTCCGCCTCGGCGACGCGGCGACAGAACGGGACCATGATGCGCAGGTTGGTCAGGCCCATGTCCTCGCGCACCCGGCGCAGCGCCTCGCACTCCTGCGCGAAGCCGTCGGCATAGGCCGGATGCGCATAGCGCGAGGCGCCACGGAAGCCGCGCATCGGGTTGGCTGCCTTCGGCTCGATCGCGGCACCGCCGAGCAGTCGCGCATATTCGTCGGTCGCGAAGTCGGACAGCCGGGCGATCACCGGTTTCGGCCAGAACGCCGCGGCGATGGTGCCCACGCCCTCGGCCAGAGCGCGGACGAAGAACTCGCGCGGCGATCCGACATTGCGCGACAGCGCCGCGATGCGCACCCGCTCCTCCGTCGTGAGTTTATCCGGATGCTGCAGTGCCATCGGGTGAACGCCGATATGCCGGGTGATGATGAACTCCATCTGCGCGAGGCCGACGCCGGCGTTCGGCATCATCGCGGTTCGGAACGCAAGGTCGGGGTCGTCGAGGTTGACCATGATCTGCGTGCGCGGCAGTTCCGGTGCCTCACTGCCGGGCTGCGGCGCCACCGTCGCCGGCCGCACCTGCACGATGTAGAGCCTGCCATCCACCGCATCCTTCGCCCATTCGATGGCCAACGGCACCGGATGGCCGGCTTGCGCGGAATAGTGGCGCTCGATGCGGATCGCGTGGTCCGCCAGCGTCAGCACCTCGGCGTCTGCGATGCAGAAGCGCGAGCGCGCCGCCTCGGTCATCACCTGATCGCGGCTGGAGTTACCGCCGCGACCCTCCGCCATGCGCAGGGCGAACTGCTTCTGGCCCAACGAGCGCCGCAGCACGGCGCGATGACCTGCCAGGAAGGTGGGCTTGTGGACATGGAATTCGTCACGATCCACCTTGCCCTGCACGACGCTCCCACCAAGGCCATAGGCACCGGCGATCAACACCACATCGCGGCAGCCCGACGCCGGGTCCAGCGTGACGATCACGCCGCTCGACGCCATGTCGGAGCGCACCATCTTCATCACGCCGACCGAGAGGAACACCTTGAAGTGGTCGAAGCCGTTGTTGACGCGATATCCGATGGCGCGATCCGTAAACAACGAGGCGAAGCAGAGCCGGCAGGCCTCGAACACATTGTCCGGGCCGGAGACGTTCAGATAGCTGTCGTGCTGGCCCGCGAAACCGGCGCACGGCAGGTCCTCTTGGGTGGAGGAGCTGCGCACGGCAACCATCACGTTGTTGCCGTATTCGCGTTCCAGTGCCCGGTACGACTCGGCGATCGCACGGCGCAGCCGATCGCTGCCGGTGGCGTCATACACGATCCGCCGTGCTGCCTCGGCGCGTTGCGCCAGCAGCGACGCATCGGTGATGTCGAGGCCGTCGAGCACCGCGTGGAGGCGCGGCCACGCATCGGCAGCAGTGAGCACATCCCGGTATGCATCGGCGGTCAGGGCGAAGCCATTCGGCACCCGCACCTCTGCCTCAGCCAGCGCTCCGTAGAGTTCACCAAGTGCGGCGTTCTTGCCGCCGACCAACGGCACGTCGTCCAGGTGCAGCGTAGCGAACCAACGGACATTGCGTGTTTCGGCGGTCATGGGCTGGCTCCCCCGTGCGAGGTTGCTCATTCGATTTGCGCATAGGCGCTCCTTTTTGGAGGTCGGCATTGATTTGGGTCAAAGCGGCAACGGTCAGTTAACGCCTAAGCTCCATTGTACAAGGCGCTGGAGGGCGAAATGGTCGATGCAGCGGCGGAACATGACAGACGCATCCGCGGGCGTGCACGGCGCATGTGGCGAGAGGCCGGCAGTCCGAAAGGACGTGAAGACGAATATGTGGAACTGGCGCGCGAGCTACAGGCGTTCGTCGATCATCCGGCGGCCGCGCTGTTGCCGAATCCCATGGTGGCGCACCCGCATCCCGGCATGACCGAGGAACCCGTCGAGGAAGCCGAGCTGCTGGAGAACCTCGGCGAGTTTCCCGGACGGACGGATCAGGGCGACCGGATGCCGGCGCCGATGACGAAGCAGAGGGCGCGTGTCCTGCGCCGCGGCTGACCGCTACGGCCGCAATGGGAGCGGCCAATTGGGCCGATCCAGCGGGTCGATCTCCCGCGGCCGGTCCAGGTGGTCCTCCACCGCTCGGACGCCCGGAACATTCTCCGCCACCACCACGATCGCCTGACGCAGCGCGTCATCGGGCGGCACGCCCCACAGGTGCAGGACACCGTCGCTCACCACCGCGTTGATCGCACCGGGACTGCTGGCCCAGGACTGCCGGCGCAGTTCCGCATAGAATGCGTCGCGGATGGTCCTGTCGTCGGCTGAGACCGGCGTCGCGGACAGCCGCGTGGCCAGCGCCTGCAGCAGGTTGCGCCGGCTGACGATACCGACCATCCGCCCGTCGCGCGTCACCGGCACGCGCTTGATACGCCGCGTCTCGAGCAGGTGTGCGACCTCGGCGAGCGGCGCGGTATCGGCGACGGTCACCACATCGCGGGTCATGATCTCGCTGGCCTTGCGGCCGTGGGTCCTGGCGTAATCCGTGGCGAGGCGGTCGGTGGAGGTCACCAGTTCCAGCCAGCGAGACGGGCGCGGCTCCGTGCCGGCCTCGGCGCGCCGCAGCAGATCACCTTCGCTGACGATGCCCACAATGCTGCCGCCCTCGACGACAGGGAGCGCGCTGACATGATTGTCCAGCATCAACCGGACCAGATCCAGCAGCGGCGTATCCGGAGTGGCGGAGATCACGTCCGGCGTCATGATATCGGCTGCGTTCATCGTGCTGTTCCTCTGCCTGCCACGCCAGGCTCGATGCGCGAACGGCCGGACGACCTTTTCTCTGCGACTCTACGCGGATCCTCCGCCGTTCTCCACGTCAAATATCAGCCCTCGCCGTCAGCGCAGGCCCCGCCACACGTGGTCAGATCACGCAACTGCACCGCCGGCCCGGTGCGTCGCTGAGGGAGCATGCGCGGCGCGGCTGGCTCGCCAACCGGCCCGACGACCCCCGCTCATTTGCCTGCATGGCGTGGGCCTGCCCAAGGGTAGTCCGGGCCTGCGAGAGGACCGGGCGTTCGAGAGGACCGGGCGTTCGAGAGGAGTTGAAGCGCCTCGGCCATCGCGACGATACTGTGCCGACAACGGATGAGCGCAGGGAGGACACCATGACAACGCCGTTCACACGCCGCGCCGCGATGCGCGCGGGCCTGGCGGCCATGGCCGCACCCGCCGTGCTGCGCCACGCGCGCGGCGAGGCCCCGATCCGGATCGGCATGCCGCTCGCGCTCACCGGGCCCGCGGCCGAGATCGGCGAGCAGATGCGCCACGGCGCGGATTTCTGGGCCAGGCAGCTCAACGCGAAGGGCGGGCTGCTCGGCCGGCCGATCGAGCTGCACGTCGAGGACACCACCGGCGATCCCGCCACCTGCGTGCGCAAGGCGCAGCTCGTGGTGGAACGCGACGACTGCCATCTGCTGTTCGGCATGGTGCTGTCATCCGAGGCGCTGGCGGTGGTGCCAAAGCTCGCCGAGTGGAACGCGATCTTCGTGTCGTCGGACAATGGCGATGGGCGGCTGACCGGATCCTCGTTCGTGCCCAACTTCTTCCGCGCCAACATCTCGGGGCCGATGGAGACGCGGGTGATCTCGCTGTGGCTGCGCCACGGCGAGATGAAGAATTTCTATGCGATCGGCATGGATTACGCCTGGGGTCACAACAGCGTCGACGTGTTCCAGGACGAGGTGAAGAAGGCGAACAAGAACTTTGTGGGAGCGGTGTTCTCGCCGATCGGCACCAAGGACTTTTCCACCTACATCACCAAGATCCGTCAGGCCGGCGCCGATGCGTGCTTCATCGTCATGCAGGGCGCCGACAACAACGCGTTCCTGTCGCAGGCGCGGGAGTACCGGCTATCGGACAAGGTGCAACTGCTCACCTCGATCGTCGATCTGAACAGCATCCACGCGGTCGGTGATGCGTCGATCGGACTGGTCGGATCCACCCGGTATACCTTCACTATCGACAATCCGGCGAACCAGGCGTTCGTGGCGGCCTGGCGCAAAGAATACGGCGCGGAGCCCGACGTGTTCGAGGGCGAGCAGTGGCAGGCGTGCCAGATCCTGCAGGCCGGCATCGAGAAGGCCGGCAGCATCGAGGCCGACAGGCTGCGTCCGGCGCTGGAGACCGTGGCGGTGGATTCGATCAAGGGCCACGTTGCCGTTCGCGCCTGCGATCACCAGGCGGTGCAGGGCGGCTACATGGTGAAGGTGGTGAAGCAGGAAGGCGCCAAGACGCCGGCGCCGGTCATCATCGCCACGTATCCGGGCGACGAGGTCACCCCGGCGTGCCGGCAGATGACGTTCGACAGTTGAGCTGTTGGACTTCCTCGGCTTCCTCATAACCCAGTGCCTCAACGCCCTCTCGCAGGCGGCACTGCTGTTCTTTCTTGGCGTCGGGCTGACGTTGATTTTCGGCATCATGCGTATCGTGAACTTCGCGCACGGCGCATTCTTCATGCTGGGGGCCTATGTCGGCTATTCCTCCGTTGCGACCGTCGGCAACTTCTGGGCCGCGCTGGTGATCGCGCCGCTGCTGGTCGGCGGCTTTGGCGCAACGTTCGAGCTTGGCATCCTGCGACGGCTCTACCGTCGCGACCACAGCGCGTTCCTGATGGTGACCTTCGGCCTCACCCTGATCATGGGCGAGGCGATCCGGCTGATCTGGGGTGTCAACGCGTTGGAGGTCCCTGCCCCGCAATCGCTCTCCGGCATCGTGTTCATCCTCGACGAACCGTTCCCGATCTATCGCCTGTTCCTCGTATGTGCCGGCATCGTGGTGGCGATCGCGATCTGGCAGTTCCTGGAGCGCACGCGGCTCGGCCTGCTGATCCGCGCCACGTCGCAGAACGCCGAGATGGTGCACGCGCTGGGCACCGACGTGCGCCTGGTGCGCTCCGCGGTGTTCGGCATCGGCTGCGGCCTGGCCGGCATCGGCGGCGTGCTCGCCGCGCCGCTGGTCACTGCCTCGCTCGCCATGGCGCCGAACGCGGTGATCGACACCTTCGTCATCGTCATCATCGGCGGCATGGGCAGCTTCGCCGGGTCGCTGATCGGCGCCCTGCTGGTGGCGTTCGTGCAGGTGTTCGGCACCTACTACTTTCCCGACCTCGCGCTCGCACTGATGTATCTGGTCATGCTGTCGGTGCTTGTGGTCCGCCCGGGCGGTCTGCTCGGCAAGGAAGCGTAATGGGCTTCTGGCGCGGCGTCGCGGCAGTTGCCTGCTTGCTCGCGCTCGCGCCGGCGGGCCTGCCGCCCTACGCGATGACGCTGCTGACCGAGGCGCTGATTCTCGGCCTGTTCGCCATGAGCCTCGACCTGATGGTGGGCTACACGCGGCTGCTGTCGTTCGGCCATGCCGCAGCTTACGGGATCGGCGCCTACACATGCGGCAACCTGCTGCTGCACACCAGCATCCCGCTGGAGTTCGCGGTGCCGATCGCTGCGGTGGTGAGCGGTATCGCGGCGATCGGCGTCGCCTGGGTGTGCACGCTTGCTTCCGGCGTGTCGTTCTCGATGCTGACGCTGGCATTCGCGCAACTGCTGTATGCGGTGGCGTTCAAGTGGACGTCGGTCACCGGCGCATCCGACGGACTGGCGGGAATTCCGCGCAGTCCCGGTCCATTCGGAATTACCTTCTTCGGCGGCAAGCTGGGCTTCTATTACCTTGTGCTTGCCTTCCTGCTGGGAGCGTTGCTGTTCTGCCGCGCGCTGGTGCAGTCGCCGTTCGGCGCGGTGCTTCGCGGCATCCGCGAGAACGAGGCAAAGACCCTGTCACTCGGATACAACACGCGCCGCTACAAGATCGCTGTGGTGGCGATCGCCTTCGCGTTGGGTGGTCTTGCCGGCGCGCTGTACGCGCCGTTCGCCGGCTTCGCCAACACCGAACTGCTGTATTGGCTGTTCTCCGGCCAGGTGCTGATCATGGTGATCGTCGGCGGCGCCGGCACGCTGGTCGGCCCGATCATCGGCGCCGCATTCTTCATGCTGGTATCGAACCTGCTGAGTTCCTGGACCGATTCCTGGGCATTGTTCTTCGGCCTGATCTTCATCCTGTTCGTGCTGTTCGCGCCGCAGGGCATCTGGGGTCTGGCAACCCGCGCCTTCGCCGGCGCACCGTCAACCGCGAAACGAGACCGATGGCGCTGCTTGAACTGGACCGGCTGACGCGTCGGTTCGGCGGCATCATCGCCGTCGATCGCGTGACGATGCGCGTCGAGGCGGGCGAGGTGCGCGCGGTGATCGGCCCGAATGGTGCTGGCAAATCAACGCTGTTCAATCTGATCACCGGCGTGGTGCAGGCGTCCGACGGCAGCGTGCGCTTCGCCGATGAGACGCTGAGCGGGTTGTCGCCGTACAGCATCTGCCAGCGCGGCATCTCGCGCACCTTCCAGATCACTGCACTGTTTCCCGAGATGACTGCGCGCGAGAACGCACGCCTCGCGGCGCAGGCGCGGCATGGGCGGCGCTGGCAGCCCTATGGCGGCAGCACCGTGTTCGGTGACGCCGGGCGTCGCGGCGATGCGGCGCTGGAACGGCTGGGGCTGACCCATGTTGCGACAAGGCCCGCCGGTTTGCTGTCGCATGGCGACCAGCGATTGCTGGAGGTGGCGATGGCACTGGCGCAGCAGCCACGGCTGCTGCTGCTCGATGAGCCGACCCAGGGGCTTTCGGTGGAGGAGACCGCGCAGGCGGTGGAGACGCTTGCAGGCCTGTTATCGGATGGTGCGATGACGGTGTTGCTGGTGGAGCACGACATGGAGGTGGTGTTTCGGCTCGCGCGCATGATCACTGTGCTGCATCGGGGCGCTGTGATCGCCGATGGCTCGCCGGATGAGGTGAAGGCGGATGCCGAGGTGCAGCGAGCCTATCTCGGCGGCCTCGCCTGATGCTGGCGATCGAAGGCCTCAACACGCATTACGGTGCAAGCCACGTACTGCAGGGCGTCGATCTTGCGGTGTCCGAAGGGCGGATTTGTTCAGTACTTGGACGCAATGGTGTTGGCAAGACGACGACCTTGCGCACCGTGATGGGGCTGGTGCTGCCGAGTGGCGGGCGGGTGCGGCTGGGTGGGGCGGACATCACCGGCTGGCCGCCGCATCGCGTCGCGCGTGCCGGCGTGGCGTATGTGCCGGAGGGGCGGCTGATCTTTCCCGATCTGACGGTGGTGGAGAACATCCGTGTCGCGGAACGCCGGCCGTCCAGGACGTGGCCGTTGCCGCGATTGATGGAGCTGTTTCCGCCTCTGCGTGAACGCGCTTCGAGCCGCGGCGGCACGCTGTCGGGCGGCGAACAACAGATGCTGGCGATCGCGCGTGCGCTGGTGAGCGATCCGAAGGTGATGTTGCTCGACGAACCAAGCCAGGGATTGGCGCCTTTGGTGGTGCGTGAACTGGCGGAGGTAATCCGACGGCTGCCAAGCCAGGGCGTGACGATACTGCTGATCGAGCAGAACATGCGTCTGGCCGAGGCGGTGGCGGACGAGATCCATATCATGGTGAAGGGTCGTATGGTGTACGCCGCTTCACCGGAGCAATTCCGTGCTGAAGAAGCAGAAATCCGTAGTCGCTACCTGACGGTTTGATCGCCAGAGTCAAGCCGCCCAATCGTCGGACGCGGAGATGCCGCCCTCGGTCCAGGTCCATTCGATCTTTTGGTAGGTGAACGAAACCCTGTCGAGCTCCGGTGACTTCGACAACGTTGCGTCAACCGTGCTTGGCATGACGAAGGTGATGTCCGCAATGCTCGCATTGGTCAGTGTGACGGTATAATCGTTGACCGTGGCACCGGACGGGCCAGCCGACGCCATGAACTTGACGACCAGGCTGGTAATCGTCTCGTTGGTGGCAAGCATCCTGTACAAAATGGGAGAGCTCCTATCGAGTTCCTTGGTCACCACAAACGGCTTGTGCTGGCGTCTGCCGGTCGGCAGTCCGGATTGCGCATCGCGCGGACTGGTAATTTCGTGCTGGACGGCAACGACTCTGATGGCGCCCTCATGACCCGGTGTTGTCACCGATCCTTTGATGTCTCCGGATACTTTTCCCTTCAAGGTCATATATGCATCCAGCGCCATGTCATCCTCCGTGTCGGCAGGTCGTTGTGCCCATGTGGAATGGACTGCTACCACAGGGGTTCGGCATCGCACATGGGGGCAACGATGGACCTGAATTTGCGTGGCAGGACGGCGCTGATCACCGGCGCCTCGAAGGGCATCGGGCGCGGCGCCGCCGAGGTGCTGGCCGAGGAAGGCGTGAACGTCATCCTGGTCTCGCGCACGCAGGCCGACCTCGACGCTGTGCGCGACAGCATCGCATCGCGCTGGAACGTGCGCGCGGAGATTCACGCGTTCGATGTTTCCGACAGTGCGAATGTCGACCGGCTTGCCGAGCTGCACCCCGACATCGACATTCTGGTGAACAATGCCGGCGCGATTCCAGGTGGCAACCTGCAGGAGATCGACGAGGCGCGCTGGCGCGAGGCGTGGGATCTCAAGATGTACGGCTACATCAACATGTGCCGCCGCTTCTATACACTGATGAAGCAGCGCGGCCGTGGTGTGATCATCAACATCCTCGGCATGGCCGGCGAGCGGATGGATGCCGGCTACATCGCCGGTTCGACCGGCAATGCGGGATTGATGGCATTCACCAAGACTTTGGGCGGCGCCGCGTCCGCCGATAATCTGCGGGTGGTCGGCATCAACCCTGGCGCGATCGCCACCGACCGGCTGGTGACGATCATGCAGCAGCGCGCGCAGGATCGCCTGGGCGACGCCAACCGCTGGGAAGAGCTGATGCAGCCCCTGCCCTTTGGTCGCGCCGGCAGGTCGGAGGAGATCGGCTGGATGGTGGCCTTCCTCGTGTCGGACAAATCGGCCTATACCAGCGGAACGATCATCACCATCGACGGCGGCGCCGCCAATCGCGGCCCGATGTTCTGAGCGGCGAACCCGGTCATGGTCCGCGCAGGCGGGCCATCCATGTCTTCCTGGAGAGTCACACATGAACCTGCAAGGCAAGGTCGCCGTTATCACTGGTGCGTCCGGCGGCATCGGCTCCGCCACCGCACGCCGCTTTGCCGATGCCGGTGCCAAGGTTGTAGTCGGCTACAACAGCCGCACCGTGGAAGCGGAGAAGGTGGTCGCCGGACTGTCCGGCGACGGCCATCGTACCGCGCACATGCCGATGGAGGACACCGCCGCACTGCGCGAGGTCGCCGCGATGGTGGAGCGCGACTATGGACGCTGCGACGTGCTGGTGAACTCCGCCGGCTTCACGCGGATGATTCCGCACGCCGATCTGGACGCGCTGACCGACGTACTGATCGACGCGATCTTCGTCGCCAATGTGCGCGGGCCGTTCGCGACCGTCCGTGCCTTCGCACCACTGATGCAGCGATCGGACGATGCGGTGATCGTCAACATCTCATCGGGCGCGGCGCTTTCCGGCGGCGGCAGCAACATCGCCTATGGCGGCTCGAAGGCGGCGATCGACACCATGACCAAATCGCTGGCGCGCGTGCTGGGGCCGAACATTCGGGTGCTGTCGGTATCGCCAGGTGCGGTGGACACCGGCTTCGTGCCCGGCCGCACCACCGAGATGGTGGAGCGCGCGGCCCAGCGAACGCCGCTGAAGCGCGTGGTTCAGGCCGACGAGGTGGCGCAGACCGTAATGGCCGTCGTCACGCTGATGACGGCGACCACCGGGAGTATTCTGTTGGTCGAGGGCGGATCTCTGCTGTAGGCGGGACGTCGACCGGCTCAGGCAGCCTGCTGCCCCCTTACCAGCCGGCCCGGCAATTCGCCGGTCGCCTCGCCGTCGCGATACGTTACGCAGCCAGATACGATCGTCGCATCGTAGCCGTGCACCTTCTGCATCAGCCGCTTGCCGCCGGCTGGCAGGTCGTGCACCACGTACGGCTTGTCGCAGCCCAACCGGTCCCAGTCGATCACGTTGACATCGGCCTTCTTGCCCACCGCCAACACGCCGCGGTCGTGCAGCCCGGCGGCATGCGCCGTGTCCGACGTGACGCGACGGATCAGTTCCGGCATCGGCCAGCGCTGCATGGTGCGGCCCCAATGCGTCAGCAGCCAGGTCTGGTAGCCCGCATCCAGAATGAACGCGACGTGTGCGCCGCCGTCGCCCAGACCCATGATCGTGTTGCGATCCGCCAGTGTGGTCTCGCTCACCGAGAAGTCGTAATCGGCATAGCCGCCGAGCGGCATGTAGATGAACGCGTGGCCGTCGTCCTCCAGCAGCGCGTCATAGGCGACCTCCTCCGGCTGCCGCCCTTCGCGCTCGGCGATCGCGGTGAATGAATCCTCGCGCCGCGGCTTATAGTTTGGCGGATTGCCGAAGTGGAACATCTGCGCATAGGAAACCCGGTTGATCAGCACGAAGGTGCTTTCCTTCTTCGGGTCCTGCGACAGCAACTGCCGGCGGAACTCGGGATCGCGCATCCGCCGCACCCGCTCCGCCAGCGGCAGATGGGCAATCGACTTGTACGACGGTGTACCGGAGAACGGATTCTGGCTGCCCTCCAGTCCCATCAGGATGCCGATCGCCCGCGGCGCCACCACCGGGCGGATCGGCACGCCGGCAGCGATCGCCGCATCGGCATAGCCGAGCAGATCGCGCCACACCGTCGGCCGCGAATGGCGCTGGGTCAGCGTGAACACGCAGGGCCGGCCGCAACGCTCGATCACGCGGCGCAGCATATCGAACTCCGCCTTGGGGTCCGGCGCCCATTCCGACACGATCTCCAGGAAGCCGGAGCCTGCGTCGCGCATACCCATCGCGATGCCGGTCAGTTCATCCTCCTGCGCGCGCAGCGTCGGCGTGGGATCGCCGCTCAGGGTCTTGTGGCTCAGGCTGCGTGAGGTGGAAAACCCGAACGCGCCGGCACGCATCGCATCGGCGGCGATCTCGCGCATCTGTGCGATGTCGGCCTGGTTGGCGTTCTCCAGGGCGAGCGCGCGCTCGCCCATCACGAACACGCGCACGGCGGCGTGCGGCAGCAGCGCACAGAGGTCGATGTCGCGGTTGCGGCGTTCCAGCGCGGCGAGGTACTCGCTGAATGACTCCCACTCCCACTTCAAGCCTTCGTGCATGACCGGGCCGGGGATGTCTTCCACGCCTTCCATCAGTTCCACCAACTTCTCGCGGTCGGCGGGCTTGCAGGGCGCGAAACCGACGCCGCAATTGCCCATCACCGCGGTGGTGACGCCGTGCATCGAGGACGGCGTCATGCGGCTGTCCCATACCGCCTGGCCGTCGTAGTGGGTGTGGATGTCGACGAAGCCCGGCGTGACCAGCCTGCCCTTGGCGTCGATTTCTTTGGCGCCGTTGCTCGCCAGCGTGCCGATCGCTGCGATGCGGCTGCCCTTGATGCCGACATCGGCCTCGATCGGTGCGCGCCCGGTACCATCGACCACGGTGCCGCCACGGATGATCAGGTCGAATTCTGCTGCCATCGGACTTTTCTCCATTCCCTGATCGGATATTGTGCTCCCACCAGCGCAAAGGGCAAGTTGCGCGCCACAGGCCCGAGGTTCGCCGCATGATGCCACTCGACGTCAGTTCCGCTCCGCCACAGACCACGCCGCGCGAAACACGGCTCGCCGACTATCGGCCGCCGGACTTCCTGGTCGATACCGTCGAACTTGCGTTCGATCTGGACGAGGCTGCGACGCGCGTGCGCTCACGCGTGGCGGTACGGCGCAATCCCGCCGCCACGGATCGCGAAGCACCTCTGTTGCTGGATGGCGAGGCACTGACTTTGATACGCGTGGCGCTGAACGGTGAGGAACTGGGCGCCAATCGCTATCTGGTCGAGGACGGCAGGCTGCTGATTCCCGATATGCCCGACACGGCCACGCTGGAAATAGAAACCAGCATCGCGCCGAAGGACAATACGGAACTGTCCGGCCTCTACACGTCGAACGGCAGCTACTTCACCCAGTGCGAAGCGGAGGGCTTCCGCCGCATCACGTATTTTCCCGACCGCCCCGACGTGATGGCGCGCTTCACCGCCACGATCACCGCCGACGCGGCCGCGGTGCCGGTCATGCTGTCGAACGGCAATCCTGGTGCGATCGAGAATATCGGCAACGGCCGCCACCGCATCACCTGGACCGATCCGCATCCCAAGCCGAGTTATCTGTTCGCGCTGGTCGCCGGCAATCTGGTCGCGGTGAAGGACCACTTCGTCACGCGCTCCGGTCGCCGGGTGGAACTCGGCATCTGGGTGCGCCGCGGCGACGAGGATCGTTGCGCACATGCGATGCGCTCGCTGAAGACGGCGATGAAGTGGGACGAGGACGTATTCGGGCTGGAGTACGACCTTGACGTGTTCAACATTGCCGCCGTGTCCGACTTCAACATGGGCGCAATGGAGAACAAGGGGCTGAACGTCTTCAATACCAAATACGTGCTGGCGAAGCCGGATACGGCGACCGATGGCGACTATCAGGCCATCGAATCGGTGATCGCGCACGAATACTTTCACAATTGGACCGGCAACCGCGTCACCTGCCGCGACTGGTTCCAGCTTTCGCTGAAGGAAGGGCTGACGGTCTATCGCGACCAGGAGTTCTCCGCCGACCAGGGCAGTCGCGTGGTGAAGCGCATCGGCGACGTGCGCGCGCTGCGAGCGGCACAGTTCCGCGAGGATGCCGGACCGCTGGCGCATCCGGTGCAGCCCGACCACTACATCACGATCGACAACTTCTACACCGCGACGGTGTACAACAAGGGCGCCGAGGTGATCCGCATGATGGCGACGATCATCGGGCGCGAGGCGTTCCGCCGCGGCATGGACCTGTATTTCGCGCGGCACGACAATCAGGCGGTCACCATCGATGACTTCGCCCGGGCGATGCAGGACGCTTCGGGGGTCGATCTCACGCGGTTCCGTCGCTGGTATCATCAGGCAGGGACGCCGGAGGTCTCGGTGTCGGACAGCTACGACGCCGGCGCGCGCCGATACACGCTGACGCTGGCGCAGCGCACGCCGCCGACACCGGGCCAGCCGGACAAACAGCCGCTGGCGATTCCGGTGGTGATGGGGCTGCTCGATGGCGGCGGCCGCGAGGTCACGGCGCGCACGCTGCTGTTCGGCGAAGCGGAGCAGAGCTTCGGGTTCGACGATGTGGCGGAACGCATGGTGCCATCGCTGCTGCGCGGGTTTTCCGCACCGGTGAAGCTGTCGGGGGTGCCGCTTGCGCAGTTGCAGTTCCTCGCCGCGCATGACACCGATCCGTTCGTGCGCTGGGAGTCGGCGCAGCAATACGCCACGCATCTGCTGCTGGCGATGGGCGCGGCGTGGCGGCGCGGCGAGACGGCCACGCTGGATCAAGGGCTGATCGATGCGTTGGCGGCGACGCTGCGGGCCGCCGATGCGGACCCGGCGTTCGCGGCCGAGGCGCTGGCATTGCCGAGTGAGGCGTTCCTCGCCGATCAGATGGCGGTCGCCGATGTCGATGCGATCCACGCGGTACGCAACAGTGCGCGCGCTGCGATCGGCCAGGCTCTGCGCGGCGAACTGCAAGCGACCTACCAGCGGTTGACCGACACCGGGCCGTATCGCATCGATGGTGCGGCGATCGGCCGCCGTGCGCTGCGCAATGCCTGTCTCGCGTATCTGGCGGCGGATGGCGATGCCGATGGGATCGCCCGCGCCAAGGCGCAGTTCGATGCCGGACAGAACATGACCGACGTGCTCGCGTCGCTGGCCGTGCTGTCGGCAATCGACTGTCCGGAGCGGCGAGCTGCGCTGGACGCATTCCATGCACGCTGGCGCGGCGACGACCTGGTGCTGGACAAGTGGTTCGCCATCCAGGCGATGTCGCCGCTGCCCGACACGACGACGGCCGTGCGCACGCTGGCGAAACACCCGGACTTCGATCTGCGCAATCCGAATCGCGCGCGCGCGCTGATCGCCAGCTTCGCGTCGGGCAATCAGGTGCGGTTCCATGATCCGTCCGGCAGCGGATATCGCTTCCTGGCCGACACCATCATCGCGCTGGACCCGATGAACAGCCAGGTCGCCGCGCGCATGGTGCCGCCATTGGGTCAGTGGCGACGGGTTGAGCCGGCGCGGCAGGCGCTGATGAAACAGGAACTGCAACGCATTCTCGACATCCCTGGCCTCAGCAAGGGCACGTTCGAGATGGCGTCGCGCAGCATCGCGTAGGATGGGTAGAGCGCAGCGAAACCCATCAGGCGCGCGCAACGGCTGCAATCAGCTCGGTGCCCAACCTCGCCTGACGCGCCATCCGCGGGCCGCGCGCGACTGACAGTGAAACATCGAGGTCGCCGAACATGCGTTCGACCGCCGCATCGGCGGCGGGCCCGAACGCATCGCGATGCGCGCGTGCATGTTGCAACATGTCCGCCGCGAGCACGCGCAGCCCCACCAATGCCGCGGAACGGCATGCCAGCCTGCCGGCATCGAGCGCCTCGACCACCGCCTCGGCCGTCACGGCGAACACCTCGGCCAGAGCCGCCAGCCTGCCAAGTGACAGCGCCGCTTCGTCACCGGCATCACCCAACCGCGCGAACCGCGACAACAGAAAGCGGAATGCGCCAAGCAGGCCGAAGGTCCCGACCGCATCTTCGACATCGCGGAACGGCAGCGCCATCGTCTCGTAGGCGGTGCCCGGCGCCCCGAGCAGCGCCGAACGCGGCACGCGGCAGCCATCCAGCTTCAGTCCGCAATGCCGCGACGGCGCCAGCGCGCGGTACTGTTGCGCTTCATCGATCGACAGACCGGGCGTATCGCGCGGCACCAGGAACGCGCTGTAGCGCTTGCGGCCATCCTCAACCGACGTGATCGCGAGCACGATGAATACCGCGGCGAGCGGGCCGTTGGTCACCCACGCCTTCTCGCCAAAGATCCTGTATCCGTCGACATCTTCCTCGGCGCGCGTGGTCAGCCGCTTGGGATGCGCGCCGACGCGTGGCTCGGAGATCGCCACCGCTGCGAGGTGCGGCAGCCAGGCGGGGCGCTGCGCGTCGGTGCCGAAGCCTTCGATGAAGAAGCGCGCAACCACCTGACGCCCGGCGCTGCCTTCGCCGAGCAGTCCGGTGCGCTCGACAAGCGCGGCTTTCTCGCGTGCAATCGCAACATAGGACATGGCAGGAGGCAACCTAGCATGAGCGACCTGGAAGAGAAGGATGCGATCCGCGAGCTGATGGCGGAATACTGCTTCCGCCTGGACAACGACCGCTTCGCCGACATGGCGGCACTGTTCACCGAGGACGGCACCTGGGACACCGCCTTCGGCAAAGGCACCGGCCGGGCGGAGGTCGAGGCGCTGGTGCGCCGGCTGCGCCAGCCCGGCACCGCGCGCCCGCGCGCGATCCATCACTGCACCAACATCGTGATCAAGGTCGAGGGCGCGACCGCGAAATGCTTCTCCAACTGGGTCACGGTGCAGAACAGCGAGCATGGACCAAAGCTCGGTTCAGCGGGCAGTTATACCGACGACATGGTGAAGCAGGACGGGAAGTGGATGTTCCACTATCGCAAGATCGACCGGTTCATCCACGACAAGGCGTGACGGTTACTCTGCGGCCAGCGCGGCGGGCTGCGCGGTCAAACTGAACCCCCGGTAGCCATCCGTCGCAATGTCGTCACAGGTCTGCCGGTAGGCGCCGACGCCGCCGATATACGGCATGAACACCTGCGGCTTGCCAGGGATGTTGACCCCCATGTACCAGGAGTTCGCCAGCGGGTACAGCGTCTTGTAGGCCACCTCGTTGCCATGTTCGACCCATGCGTGCTCGGCCGCCGGCGTCGCCTCGATGCAGTCCAACCCGTGCGCCCGCAGATACGCCACACAGTCGGCGATCCAGTCGACGTGCTGCTCGATCGACACCATCATGTTGCTGAGCACCGACGGACTGCCCGGCCCGGTGATCATGAACATGTTGGGAAAGCCCGCCGTCATCAGGCCGAGATAGGTGCGTGGTCCCGCCTCCCATTTCTGCCGCAGCGTCTGCTCGTCGGCCTCGATGTCGATGCTGGTCAGCGCGCCGGTCATCGCATCGAAACCGGTGGCGAACACGATGGCATCGAATTGGTATTCCGTGTCCCCGGCGCGCAGTCCGTGCACGGTGACCTCGGCGACCGGCGTGGCACGCGCATCGATCAGCGTGACGTTGTCGCGGTTGTAGGTGCCGTAGTAGTCGGTGTCGACGCAGATGCGCTTGGTACCGATCGGATGGTTGCTCGGCGCCAGCAGTTCGGCGGTCGCCTGGTCGCGCACCGTCTCACGGATCTTGTCGCGCACGAAATCAGCTGCGGTGTCATTCGCCTGACGGTCGAAGATCAGGTCGTTGAACGCTGCCAGGAAGTAGGTGCCGCCCTCGGCCCAGCGCTGTTCGTAGATACGCTGCCGCTCCTCGTCCGACACCTCCAGCGCGGATATATCGTTGGGATTGTTCAGGATGCCGGTGCGCGCGTGCCGCGCCTGCTCGCGCCGCGCGGGATAGTCGGACTTCCACTCCTGGGCGTAGCCATCGGTCATCGGACCGTTGCGAGATGGGATGGAAAAGTTCGGCGTGCGCTGGAATACGGTAACGTGCGCCGCCTGTTGAGCGATCACCGGTATCGCCTGGATCGCCGACGATCCGGTGCCGATCACGCCGACGCGCCGGCCAGTGAAATCGACACCCTCATGCGGCCAGTGGCCGGTGTGGTAGGTGCTGCCGGTAAAGCGCTCGAGGCCGGGAAAATCCGGCACGCGCGCGGTGGACAGACAGCCGGTCGCCATCACGCAGTACCGCGCCGACACCACATCGCCGCGATCGGTGCGGATGTCCCAGCGATGCGTCGAGCGGTCGAACCGCGCCTCGGTCACCCTGGTGTCGAACTGGATGTCGCGCCGCAGGTCGAAACGGTCCGCGACGTGGTTGGCGTAGCGGAGAATCTCGGGCTGCGAGGCGAACAGTTCGTTCCACTGCCATTCCTGCTCCAGTGCCGGCGAGAATGAGTAGGAATACTGCATGCTCTCGACATCGCAGCGCGCGCCGGGATAGCGGTTCCAGTACCAGGTGCCGCCGACCCCGCTGCCCGCCTCGAACACGCGCGCCGACAGGCCGAGACCGCGCAGCCGATGCAGCATATACATGCCGGCGAAACCGGCGCCGACAATCACGACATCGACGACGCTTGACGACCTGGCAGCACTCATGGCGCGTGGCTCCGCGTAATTACCCATTGGTAGTATTTCATACGATTTGGTATGTCAACGCCCCTTGAACGCCGGGGGGCGTTTCTCCACGAACGCCTGCGCCGCCTCCTTGTGATCCTCGCTGGCACGACAACGCAACATCCCATACGCCTCGCTGTCCAGGCCGGCAGCGAGGTCGCCATGTTCCGCGACATTCAGGTTCCGCTTCATGTAGCGCAGCGCCACGCTCGGTCCATTGGCCAGCCGCTCCGCCAGCGCCATCGTCTCCGCCACCAGCGCATCGTCGGCGACCACGCGGTTGGCCAGCCCCAGCGCCTCGATGCGCGCAGCGTCCAGCACGTCGGACAGGAAATACAGTTCCCGCGCCTTCGCCGGGCCGATCAGTTGCGTGAGAAACCATGTGCCGCCGTAATCGCCGGACAGCCCGACCTTGGCGAACGCGGTGGTCATCCGCGCACTGCGTCCGGCAATGCGCAGATCGCACGCCAGCGACAGCGACAGTCCGGCCCCCGCGGCGACACCGTTCACCATCGCGATCGTCGGCTTCGGCATCTCGTGCAGCAGCCGCGACGCTTCCATCGAGGCACGCAAAAGATCGGTTCGCTGTTCCGGCGTCTCCGTGGTCCCCTCGGCGGCGACGCGCGCCTGCGCCCGCACGTCGCCACCGGCACAGAACGCGCCGCCCGCACCCGTCAGCACCACACAGCCGACCGCTTCGTCGACCGCACACGCCGACAGCCGCTCCCGCAGACCTTGCATCATCTCCTTGGTCAGCGCGTTGAGCCGCTCCGGCCGGTTCAGCGTGAGCATCGCGACGCGGTTCTCCAGCCGATACAGCAGTTCGTCGCCCATCACTCAGCCGCCGCGATTGCAATCATGCCCACATCCATCGTTGCCTCCTGCGGCGTGCTACCGACAGGTACCGTGTCATGCTATTTGGTAACAGGCAACGCTGCGGAGGGAAACGTTCATGCCACGGCTGGAAAATCGGAAGATCCTGGTCACGGGCGGCGCATCCGGCATTGGCCGCGCCACATGCGAGTTGTTCATGCGCGAGGGCGCAGCGGTTGCCGTGCTGGATCGCGATACTGCGCGCGTCGCTGGCGCCCATGCGATCGCCGCCGATGTGTCCGACGCTGGGTCCGTCGCACGCGCGATGCAGCAAGCGGCGCAAGCGCTTGGCGGACTCGACGGGCTGGTGAACGCCGCCGGCGTGTTCTTCAACATGGGACTGATGGAGACCACGGCCGATGCGTGGAACACCACCATCGCGGCGAACCTCACCGGCACCTTCCTGTGCGTGCAGGCGGCGGTGCCGTTGCTGCGCCAGGCCGAGCGCGCGACTATCGTCAACATCGCCTCGGGGGTCGGGCTGCTGCCGACCGGCGGCGGCAGCACTGCCTATGTCGCATCGAAGGGCGGCGTGATCGCGATGACGCGAGCGCTGGCGGCGGAACTCGCCCCGGCGATCCGGGTCAATGCCGTGTGTCCGGGTGCGGTCGAGACGCCGATGACCGACGGCACGCTGCGTGATGCGGCCGGCTCGGTGATTCCCGCGATCGTGAACCGCTATGCGCTGGGCCGGCCTGCCGCGCCGGAAGAGATCGCCGCCGGCATCCTGTTCCTTACCGCGCACGAGAGTTCGTTCGTTACCGGCATCAACCTGGCGGTCGATGGCGGTCGCACCTACCACTGAGGACGCGCCGTCAACAAATCACCGTACCGCCCCATTCCGGCCACGACCAGCCACCAGCTTGGGTGACAGACATTCAGGACAAGGATGCGTCATGCGAATCTGGTCATCCCTGCTGATCGCTGCTCCCGTCGCGGCCGGCCTGCTGGCTGCGCCCGCTGCCCACGCCGACTGGCGTGATCATCGCGGGCCGAATCGCGACTGGCATGGCGACTGGCATCATCACGACCACGACAATAGTGGCGCGGTCGCCGGTGCCGTTCTCGGGCTGGGCGCCGCCGCCATCATCGGCGGCGTGATCGCCTCACAACAGCAGCAGTACTACGCCCCGCCGCCGCCGGTGGTGTATGCGCCACCGCCGCCCTACGGCGGATATTACTCCCAGTACTAAGCTCGCGTCGCATGCCAGGTGCGTAGCACCGCAGGGCCGATCGCCATCGCGATATCGGATGGCGTCGCGCCCTGCGTGGCGCACACCTCGGCCAGGCTGATCTGCGCGCCGCCTTGGCGGCCGATCAGCATCACCTCGTCGCCTTCGTCCACATCGTCGATCGCCGACAGGTCGAGCCGCATGTATTCCAGCGACGGCCCGCCCAGGATCGGCGCGCGCCGGCCGCGCAGCAGCACCTCGGCGGCATGACAGCGGCCGCCGCCATCCACCTTGCCGAACGGAATCACGCCGACGCGCCGGACCTTGGCGATGTCGAACGGGGCATGCTCGGGCGCGAAGTCACGCGTCACCGCACGCACCTGCGTCAGCACCGTCCGCAACGATCGAATGATAGGCAGTTCGGTGGTATCGGCGAACAAGTACTGGCCGGGATCGACCGCGTCGAGTTCCATCCGCGACAACCGCCCCAGTGTCTTCGACGAGGCGAACAGCCGCATCGGCTGGCCAAGGCCGGCTTGCCTCAGCCGGTTCAGTGCCGCGACGAAACGGCGGAACTGCTCCAGCACCACCGCATCCGGCGCATCGTCGCGGAAGGTCGGATGGGTATTGACGATCTCGAGTGACAACAGGCGATGTTGCGCAATGCGTTCCGCCATACCGACAAGCTGGTCGGGCAGCACGCCGATCCGTTCCGCACCGACCTCCAGCTTGATGGCGAGTTCGATCGGCGCGCGGGCATGGCGCGCCACCATGTCGATCTCGCGTTGGTTCAGCACGGTCAGTGTCAGGCGCGACGCTTCGGCCATCGCCACCGCCTCGGCATCGATCGGCGCGCCGGCATACAGCAGGATCGGCGCATCGATGCCGGCCTGGCGAAGCGAGATTGCCTCGGCGCGGTCGATCAACGACAGCGCATCGGCGCCGCCTGCCAGCGCCGCTCGCGCCATCGGCAGCGTGCCGAAGCCATAGCCATCGGCCTTCAACGCCGCGAATATCTTCACCCCGGGCCCGACACGTCGGCGCAACGCCACCACGCGATTCGTCACCGAGTCGGCGTCGATGTCCAGGTGGTTCGGTCGACGGTGCCCCGCATCCGCCATCTGTGCCTCGACGAATTCTGCAACCACAGAAGAACACGGATGAACACGGATGAAAACATCTGTGTGCATCCGTGTTCATCCGTGGTTTCATTGGTCATGTCCCGCGCTCACCTGCTGCCGTTCAATATCGCGGCGTCGCCCGTCGCCGGCGCCGTTCGCTGCGGCTCGCGTGTGTTCCTGAGCGGACGCAGCGCCTTGCGGCCAGACGGTTCGGTGGCCGGACCGGGCGATGCCGCGGCGCAGGCCCATGCCGCACTCGATCAGCTCGAGACGGCATTGCAGGCCGCCGGCGGATCTTTGCGCGACATCACCAGGCTGACCACGTCGCTGGTCGATCGTGCGCACCGCAAACCGGTGTACGAGGCGATCGGCCGCCGTCTGCGCGATGTGTTCCCGGTCAGCACCGGTCTGCTGGTCACCGGCCTGCCGCTGCCGGAACTGATGGTGCAGATCGATGCCGAGGCGGTGATCGGCTCGCCGGTGGAACGGCTGCGCAGCTTCGAGATGAAGGATTGGTTCGGTCAGGACATCGCCTGGCAAGGTGCGATGGTGGCCGCCGGCGAAACCGAATTGTTTGTGCGCGGCCAGACCGGTTCGGCGTTGGACGGCAGCTTCATGGCCGGCCCGGGACGGCGGCCGGAGGATGCGGCGGCGCAGGCGGATCTCGCGCTGAGTAATCTCGCGACGCTATTGCACGAAGCCGGCTCCGGTATGGACGAGGTGTGCAAGATCACCGTCTACATCAGCGACCGTGCCTATCGTGGCGCGGTCTACCCGGTGATCGGCCAGCATTTTCGCGGCATCCATCCGGTCTCCACCGGACTGATCGTGGCCGGCTTCGCCCGGCCTGAGATACTGTTCGAGATCGACGCCCACGTGCTGCGCCAGCGGGACGGGCCGCATCAGCGGCTGCGGCCCTACCATTCCAACGCGGTGCGCTACGGATTCGCCCAACAGGCGCTCGACTGCGACTTCTGCATGGCGGTACGCTCCGGCGACCATGTCGTTCTGCGCGGCCAGACCGGCACCGACCTCGACGAGGTGATGCACGGCGCCGGCGACGCAGTGGCGCAAGCCGAGCAGGCGATGGACAATGTCGCGGTACTGCTGGGCGAGGCCGGCGCCGGGCTGACCGATGTCGTGAAGGCGACCGTGTTCGTCACCGACCGCGCTTTCCTGCCGGGCGTGACGGACGCCGTGCTGTGCCGGCTGAACGGCGTCACGCCGTGCTTCACCGCGCTGGTGGTGAAGGGCCTCGCAAGTCCGGAACTGCTGATGGAGGTCGATATCACCGCCGTGACGTCAGGCTGAGACCTCCGTTCTGCGCCATGCGTTGCATTGATCTCGATCAAACGACCATGCGGGGTCCGGAACGCAGGGCAGGTCATCTCGTGTTCGAGCACAGGACTTCTGTGTTGCCTTCGTCGAGATAAGCCAGGTCGATGTGTGCGCCATTGTCGGCGCCAGCGCCCGAATAGAAGAAGCGGTAACGGGTCATCCTGCATTCTCCGAAGGCGTCCTCATAAGCGATCTCGCCGATGGCGTAGATGGCCTGGCTTCCCTTCTGTATCGCCTTGAGCTGATCTCCGGTCAGCTGCTGATCCATGGTGACCGAGAGGGCGCAGCTGCCTGCTGGCGGCACCACGCTGTGGTTCGGCGGCATCGCCGGAACCGGGGGATCGGTCTGGAGTGGACGGTCGCTGACGAACACTTTGGTCGCGGTCGACAAACTGTAGGCAGGAGTCTGACCGCTGTTTTTTATTACGATCTCGACGACCGCCGGCTTTCCGGCTCCTTGCCATACCAAGCTCGCTTGCTCGGGAAATACGTACGCGCGAAGCTGACGACGGCCGTTGTCCACCGAGCTCTTCCATTCCTCCCTGGTGTACCACGCCGCTGTCGCGGTCGCCATCGCGGTAATGACAACGAACGCAAAGACGCCATACTCGAGCCAATGTCGTGCCTCTGTCGTAACCCTCGAAGCCGACACGTCCTTATCGTGTTTGCGTGACATCCGCGTCGTACCCGTATTGTTCCGGCCCACCAGCCATGCGGCGGCGAAATCGCATCGTGGCCGGCGCGCGGAACAGATGGCGGACCCTGCTATCGATCGCCATCGGCCCCTTCAGAACGATTCCCTGAGTTTCGGCGAAGGTCTTGCTCATGTACTGCGTGAACTGCCGGATGCTCGACACCGACCGGCCGCTCGTGTTTTTGCAGGGACTGCCCGCATCCCCCTCTCATCGACAACCTTGGATACAGCCGGCCTGTCAGCGGTTCGCAGGATAATACGGTAGTGGAACACGTGGCAGTGGTGGGCAAGACTTCGGCGCGTCAGGCGTGCCACAGTTCTCTGGGCTGTATGCCTGGCCGCTGGGATAGGGAGACGAAACGCCGGCGTAAGGGGGCGGTGGCCTCGGTGGGTAATAACCGGGCGGTGGGGCGGGCGAGTAGTAACCAGATGGCGGTGGGCCAGGCGGATAGTAGCCGTATGGCGGCGGCGGAGGCGGGTAGTAGCCCGGCGGATATCCATATCCCTGCGCGCGGCCCGGATTGTCCGAGCAGGAAAGCGCAAGCAGAGAAACTGACAGAAGCAGAAGCAGGCGGCGCATTCGGTCCCTCCGAGGATCTCACTGCGCTTTGATCGGTCACGTCGAAACTGCGACCGGATGCGCATTCGTCAGGCGAGCGATGGATTTTTCAAGCACGGCCACCGCCTGACACGGATGGATATATGGTCCTCCACGTCACATGACAGAAGCATATCATGAGGCCGGTGGAAGGGTTTGAAAATCACGATACGGCGACACCTGACCACAGGAAAGTGAGTTCGCGCGCCACGGTCGAACAGCGGCAACATTTTCCGACGGCTGGATCTCTTCATCTGTGTTTAACGAATCCCTCGCGGCCCGTTGATCCACATCAAGGCGCGGAGCGTGGCGAAGTGCGAAACTGTCGCGCCATGGAACTCCTGGGCATCGTCGGTGGATTTTTCGTGCTCGTGGCCGCCCTTTGGGGAGTGCAGGTCGGCATCGCCGTTGTGTTTGGGTTTCGTCCAACCACGCGGTGGATCAGATCCATCTGCACCTTTGTCGTTGTCGCCTGTGTCTGCTGGGTACTCGCGGCGTTATGGACTTCCGCCCCTTTGGGCATCGTCGTGAGGCGAAGTCTGATGCTGCTCAACGCGGGACTGCTGATCGCGTTCGGCGATGCCATCGCCAGAATTACCGACTGGATCGATTGTCAGACAGATCGGCCGGGGAAGACCAAGAACCTCAGGGAACCGAACAACTTGCAGGCGGTCAGCTCGTCAGACCGCCTGAGGAACGTCTGACGCACCTGTCTAATCGCGGGATGGCACGGACGCCTTCTGGTGCGCATCCTCGGCGAACTTCGAATGCCTGATATGGTACTTGGTCTCGAGGTCCAGGATCGTGCCGTCCTTCACCCACCTCTTGACCGTGGCGGACATGTAGGCGGACCATTCGGGCTGGTCCTTGCGCACCGCAAGACCCCACGGTTGCACCTCCAGCGACTCGAGTGGCATGTCATAGTCGCTCCATTCGGGCTCCAGCAGGTCACCCTGGATCGCAGTGTCGTCGTAAAGCACCCCCACACAGTGCCCCTGTCTCAACGCCGTCAGCGCTTCGGCGGGGCCGGTGAAGGCAATGACCTGAAGCTCCAGGTTCATCTCCGCTTCATAGTTGTAGTAAGCGCCCTCGATGCCGCACACCGGCTTGCCTTTCAGCTCGGCCCACGACTTCAGGTGCATCGTTTTCGGCACCATGATGTTGTAGCCGGCGGCGTAGTAGGCGGGCTTCACGATGTCGACCTCCTGCCTGCGCGCCAGGTTGCCGTTCATCGTCGCGATGATCAGATCGATGTTGCCCTGCTGCAGCAACTCTATGCGGTTCGCAGCAGACACCGGCACAAGTTCCAGCTTCACGCCCAGGCTATTGGCCACGTCCGCGGCCAGTGCGGGTTCGATCCCTACGATCTCGCCGGAGGGCGAGCGGAATCCGAACGGGGGATAGTCCGCCTTCACGCCGACAATCAGCGTGCCGCGCTGCTTGATCGTGGCGAGGTCGTCAGCGTTCGCCCGCTGTCCGCCGAGGGCAAGCAAACCGGCGGCGAGCAGAGACCCTGCCAGCCGGCGCGGGAGATTGCGGACGTTCATGCTGTGCTCCTGCCCAGTCCTGCGTTGGCGAACGGCACCGATGCGGCCGGCCAATATTCGGCGCGATCGGTCCGCTATGCCAGCCCCGCTTCCGCCGCATCCGCGCCCATGGCTGCCGGAACCGAGGTTACAAGCTGGCGCCGTTATCCTGGGTTCCGCTCGCGCGGGAATGACAGAAATCGAGCGTCCGCCGCGTTAGACTTGGCCCAGCGCGCGGGGTCGATCAGCCAGGCGGCAGAGGCCTGAAGGCACGCTGGGCATCGCCAGCGTCTGGTTGTTCGTCAGATAGCCTGGTGGTGGAAACACCTGTCAAACGTTCCGCCGGTTCGGCAGCGTCTCCGGATTGACCACGTAGCCGGGATCGAGCACGCCGTCGAACAGCTCCAGCATGTTCTTGGCGGCGCGGACCGACATCTTCTCGTTGCACTCCAGCGGTGCTGCGGCATTGTGCGGGCTGAGCACGACGTTGGGCAGCTTGAGCAGCGGATTGGCCGGATCCGGCGGTTCGTGCAATTGCACGTCGAGGCCCGCAGCTTCCAGTTTGCCGGACGACAGCGCCTCGATCAGCGCTGCCTCGTCCACCAGCGGACCCCGCGCGGCATTGATCAGCCAGGCGGTCGGCTTCATCAGGCCGAGCATCTCGCGGTTGATCATGTGGCGCGTGTCCTCGCCGAGCGGACAGTGCAGCGTCAGCACGTCGATCTCCGGCAGCGCGGTGGCAATGTCGGTGACCGGCGTAAAGCCGTCGGCGGCGATACGCGGCACCGGAAAGGCGGGATCGCGCACCATCACGTTCATGCCGAACGCGGCGCATAGCCGCGCCACGCGGGTGCCGATGCGGCCGTAGCCCACCACCAGGATGGTGCGACCGGCGAGCTCGCCCATCGGGCGGTCATCGCGCAGCATCCAGCGTCCGGCGCGCACCGCGGCGTCCATCTCGATCGCCCGGCGCGCGACGGCGAGCAGCAGCATCAGGGTATGTTCGGCCACCGACAGGTCGTTGCCGCCGTTGGTCACGCCGACCACCACGCCGCGCCGCGTGCAGGCCGTGATATCGACCGTGTCGTAGCCGACGCCGAAGCGTGACACGATGCGAAGCTCGGGGGACGCGGCGAGCAGCTTCTCGTCCACCACCTCCAGTCCGACCAGCACGGCGTGTGCGCCCGGCATGGCATCGGCCAGATCCTTGGGAGATGGGCGGTTCAGCGTGCGGATGGTGACATCGTGGCGGGCCTCCAGCAGCGCCATGCCACTGGCGTGCATCGGTTGGCACAGGACGATGGTGGGCATTGTCTCTCCGGTCTGTGGCAGTCAGGTGTGGCGCAGGCGGCGCGCCTTCCGCGCGGTCAGTTCATCTCCCGACCGGGGTGGTTCGTCATTGCCGATGCTGTCGAGCATCGCCTGGGCGGCTGGGATGTCGGCAAGGCGGGCACGCTCACGGAAGAAGTCGGCGGTACGCAGGGCGGCAATCTTCTCGGCCACCGCGACGTTGATGAACTGATTGAGCGTTGTGCCTTCAGCCTTGGCGAGGCGCTCCGCTTCGGCCTTGATGGAAGCCTGCAGCCTCAGGGCGTAGTTGGCTTGGGTCATGCCTGCCTCCACGATCGCCACGCTGGCCCCGGGTGTTCAACGGTTACCCGAAACTTCTCGGCCCCGACGAAGTGCAGTTGATTGAACGTCAGAAGACGATGCGCTCGACCGTTCGTCGCCACTTCGAGCACCATCTCATCATCCGCGTCACGCAGCACCGGTCGCCA
>DASXNR010000097.1:0-9111 GCA_036494925.1 Acetobacteraceae bacterium
AACTGGTCGGTGGCCGAGGCATAGCGCTTCGCATTCAGCGCATCGATGCCGTTGTTGTACAACTCCTCGACCGGCGCCACGGGTGCATTGGCGGCTGCGTCCTCGTCCTTCGAGCCGCCGCCGCAGCCGCCAAGCAGCGGCACCACGACGAGCAGGACCGGCACGCAGCGCCACAACGGAATGGAATGAATCGGTGTCATCGCGCCACTTATACCATGCGGCGCCACGGTGCGAAGCGGCTGGCCTACTCGGCGGCGACCGAAAGCTGCGCCGGCGCAATCTCGCGCCAGGCGGACCGATCGGCGAACAGCGCCCGCACCAGCCGGTTGTTCAGGGTATGGCCGGACCGATGCGCGATGAAGCGGCCGTGCAGCGGAGCGCCGGCAAGCGCCAGGTCGCCGACGGCGTCGAGCAGCTTGTGGCGGACGAACTCGTCCGGCACGCGCAGACCGGCGGGATTGAGCACCCGCGCCTGGTCGACCACCACGGCATTCTCCAGGCTGCCGCCCTGGGCCAGGCCGGAGGCGCGCAACTCGTCGATCTCCTCGGCCAGGGTGAAGGTGCGGGCGCGCGCCAGTTCGTGGCGGAAGCTCTCGGGTGTCAGCCGCAGCGAGAGCGCCTGGCGGCCGATCGCCGCGGCGTCGAAGTCGATCGAGATGTCCATGTCCAGGGCACCGCCACCAGGGCGCAGTTCGGCGAACGCATCGCCGTCGCTGACGCGGACCGGCCGGCGGATCTCGATCGTGGCGCGTGGCACGTCCTGCGCAACGGTGCCGGCGCAATCCAGCAGAAACACGAATTGGGCGGCAGAGCCGTCCAGGATCGGCGGTTCCGGCCCATCGACCTCGACCAGCGCGTTATCGATGCCGCAACCGGCGAGTGCGGCCATGACGTGCTCGACAGTGCCGATCCGCGCGTTGCCATGCGCCAGCACGGTGGAGAGCCGCGTATCAACGACGCAATCGAACCGCGCCGGAATGTCCGAGCCGAGGTCGGTGCGGCGGAACACCACACCATGGTCGACCGGGGCCGGGCGGAAGGTCAGGCTGACGCGGCGGCCGGTGTGCAGGCCCACGCCGACGCAGCCGATCGGCGCCTTCAGTGTCTGCTGGCACCAGGTGGTGGCGCCGGAATCCAGAGGTTGCGGCAAACCGTCCATACGCCCTGTCTCTTACCCTCGTGGCGGGACGCAGGCTAGTTGCCAGCAGCGAGCCTTGGCCAGTCAATGTTTGTTTCTGAGTGTGTCCGTGTATCCTGCTGAATTTATTGAATTTTGCTAACCGCGCGGCGCCTCGTGAATGCCAGCCCGCCGAGTCCGGCGGCGAACAGGGCCAGCGACGCCGGCTCAGGCACTGGCGCGAACGATACGCCGCGGATCAAGCTGCCGGCCGGAGCGGAATAGAGTATGGCGAAGGCCTCGCCGGACACCTGCGATGATAAGGTATCGCCGAGCACATCGGTGATTTCGTAGAGATAGCTCGGCGAAAGTTCGTTAAGGCCGTAGCTGGTGGCGAACAGTTCGACGTTGTTGCCGATCAGTTCGCCGGTCAGGCCGAACAGTCCAGTCACCCCTGGCGCCGTCGGGGTGTCGGAGTTGGCACCGGCATTGTTCACCACGCCGGTGCCAGGCCCGTTCAGCCCTTGGTACAGATCGTAGTCCAGCGTCCAGGTGCCGCCGATCAGCGACCACTTTTGCAGGCCGCCCTCGCCCAGCGCCGCCTTGTTGGCGTTGCCGTTCTTCGGCTGTCCGCTGTCGGCGACATACAGCGTGGTCGGGTTCGCGAAGAAATATTGTTCCGGGCTGAGATAGACGAAGCTGCCATTGCGGCTGGCGTTCACGTTGTTGTCGAGGCCGGGCACGAGGTTGATCGAGCCATTGTTGCCGCCGAGTGAGGGCGGACTGGCCGGAGGCACAATGTGCGTTGTGGTCAGGCCCGCAGCGGAGGTCGGCAGGGTACCACCGGGGCCGGTGAGAGTGCTGACGTTGGTAAAGTTCTGGCTCCCGCCGCCCGGCGGGTTGTAGTCGCGCGAGACGTACAGCGTGTTGCCGCTGCCCTCATTGAAGATGGACACGACACGGGTATCGGTGCCGGTGTCGATGGGCGTAGCCGTGGCGGCGCCCATGGTCGCGTAGTACACGCCCTGGGTGGGATCCGTCTTGCTGGCGCCCTGCCCGGATACATAGAAGGATGTGCCGTCCACCGTCGCGGCACTGCGTGGATTGTTGGTGTTGAACACACCCGTCAGTGCAGTGCTGGTATTGACGTTGCCATTGTGGTCGATCAACGCGACCGTGCGCGGCACGGTCGTGACACTACCACCGGTGAGGCTGGTGGTCTGCCCGAGTGCCGTCGTGCCATAGGTGGCCAGTGGCGCGGAATTGAACGTCGCGTAGTTCACGCCATAGCCCATTATCGTAAGCGAATGGCCGTCCCCCGAAAGCTGAAGGATACCTTCCGACGCCGAGCCGTATTCGCCGGAAATATTCGACGGCAAGGTCAAGGTCGCAACCGGCATCTGGGGAATACCGCCGCCGAGACTGAACTCGTCCAGCACGATCGGCGCCGCCGTATCGAGTCCGCCGCTGGTGCCGTTGCAGATCGAGGATACGACCGAGCACGAGACCGTGCTGATCACCAGGTCGCCAGGGGTGAATATTGCATCCGCCGCGGCGAGGTGCGGGGCAGTGGATCCGGCGATGACACTGGCGGACGCAAGCAGCACCCTGCGCCGCGATGAGCGAGTGACCGTCATAACGAGTTCCCAGCTTCCGTTCGGGAAATACCGACGGCCGTCTAAACGCTCAATGGGCATCAGCATGACATTTGCACGTCGTTACTGATGCGCCGCGATAGCTACGACGACTGCCGCCGCAGGAACGCCGGGATATCGAGCCCCACCTCGTCGCCGCCGGTCTGGCGTACCGAAGCGCGCGGCGGTTCGACGCGCGGCGGTTCATGCATGGCAGGCTCGGCGCGTACCGGCGCCGGCTCCGCCGGCATCGCGGATGCATGCCTCTGACGCCGGAACACGCCCCCGGTCATCGCCGTGAACAGGCTCGCCCGCGGCGGTTCGGCTGCATTCGGCGCCCGTTGCGGCTCGGCAAACAGGTTGGCGCGCGAGGCTGTTGGCCGCGGTTGCGGCTCAACCGGCGGGTGCGGGATCGGCTGCGGTGCCGCTGTGCCGGCTGCCTCCATCATCGGAGAGGTTTCCGGCATCGGGTCAGCCATCGCGCTCACCTGCGGCGCGGCCTGACGCAGCGGATGCAATGTCATCACCGGAGCAGGTGCCGGTATCGCACCGGCCATTACCGACATCGGCAGCGGGATCGGCTGCGGCATCGGCATCGCGCCGCCGCCCACCGCGACCAGACGCGGACGCTCATGCTCGATCTGTGCCGGCGAATCGATGCCGGTCGCGACCACTGATACCCGGATGCGGCCCGACAGCGACTCGTCGATCGCGGAGCCGAAGATGATATTGGCCTCCTCGTCCACCTCCTCGCGGATGCGGTTCGCCGCCTGATCGACTTCGAACAGCGTCAGGTCGTCGCCGCCGGTGATGTTGATCAGCAGGCCGCGCGCGCCGTTCATCGAGGTGTCTTCCAGCAGTGGATTGCTGATCGCCGCCTCGGCGGCACGAATCGCGCGGTTCTCGCCTTCCGCCTCGCCGGTGCCCATCATCGCCTTGCCCATCTCCGCCATCACGGTGCGGATATCGGCGAAGTCCAGGTTCACCAGCCCGGGTGCCATCATCAGATCGGTGACGCCGCGCACCCCCATGTAGAGCACCTGGTCGGCCATCTTGAACGCTTCCTTCCAGGTGGTGCGTTCGTTGGCCATGCGGAAGAGATTTTGGTTTGGGATCACAATCAGCGTATCGACGTGGCGTTGCAGTTCCTCGATGCCGTGATCGGCACAGCGCGCGCGGCGCACGCCCTCGAAGCCAAACGGCTTGGTGACCACGCCGACGGTGAGGATGTTCCGTTCGCGTGCCATGCGCGCAATCACCGGCGCCGCACCGGTGCCAGTGCCACCGCCCATGCCGGCGGTGATGAACACCATGTGTGCGCCATCCAGATGGCGCGCCAGTTCGTCGGCGGCCTCCTCCGCCGCTGCCTTGCCGACCTCTGGCTTGGCCCCGGCGCCGAGACCCTGCGTGATGTGGGGCCCCAACTGGATGCGCCGATCCGCGCGGCTGTGCATCAGCTGCTGCGCATCGGTGTTGGCGACAACGAATTCCACGCCCTGCAGGTTCGCCGAGAGCATGTTGTCGACCGCATTGGTGCCACCGCCGCCGACACCGATGACGGTGATGCGCGGACTGAAGTCGGTGTGCGGAGTCTGCGGGATCGTGAGATTCAGGGTCATAGCGGCTTCTCCCCCAGTCGTGCCGAGTCGTTTCCGGCGGTGTTACGCCACATGTTTCGATTCGCGCCGTGCATCAGACGCGATCCTTCAAAAAATTGACCATGCGGCGGAAGAAACCCGCCGGACGTTCCGCTTCCAGGTCGACGTCGTGCATGGTGCGCCCATCGCCCGCGGCCCACGCCAGCAGGCCGGCGGCAGTCGCAAAGGCCGGACCGGATGCCGAATCGGGCAGGCCGCGCAACGCAACAGGGCGACCGAGACGAACCTGCTTGTTGAGGACAATGCCTGCCAGTTCGCGCGCACCGGCAAGCTGACAAGCGCCACCGGTCAGCACGACGCGGGTTCCGGCGGCGCGCGTGAGACCGGAGCCGTCGAGCCGTTCCTTCACCATCTCGAAGGTTTCTTCAAGGCGCGGGCGAATGATGTTCACGATCATGCTGCGCGGCACCTTGGCGATCTGATGCTCTTCCTCGCCAACCAGCGGCACCGGCAGCATCTCGCGCTCGTCATCAGGACAGGACTGCACGTTGCCGTACAGCGCCTTCAATCGCTCCGCATGTGCAACAGGTGTCGACAGCAGCCGCGCCAGGTCGTTGGTCACGTGCACGCCGCCCACCGGAAGCTGTGCGGTGTGCAGCAACTGGCCGTCGGCGAACACCGCTATGCCGGTGGTGCCGCCGCCCATGTCGATCACTGTGGCGCCGAGTTCGCGCTCGTCGGCGACCAGAGTCGCAAGACCCGCTGCCATCGGCGCGGACACCAGTTCGCCGATGTCGAGATCGCAACGCGCGATGCACGCGCCCAGCGAACGAAGCGCGGTGGATGCGGCATCCACGACGTGGAGCCGTGCCGTCAATTCCTCGCAGAACAGGCCGCGCGGATCAGCGACGCCGTCGGTCTGATCGACCGAGAAGGTGAGCGGCAGTGCGTGAATCACCTCGCGCCCATCGACGCCGGCCCGCCCTCTGCCCTCGTTCACCACGCGGCGGATATCGGTCTCATCCACCGCGCGTCCGCCGACCGGCCACTGCACGTTGAACAGCCGCGACTCCGGCTGTCCGCAGGTAAGGTTGACGGTGACCGAGCGAAGCCGCGTGTCCGCCATGTCCTCGGCCTGACCGACCGCGGCACGGATCGCCTGCTCCGCCGCCTCGAGATCGACCACGCTGCCGCCGCGTACGCCACGCCCCTTCTGCCAGCCGAAGCCAAGAGCGCGCAGCGTACCGTCGCTCTCGGTGCGGCCGATCAGGCAGACGATCTTGGTGGTGCCGATGTCGAGCACGCCGAACGGACCGGTGCGGCCATGCCGCTGACGAACCGGTTCGTCGGGACCGTTCGGCGGCGGCAGCACGCGGCGCGACATGTCGTTCATGTTGGCTTCTTCTCGTCGGGTCGCGGGCGCAGCACGAGACGATCGCCAAGCCGCATGTCGATCGCGGCGAGCGGACGGTCGAGCAGCGCATGCTGCTGCTGAAGCTGGGTCAGCCGATCGAGCGCCTCGATCTCGTGGCCCTCCGGCAGCATCACATCGGCGCCGTTGTTGAGCCGCAGGTTCCAGCGACGCTCGCCGACACGCACCGCCGCGACAATGCGCTTCTGCAGATCGGGGCGGTCGGTCAGCGCATCGATCAGCGTGGCGGCAGCGGTGGGTGCGCCGGGCCCGACGACCAGCGGAAGCTGACGGAACTCGGCAACGTTCTGGTTGGCGACAAGTTGGCCGTTGCGATCGATCAGCACGAATTTCGCCTGGTTCTGCCAGATGGCGAACGGACGGCGCTCCTGCAGGAAGACGACAACAGTGCCGGGCAGCCGACGTTCGATGGTCGCATGCTCCACCCAGGACAGGGTTTCCACACGCTGCCGCGCCATCTCGACCGAAAAGCCGAGGATCGGATCGCCGATGCTGACACCGAGTGCCGCGCGGAGCAGCGGTTCGGGCGTGTTGGCGCGGCCCTCGATCACCACGTCGGTGACGCGCAGTCCGGCGAAGGCGGTGACGCCACCGACGCGTTCCCGCAGGGTCGCCAGCGTTCCGCCTGGTGCGGCCGAGTGCAGGGCGATCACGCCGAGCAGCGCGACGAGAGCGGCGAAGACTATCCAACCGGCCGGCCGCAGCAGTTTCTTCTGCCGACGCAGCAGCAGCTTCAACCGGCCCGGCCGGTCCTTCACCGAGTTGCGCGGCCCGCGGGTCACGCGCGGCATGTCGCGTGCTCCACCATCCAGGTGCAGAGCTGCGAGAAGCTCATGCCGTGATGTGCCGCCTGTTCCGGCAACAGCGACGTCGGCGTGAGGCCGGGTTGGGTGTTGATCTCGAGCAGAACGAGACGGCCGGGTTCGCCCGCGGTATCGTCGTAGCGGAAGTCGCAGCGTGAAGCGCCGCGGCAGCCGAGGGCGCGATGCGCGGCAAGCGCCACATCGAGTGCGCGATCATACATGTCCGGATGCACGCGCGCGGGAATGATGTGGCGGGAACCGCCATCGGCGTATTTCGAGTCGTAATCGTAGAACACGCCTGCCTCGGCGATGATCTCGGTCACCGCGAGTGCGCGATCGCCCATCACACCGACGGTGAGTTCCCGGCCCGGGATGTATTCCTCGACCAGCGCCGCCTTGCCATAGCGCCACGCTCGCGCAACCGCGGCGCGGCGGTTGTCACCGTGTCGGATTATCTCGACGCCGACGGATGAGCCTTCGCTGACCGGCTTCACCACATAGGGCAGGGGAAGTGGGTCGGTGGTTTCCAGTTCGTCGGTCGGCACCACGTGTCCGCGTGCAATCGGCAGGCCGGCAGCCGCGAACAGCGCCTTCGCCGCGACCTTGTCCATCGCCAGTGCGGAGGCCCGGACGCCGGAATGCGTGTAGGGAATGGCGAGCCAGTCGAGCACACCCTGGATCGCGCCATCCTCGCCGAAGCGACCATGGAGTGCATTGAACACCGCGTCGGGGCGAGGGGTCAGTGCGGCGATGACGGCGGCGATGTCTTCGCCCACTTCGATCGGGATCACCTCGAAGCCGGCCTCGCGCAGTGCCGGGATCACCTGCTGGCCGGACGCAAGGCTGACCTCGCGTTCGGCGGAGATGCCGCCATAGAGGACCGCCACACGGGTCATGGCGAACACCACCCGACAACGCCCGGCCATGACGAGGGAGAAAAGGTCATGCCACCACCTCCGGCTTCCCCGCCGGCACACCGATGCGGTGGATCTCCCATTCCAGCGTGACACCGGTCGCCGCATGCACGCGGCGCCGCACTTCCTCGCCAAGGCCCTCGAGGTCGGCAGCCGTGGCGGTTCCGGTGTTGATCAGGAAATTGCAGTGTTTCTCGGACACCTGCGCGCCGCCACGGGTCAATCCGCGGCAGCCGGCGGCGTCGATCAGTTCCCAGGCCTTCATGTCCGGCGGATTGCGAAAGGTGGACCCGCCAGTGCGCGCGCGCACCGGCTGCGAAGCCTCGCGCACAGCACGGATTTCCGCCATGCGCGCGGCGATCGCAGTGGCGATGCCGCGCCGAGCGCGCATCCGGGCGCGCACGACGACGGCGCCATGCGGCAGACGAGAATGGCGATAGGCGAAGGCGAGATCGGCGGCGCTGAGGCGACGCTGCTCGCCGGTGCGTGTGACGATGTCCGCCCAGTCGAGGCAGGACGCTATGTCGCCGCCGTAGGCACCCCCGTTCATCACCACCGCACCGCCGATGCTGCCTGGGATGCCCGAAAGAAATTCGATACCCGTCAAACCGACGGTGGCGGCATGATCCGCGATGGTCACGTCGAGGGCGGCCGCTCCGGCGATCACGCCGTCGGCTTCCACGGCGATTGCACCAAACCCGCGGGCCAGTCGGACCACGACTCCTGGCAATCCGCCATCACGAATGATGATGTTGGAGCAGGCGCCGATCCCGTGCACCGGGATGTCGAGCGGCAGCGCGTGCAGGAATTGCGCGAGGTCTGCTGCGTCGGCGGGGCGCACCAAGAACTCGGCGGGGCCGCCGACGCGAAACCAGGTGAACGGTGCGAGCTGCGCGTTCGGCTGCATGCGGCCACGGAGCGGCGGGAGCCTGTCGGCGAATTCGGGCGTGCGCGCTGCGGCCATCATCACGCCGCACTCCCCGCGATGCGGCGCCCCTGCAGCTCGGCCAGTTCGCCCGGCAGCGCCGCCGCCCAAACCGTGATGTTCCCCGCCCCGAGGCACACCACGAAGTCCCCAGGCTTGGCGATCGCGAACACCATCTCCGCCAGCCGCGCCGGCGACGGCAGCGGCACCACGCTGCGATGGCCGCGCGCCCGCATCCCGTCCACCAGCGCATCGCGTGTAATACCCGGGATCGCAGCCTCGCCGGCGGCATACACGTCGGCGATGATCACCGTGCCGGCATCGTTCATGCAGGTGCAGAACTCGTTGAACAGGGATTGCAGGCGGGTGAACCGGTGCGGCTGAACCACCGCGATCACGTCGCGTGCCCCGGCCTGCCGCGCCGCCTTCAGCACCGCGGCGATCTCCACCGGATGGTGCCCGTAATCGTCGATGACGGTGATGCCGCCCGTCTCGCCGGTCTTGGTGAAGCGCCGCTTCACCCCGCGGAATCCCGCGAACGCACCGCGCAGCGTGTCGTCGTCAATCTCCATCTCGACGCCGACCGCCACCGCCGCCAGCGCGTTCTGCACGTTGTGGCTGCCCAGCATCGGCAGCCGGTACGGCCCCAGCTTGCGGGAACGGTTGCGCGCGCGATCGGTGACGGTGA
>DASXNR010000098.1:0-17557 GCA_036494925.1 Acetobacteraceae bacterium
GAGGGCATCGATATGCCGACCGCGCTGCATCCGCAGACGCTCATGGCGTTCCGTCTGTCCGACGAGATCCTGCCGACGAAGTACGGCTATCCGTTCAAGATCCGCATTCCCACCAAGCTCGGCTTCAAGAACCCGAAATTCGTCACCGCGATCTATGTCACCGACAAGCAGCCGCGCGGCTACTGGACCGATCGAGGCTACAACTGGTTCAGCGGCATCTGAGCATGGATCGGCAGGGGATGTGCGCGATGGGTGTGATGGCGAAGGCCCCGCGTCCCGGCCGGGCGAAGACCCGCCTCTGCCCGCCGCTGCATCCAACGCAGGCCGCGGCGCTCAGCGCGGCGTTTCTGCGCGATATCACCGAGAACATCGCACTCGCCGCGCGTGCCGAGCCGGTCGAGGGCGTCGTCGCCTATGCGCCGGCTGGCGAGGAGGTCTCGTTCTCCGGACATCTGGCTGATGGCACGGGCTTTGTCCTCGCCGACGGATCGCCGCCGATGCCGTCAGACGTTCAGGGCTTTGGCCGATGTCTGCTGCATGCGGCGCAGGCGCTGTTCGCGGCCGGGTTCGGCGCGGTGTGCCTGGTGAACTCGGACAGTCCGACGTTGCCGACCGCATGTCTGATCGAGGCGGCACGCGCACTGCTGGCGCCGGGCGACCGGATCGCGCTTGGCCGCGCGGACGATGGCGGCTACTACCTGTTGGGAATGAAACAACCCCACCCGCACCTGTTCGCCGATATCGCCTGGAGCACGGGCAGTGTTGCGGCGGCGACGCAGGCACGGGCGACAGCACTCGGCCTCGACGTGGTCACGCTGCCGTCGTGGTACGATGTCGATGATGCGGCGTCGTTGGACCGGCTCGTCGCCGGCACGGATGACGGCTATGCCGCCCCGGCCACCAACGCATGGATCGAACGCAACGGATTGCGCGGACGCATGAGTTTCGCTGCGCAATGACCGATCCCATGCGTCGTCTGGCGGTGCTGGCCGCGATCGGGACGCTGCTCGTGTTGCTGGTCGCGGGGGGATTGGCGTTGCTGGATTGGCAACCTGTCGGCCTGGCCTCTGAAAGGCGGCTCACGGCGTTCATCGTCAGTCTTTGCCTCGCCGGCGCGTTATGGCTGCTAGCCGTCTCGATCGTTCGACGCGGTCGTCTGCCGCCACGGAGTCTCTGGCTGGTGCTCGGCATCGCCGTGGCAATGCGGCTGCTGACGCTGACCGCGCCGCCGGTGCTTTCGTCGGACATTTACCGCTATGTATGGGATGGCCGTGTCCAGCTTGCCGGCTTCAATCCGTATCGCTACCTGCCGTCCGCCGACGAACTCGCGTTCCTGCGCGACGACGCGGTCTATTCGCACATCAATCGCGGTGACTATGCGCACACCGTGTATCCGCCCGCGGCGCAGGTGATCTTCGCAATGGCCGCCGCGATGACACCCGGCGTGTTCGGCATGAAGTTGATCATCGCCGCGTTCGACACGCTCGCGATCGTCGCACTAATCCTGCTGCTGCGGGTGGCCGGCCGTGATCCTGCGGAACTGCTGATCTATGCGTGGCTGCCGCTGCCGGTCTGGGAGTTCGCCGGCAACGCGCATATCGATGGTGCCGCTGCCGGTCTGCTGGCTCTGGCATTGCTGCTTGCTGTGCGCGGGCGTTCGATCTGGACCGGCATCCTGCTGGCCGCCGCAACACTGACGAAGTTCCTGCCGGCGGTGGTGCTGCCGGCCTTCTGGTGGCCGCGCGACCGGCGTTTGCCGATCGCGTTCGCGGTGACGCTGGTCGTGCTTTATCTGCCTTACGCTTTGATCGGCTGGCGGGTCCTCGGTTTCCTCACCGGCTATCTCTCCGAGGAGGGAGTTGCCGACGGTCACGGCATCTTCCTGCTGGATCTGTTCGGTACCGCCGTGACGCTGCCGGCCTGGGCGTCCACGGCCTATTTTGCCCTGGTTCTGGCCGTGCTTGGCTTCCTGGGCGCGCGCTTCGCGTTCGCGACCGTACTGCCGGCGGCAGCCGGCGCGCGCGTGTTGGTTCAGTCACGCCAGGCGGTGGTGCTTGGCGCTGTGCTGCTGGTCGCACTGTCGCCACATTATCCGTGGTATCTTGGCTGGCTTGCGCCGTTCGCCTGTCTTGCACCATTGCCTGGTGTGCTGTGGATGCTGGCCGCCGCACCTATTCTGGCGCACGGCGCATTCGAGTACCTCGCGGTGCCCGCAGCGGTCTATGTTCCGGCGGCGATCCTCGCGACGATCGATCTGTTCCGCCGCCTGCCGGCACCACCTCAAGCCGTACGGAGCGTACAATGACCGTGGTCAAGGATCCGCGCCGCTACTTCGAGGCCGTGCAGACGCGCGCGACCGAGGCCACGGCGCCGCCGGTGTGCCTGTACCTGGAGGTGACCAACCGCTGCAACCTGCTGTGCGAGACCTGCCCGCGCACCTTCGAGGCGCTCGAGCCGCCGGCGGACATGAGCTGGGAGCTGTTCACCTCGATTGTCGAGCAGGTCCCCGATGTGTCGCGCGTGGTGCTGCACGGCGTCGGCGAGCCGATGCTGGTGAAGGCGCTGCCGCGCATGATCCGCTATCTGAAGGACCGCGGCGTCTATGTGCTGTTCAACACCAACGGCACCCTGCTGTCGCCGAAGAAGCATCAGGCGATGATCGACACCGGACTGGACGAACTGCGCGTCTCGCTTGATGCGGCGGATGCCAAGACGTTTCTCGCCGTGCGCGGCAAGAATTTCTTCGCGCGGATCGTGCATAATGTGCGCGGCTTCACCGACCTGCAGCACGCCACTGGTGCCACGTCGCCACGCGTGTCGCTGTGGCTTACCGGGCTGAAGGAGACGGTTGAGCAGCTTCCCGCGTTCGTCCGCCTGGCGGCGTCGATGGGCGTGCGGGAGGTGTATCTGCAGCGGCTGGTGTACGACGAAGCCGGCTATGGCCTGGCGCGGCCCGAGTCATCGCTGTTCGAGACGCTGCGCGCCGATGAGTCGCGCGCGATCGAGGATGCTGCCGCGCTGGCCCGCGATCTGGGGATCACGCTGGATGCCTCTGGTGCCACCGAGCCTGGACTGAGCCTGAAGCGGCAGGATGAGACGCAACCCTGGTCGGCGTGCCGGCGCCCGTGGTCGCTGATGTATTTTACCGCGCATGGCCGAGCGCTGCCGTGTTGCATGGCGCCGTTCTCCGCGCGCGGTTACGACAGCTATACGCTGGGCGACGCGACACAGCAGACTTTGCGCGAGATCTGGAACGGTGCCGCATATCAGGAGTTTCGTGCCGCGCTGCTGAGCGACACGCCGCCGCGCCCGTGTGCGGGGTGCGGCATGCGTTGGAGTCTCTAGGTTTCGGGTGGACCGCGTCGCGGCAGTCATTCCGACGCTGAACGAGGCGGCAACCATCGCCGGCGCGATCGCGTCTCTGCCACGCGATGTGGTGGACGAGATCATCGTGGCCGACAGTTCCAGCCGCGACGGCACCGGGGCGATCGCGCAGGCAGCCGGCGCGCGTGTAGTGACGCTGAGCGAACGGGGCTATGGCCGCGCCTGCGCCGCGGGCGTGGCGGCAGCGGGCGAGGGCTGCGGCATCATCCTGTTCCTCGACGGTGACGGCGCCGACCGTGCCGATCTGGCGGACATGCTGGTTGCGCCGATCCGGGCCGGCACGCATGATTTTGTCATCGGCTCGCGCGTGCGGGGCGAACGCGAAGCGGGCTCGATGAGCTGGCATCAGGTCCTGGCCGGACGGCAGGCGGGATGGCTGATGTCGCGGCTGTACGGCGTCCGCTACACTGACATGTGTGCGTTCCGCGCCATCAGCCGTGAGGCGCTGGCGCGGCTCGGCATGCGCGAGACCAGCTACGGCTGGAATATCGAGATGCAGATGAAGGCGGCCCGTGCAGGATTGCGCATCCTGGAGTTGCCGGTGCCGTACCGGTGTCGCGCCGGCGGCAGTTCGAAGGTGGCGGGCACGCTTGGCGGCAGCATCCGCGCCGGCTGGCGCATCGTATTGACGATCGGGCGCATCGCGCTGGACCGTGCGAAAAGGGAGTGACGCCCGCGCATGGCTCGCCTACACTGGATGCAAGGCTCAACAACAATGAGCCAACAGGGAGGCGACAATGGGAATTTCAGGACCCACGCCCGGCGGTAACACCACTTCGATCAGCCGCCGCGACGTATTAACATTTGCAGCGTCCGCCGCCGTCATAGGCGGCGCGCCAGACATCGCTCGAGCGGCCGCTCCGGCGGGGCAGTTGACCTACGCGGTCCACATCTCGTTGGCGCCGACCTGGTTCGATCCGGCCGAAACGCCGTCGCTCGTCACGCCTTACATGATCTACTACGCGCTGCATGATGCGATGCTGAAGCCGATGCCGGCCGATCTGGCGGCGCACAGCCTGGCGGAGACCTGGTCGGCCACCGAAGACGGCATGAGCTACAGTTTCGTATTGCGCGATGGCGTGACGTTTCACAACGGCGAGAAGGTGACGGCGGAGGATGTGAAGTTCTCCTTCGAGCGTTACCGTGGCGCCGCCAAGGGACCGCTGCATGATCGGGTTGGCTCGGTGGAAATCCCGGACGCAAGGCACATCACGTTCCGGCTGAAGAACCCTTGGCCGGACTTCCTGACCTTCTATGCCTCGACCACCGGTGCCGGCTGGATCGTGCCCAGGAAGTACGTCGAGAAGGTCGGCGACGACGGCTTCAAGAAGGCGCCGATCGGCGCCGGTCCGTACCGGTTCGTCTCGTTCACGCCGGGCGTGGAACTGGTGCTGGAGGCTTACGAGGGCTACTGGCTCAAGGTGCCCAGCGTCAAACGACTGGTGCTGAAGGTGATTCCCGAGGAGGCGACGCGGCTGGCCGCGTTGAAGCGCGGCGAGGTCGACATCGCCTACTCTATCCGCGGCGAACTGGCCGCGGAACTGCGCCAGACGCCGGGCCTGACGCTGAAGCCGGTGGTCATCCAGTCGCCGTTCTGGCTGTATTTTCCGGAGCAATGGGATCCGAAGTCACCCTGGCATGATGTGCGCGTGCGGCAGGCGGCGCGTCTGGCGCTCGATCTGAAGACGATCAACCAGGCGCTGACGGCTGGCTATTCGCGTATCCACGGCAGCCTGATTCCGGACAACTTCGAATTCTTCTGGAAGCCGCCGCAACCGGTGTACGACCCGGAGAAAGCGAAACAACTGCTGGCCGCGGCCGGAATTCCGGACGGCTTTGATGCCGGCTTCTACAATTGCGACAGCTCGTACGCGAACCTGGCCGAGGCGACCAACGATTATCTTGGCGCGGTCGGCATCCGGGCGAAGCTGCGACCGCTGGAGCGCGTCTCGTTCAACCAGCAGTTTGCCGACAAGAAGCTGAAGAACATCATTCAGGCCGGCAGCGGATCGTTCGGCAACGCCGCGACGCGGTTCGAGACGTTCATCGTGAAGGGCGGCGCCTATGCCTATGGCAGTTACCCCGATCTCGACGCGATGTTCGAGCAGCAGGCGGTCGAACTCGACCACGGTAAGCGTGCGGAGATCCTGACCAAGATGCAGCAGATCCTCTACGAGCGGGTGATCGGCACGCATCTCTGGCAGCTTGCCTTCATCAATGGCGTCGGACCGCGGGTCGGCGAGTCGAATTTCGACCGGATCGCCGGGTTCCCGTACACCGCGCCGTACGAAGACCTGACACTGAAGAACGCTTGACGGAGCAGCCTCGATGACGACACGACGCGATGTGCTGGCGCTTGCGGCACTTGGCATGGCTGCCGGTGCGGCGCGCCCCGCGAAGGCGGCGGCGCCGTCGGGCCAACTGACCGTCGGCGTGCATATCACGCTGGCGCCTACCTGGCTCGATCCCGCGGAGACAGCAGGAATCATCACGCCGTTCATGGTGTTGTACGCGCTGCACGACGCGGTGGCGAAACCGATGCCGCAGGGCAATCCGTCGCCGTCGCTGGCGGAATCCTGGTCGGCCGGCGAGGACGGCCTGAGCTACGAGTTCGTGCTGCGCGACGGGGCAAAATTTCACAACGGCGACCCGGTCACCGCCGATGACGTGAAGTTCTCCTTCGAGCGCTATCGTGGTGCGGCGCATGGCCTGTTGAAGGAGCGGGTGGCGTCGGTGGAGACGCCTGATCCGCGGCGCGTCGTGTTCAGGCTGAAGAACCCCTGGCCGGACTTCATCACGTTCTACACCGTTGCCTCCGGCGCCGGCTGGATCGTGCCGCGCAAATATGTGGAGAAGGTCGGCGAGGACGGATTCAAGAAAGCGCCGATCGGCGCTGGGCCTTACAAATTCGTGTCGTTCACGCCGGGCATCGAATTGGTGATGGAGGCGTTCGACCAGTACTGGCGCAAGACGCCGAGCGTGAAGCGGATCGTGCTGCGGGTGATCCCCGATGAATCGACGCGGCTTGCCGCCCTCAAGAACGGCGAGGTGGATATCGCCTATTCGATTCGCGCCGAGCTGGCAGAGGAGCTGCGGCGCACGCCGGGGTTGACGCTGCGGCCGACGGTTGGTTCGGCGCCGTACTATCTGTACTTTCCTGAGCAGTGGGATGCGAAGTCGCCGTGGCACGACCAGCGGGTACGCTTGGCCACCAAATATGCTCTCGACTACAACACGATCAACAAGGCCCTGACGCTGGGCTATTCGCATATTACCGGCAGCGTCATCCCGGAGAATTTCGAATTCTACGAGAAACTGGCGCCACCGGTGTATGATCCGGACAAGGCGAAGCAGCTTCTGGCGGAGGCAGGCCATGAGGGCGGCTTCGATGCCGGCTTCTATACCTGCGATGTGGCCTATGCGAATCTGGGCGAGGCCGCGCTGAACTATCTTGCGGAGGTCGGCATCCGCGCCAAACTGCGCCCATTGGAGCGGGCGGCATTCTTCAAAGGATACGCCGACAAGAAGTACAAGAACATCATCCAGGGTGCATCCGGCGCATTCGGCAATGCAGCGACGCGGCTGGAGGAGTTCGTGGTCAAGGGCGGCAACTACGCCTATGGCAGCTACCCGGAGATCGACGAGCTGTTCCCGTTGCAGGCGGTCGAGCTGGATCATGCCAAGCGTGCGGCGATCCTGACCAAGATGCAGCATCTGCTCGATGACCGCACGATGTACGTCGGGATCTGGCAGCTTGCCTTCATCAGTGGCGTCGGGCCGCGGGTCGCAGAATCGGGTTTCGGCCTGATCAAGGGCTTCGTCTACACTGCGCCCTATGAAGACATCACGCTGAAAAGCGCATAAGGACGTCGCCATGAGGCAGTTCGTTGCACGGCGGCTCGGCTATTCGCTGCTCTCGCTGCTGGTGCTGTCGCTGACCATCTTCTTCTTTGTCCGTGTCACCGGCGATCCGGCGGCGTTGCTGGTGGAACCTGGCGCCAGCGACGAGGACATCGCGGCGATCCACCACAAGTTCGGCCTCGATCAGCCGCTGTGGGCGCAGTACGGCCTGTTCATGATGAGCCTGGCGCGGGGCGACTTCGGCCAGTCGTTCTATTACCAGACGCCAGTGCTCGATCTCTACTTGGACCGCCTGCCGAATTCGCTGTTGCTGGCATTGGTGGCGATGGCGTTCTCGTTGCTGGTGGGTATTCCGACCGGCATTCTCGCCGCGGTACGCGTCGGCCGGTTCTGGGACAGCGCGGGGAAGCTGTTCGCGCTGCTAGGCCTGTCGCTGCCTTCGTTCTTCGTGGGCCTGGTGCTGATCCTGGTGTTCTCGGTCTATCTCGGCTGGCTGCCGTCCTCCGGGTCCGGTGGGGTGCTGCACATCCTGATGCCGGCCTTTGCGCTGGGATGGTATTTCGCCGCCGCGCATATGCGCCTGACGCGGTCGTCGATGCTCGAGGTGCTGGGCTCGGAATACGTGAAGCTGGCGCGGCTGAAAGGACTGCCGCAGTCGTGGGTGATCGGCAAGCACGCGTTCAAGAACGCACTGATCCCGGTGGTGACGCTGGCCGGGATCAACCTGGTGCTGATGATCAACGTTGCCGTCGTGGTGGAGACCGTGTTCGCCTGGCCCGGGGTAGGGCGCCTGCTCTACGAAGGCATCAGCTTCCGCGATTTCCCCGTGGTGCAGGGCATCGTGATCATGGGCGGCACCATGATCGTGGTGGTGAACCTTGTGGTCGACGTCGTCTATGCCGTGATCGATCCTCGCATCCGACTGGAGAAGTGACGGCCATGAGCATGTCGAGTGAGACCATTGTCCTTCCGCCGTCGGTGTCGTCGCGGCCCGCCGCGATAGGGCTGGGCGATCTGCCGATCATTCCGGTCATCATACTGGCCACCATCGCCTTCATGGCGATCTTCGCTGATGTTCTGGCGCCGCATAATCCTGAGGTCGGCAGCCTCACCGCACGGTTCCATCCGCCGTTCTGGCAGGCTGGCGGCAACATTGACCATCTACTCGGCACCGACCAGTTGGGACGCGACGTGCTGTCGCGCCTGATCTTCGGCGCCAGGGTATCGATGGTGGTGGGCTTCACCGCGGTTATTTTCGCCGGCGTCGTCGGCACGGTGCTCGGTATCCTGGCCGGCTATCTCGGCGGCTGGGTGGACCAGCTGATCATGCGCATCACCGACGCCTGGCTGGCGCTGCCGGCGCTGACTTTCGCGATCTTCCTCGCCGCCATCGTCGGGCCAAGCATGTGGAACATCGTCATCATTCTCGGCCTGGTCTATTGGACCCGCTACGCGCGCGTCGTTCGCGGTGAGGTACTGTCGCTGAAGGAACGCGAGTTCGTCCGCCTCGCCATCGTCGCCGGCTGTTCGAAAATGACGATCATGCGACGGCACATCCTGCCCAACGTCGTGAACTCCGCGATCGTGCTGGCAACGCTGATGCTCGGGGTCGTCATCGTCACGGAAGCGTCGCTGTCGTTCCTGGGGGTCGGCGTGCCGCCGCCGCAGCCCGCCTGGGGACTGATGCTGTCCGACGGCAAGCAAGGATTGATGGTGGGCTACTGGTGGCTCACCGTGCTGCCCGGCTGCTGCATCATGCTGATGGTGCTTTCCGCCAACCTTCTAGGGGACTGGCTTCGTGTCAAACTCGACCCTCAGCTCCGTCAGCTCTGAGCCGGCCCGCGGCGCGGCGGCGGTTGCCGCGCGTCCGCTGCTCGAGATCGACAATCTGTCCACGCACTATGTTTCCGCGCGAGGCAGCCGCGTCGTGCGTGCGGTCGACGATGTGTCGCTGCGCATCAAACCCGGCGAAACGCTCGGCATCGTCGGGGAATCAGGGTCGGGAAAAAGTACATTGGCATTGAGCATCCTGCGCGTGCTGCCTACCGCGGCGCAGATCGTCAGTGGCCAGATGTGGTTCGAAGGCGAGGACCTGGTCCGCAAGTCCGACGCCGAGATGCGGCACGTGCGGGGCAAGCGGATCGCGATGATCCTGCAAGACCCGATGGCGTCGCTGAATCCGCTGTTCACCATCGGCAATCAGGTCGGCGAGCCTATCCGCGTGCACGAAGGAGCAGATCGCGCCGACGCCTGGAGACGGGCGCGCGCCCTGCTGAAGTCGGTGCACATCCCGTCGCCCGAAACCCGCGTGACACAGTTTCCTCACGAGATGTCGGGCGGCATGCGTCAGCGCATCGTCGGCGCCATCGGTATATCATGCGAACCGCGGCTGCTGATCGCCGACGAACCGACCACCAGTCTCGATCTGACGATACAGGCACAGTACCTGAACCTGCTGCGCGAACTGCAGCGCGAGCACGGCCTGGCTCTGATCTTCATCACTCACAACCTCGGCATCGTCGCCAAGATGTGCGACAAACTCGTGGTGATGTATGCGGGCCGAGTGGTGGAATCCGGGCCGGTCGCGCGCATCTTCAATGCGCCGGCGCATCCCTACACGCAGGCGCTGCTGAATTCGATCCCGCGCATGAGCGACAACCGCCGGCGGTTGACGGCGATCGAAGGACAACCCCCGGACCTGTCGGCATTGCCGCGCGGCTGCGCGTTCGCCGCGCGTTGTCCGGCCGCATTCGATCGTTGCCACAATGAGGCGCCGCCGGAGTTCAACCTGGATGGCGGACGAACCGCGCGCTGCTGGCTGGCCAGCGTCGCCGTGCAGAGCGGGGCGGCGTGACGTTCGTAATCGAAGCGTCAGGCCTGACCAAGCATTTCCAGGCACGACGCGGCCTGTTTGGTGGCGCTCGGGGAGTGGTGCGCGCGGTCGACGACATCTCGTTCACGATCGAGAGCGGGCGCACGCTTGGCGTGGTCGGTGAGTCCGGCTGCGGCAAGACCACGACTGCAAAGCTCGTGCTCGGGCTGGAGGAACCTACTGGCGGCAGCATCCGCTTCGAGGGACGCGATCTCCAGGAGCTGGATACCGCGGCACGGCGGCACTATCGGAAGTCGGTGCAGGCGGTATTCCAGGATCCGTTCGCATCGCTCAGTCCGCGCATGCGCATCAGCGACATCATCGCCGAGCCGCTGGTCACCAACGAAACCGTCACATCGCGCGGGGTGCGCAAGCGCGTGCTCGAACTGCTCGATCTGGTCGGGCTGCCGGAACGTTCGGCCGAGCTGTTTCCGCACGAATTCTCCGGCGGTCAGCGGCAGCGCATCGCGATCGCACGAGCGCTGTCGCTGTCACCGAGGCTGATCGTACTGGACGAACCGGTATCAGCGCTCGACGTGTCGATCCGCGCGCAGATCTTGAATCTGCTGCGGGACCTGCAGGACCAGTTGGGGCTGTCATACCTGTTCATCGCCCACGACCTGGCCGCGGTGGCGCATATGAGCCACACGATCGTGGTGATGTATCTCGGCAAGATCGTCGAAGTAGGTGACGCGCAGGCGCTCGCGCAGGCACCGAAACATCCCTATACCGCGGCGCTGTTCTCGGCGGCGCTGCCGAGCCATCCGGATGAGCGGCGCGAGGAGATCATCCTGGCGGGCGAGGTGCCGAGTCCGCTGAACCCCCCGTCAGGCTGTCGCTTTCACCCACGTTGTCCGCATGCGATGCCGGTGTGCGGGCAGCAGGAGCCAGCGCTGCGGTCGGTCGACGATCGCGTTGTTGCCTGTCACCTGTTCGATCAGGTCCGGCACTGAGCGGCGATCAGAGCAGGCGCTTCCAGCGCAGCAGCAGAAGTGTGCCGAGCACGGCCACAGCGCAAAGCAAGGTGGCGTACAGCGTGCCCAGGGGTGCCGCGTCGCCACCCCACGGAAGACCCCCGGTGTTCATGCCAAAATAGCCGGTCACGAAGGTCGCGGGCAACAGAAGTGTCGTAACCACCGAGACCACATACAGGCGCCGGTTGGTCTCTTCGGCCAGCCGTGTGGTCAACTCGTCCTGCAGCGAGCGTGAGCGATCGGAGAGAGCGGCGATGTCGTCCAGCGCGCCGTGCATCATGCGATGCCCGGTCCCGTGCTCGGAGAAGCCCGTCCATGCGGGCAATTCTTCCTCGTCTTCATCGAGCGCCCGAACCAGAGGGACGAGTACTCGTTTCAGCCGCGTCGCTTCACGGCGAATTACGCCGAGGCGCCCGCCGAGGTCGTTGAGCTGGCCCGCGCCACGCTGCTCGATCAGCATATCCTCGACCGGGTCAAGGTTGGCCGCCAGCACAGCAAGCCGTGCGCGCATCTCGCGTGCGAACTCGGCGAGGCAAAGATCGATCAGGCTTGCCGGGCCATCCGGTGCGAGCCCGCTTTTCACTGCCTCCCACAGGTTCACCAGCGTACGCGCGGCACGACGACGGCCCGTGATCAGGCAGTGCGGCAGCATGGCGAAGTGCCAGGCGGTGAGTTCGAATGCCTGCGCGTCGCCAGTGCGGGCGTACGCCGGCAGCACGCCGGCAACGACGCTGCCGTCGGTGACGATGCGGGGGCTCTCGTCAGTGCCGAGCAGGATCTGTTGGGCGAAGGCGGGGAGCTCGGTGCGAGCCTCGATGGTCAGCCTGGCCTGCGCATGCACCAGATCGAAGTGCTGCCACTCCCAGTCCTGCTGTCCGTCGGCAGTACGGAATTGCAGCGCCCAGGACAGGCCGTCCGCGCGCGGTTGCTCCGCGCCGCGGGCCCTTGTCGCCGGTTCCGCTTCAACGCCGGCAGGCTGCACGTTGCCATCCGCATTGTCGGGCATCGGGGACCAAGATCCTTTCATTGCCTGAATGCCCGGCAGCCTAGCCCGGTTCGCCGGCGGAATCTTGACAGGCCTATTACAATTGCTGTCGAACGGAATACTGAACAGCCGGCATCCAGTTTGTCGCACGCCGAGCAAGACGGGCGTCGGTGGCTTCGCCGTCATAGTCGGGCGCGCTGGGGGTCTGCGTGAAGGCGGCGCGATCGTCCAGGCAGTTGACATTCACCACCGCCCGCAAGCCGCTGCTGGTCTCGCACACCGCGCCGACATAGACGCCGCAACGGCGGCACAGCAGGTAATCGGCGGTCCGCGAACCGAACCGATAGCGCTCGAGCAGTGACGCGTCGGCTACGGTGATCTCCACGCAGCCGTCGCGGTCAGAGACGGTGCGGGTGCCGTGCGACCGGCAAAATGAACAGCTGCAAGATCGCAACGGCATTTGCTCGGGGGCGCGTGACAGCCGCAGATGCAAACTCGTGTTGCCGCAGTGACAGCCGCCAGAGTGGACCATAAACGCCTCGCGTGGTTCAGCCCGAACGCTATGCGGTCGCGACGGTCGGGGCTAGCCTCGGGCGACGACGCGGAGGAAACAGCCATGCTTCGCAAGGAACAGAACGACCTGCTGACCCGCACGGCGGCCGGGACGCCGATGGGCGAGATGTTCCGCCGCTACTGGATGCCCGCCCTGCTGACGGAGGAACTGCCGGAGAACGACTGTCCGCCGGTGCGCTTGCAGCTATTGTCGGAGAAGCTGGTCGCGTTTCGAGATACGCAGGGTCGCTACGGCCTGTTGGATGAATTCTGTGCCCACCGTGGCGTGTCGCTGTGGTTCGGCCGCAATGAGGAATGCGGGCTGCGCTGCCCTTACCACGGCTGGAAATACGATGTGACCGGCCAGTGTGTGGAAATCCCGTCGGAACCGGAGCGGAGCGGGTTCCGCGCAATGATCAAGCTGCGATCCTACCCGCTGGTCGAACGGGGCGGGGTGCTGTGGACCTACATGGGGCCACCGGAACACCGGCCGGGACTGCCGGAATTCGAATTCGCCACGGTGCCGCCGGAACAGACCTACACCTCGAAGCGGCTGCAATACTGTAACTGGCTGCAGGCGTTGGAAGGCGGCATCGATTCCAGCCATGTGTCATGGCTGCATCGCGATGCACTGCGGACCGATCCCCTGATGGTGGGTTCGCGCGGCAACCAGTACAACATGGGCGACGCGATGCCGGTGTTCGAGGTGGTCGATCAACCGGCCGGCCTGTTCATCGGCGCTCGGCGCAACGCCGATGATGGCTATTACTGGCGCATCACGCCGTGGTGCATGCCGTCGTTCACCATGATCCCGCCGCGCGGCAACCATCCGGTGCACGGGCATTTCTGGATTCCGATCGACGATGAAAACTGCTGGGCGTGGAGCTTCGATTATCATCCGACGCGCGCGCTGACCGCGGTTGAGGTGCAGGCGATGCGTGACGGCAAGGGCATCCACACGCGTACCGTTCCCGGCAGCTACATCCCGGTGGCGAACCGTGACAACGACTACCTGATGGATCGCACGGCACAGAAGGCGGGCGCGACGTATAGCGGCGTCGCCGGAATCGCCATGCAGGATGCGTCGCTGCAGGAGAGCATGGGACCGATCATGGACCGTTCGCGTGAGCACCTGCTCTCGACCGACAACGGCATCATCATGGCGCGGCAGCGGTTGATGCGTGCGGCGCGTGCACTGGAGAAGGGCGAGCCGCCACCAGGTACCGACCCCGCGACGCATCGGGTGCGTTCGGCGGCGGTAGTGCTGCCGCGCGACGCGGTGTTCGCCGACGCCGCGCGCGAGGCCTTGACGGTGCGCCCTGGTCTGGCACCAACGTCAGTCTGAATTCGGGAGGAAGCGAATGGCCTGGAAACGCATGGTGCTGCAGATCGGCATGGGCACCGACATCCGCGGTGCCGACTACACCAAGGCCGCGGTGCGCGCTTTGCGCGACGCGCTGTGGCACAATTCTCTCAGTGTCGCCGATGCTGTGGGGTTGCACGTCGATTCCATGCGGGTCGAAGTCACCATCGGCGTGCCGAAGCCCGAACTGGTGGACAAGGCAGCGGTGCTGGCAGTGCTGCCGCACGGCACAGGGACGGTGAACGTGGTGGAGGGCGGGCTGGAAATTCCCAATGACGCCGGCACCAATTCCACCGTGATCGCCAACGCCGCCGCCGTCGTGCGGCTGGATGTCTGAGGGGTTCAGGTCATGGCAAAACGCATCATCCTGGAGCTGGGCAGCGGCAACGATCTGCATGGCGGCGACTACACCAAAGCGGCGCTGCGCGCTGTTCAGGATGCCCTGCATCACAGTTCGCTGAGCTTCATTCGCAGCTTCGGTCTGGATTCCCGGCGCATGCAGGTGGAGGTGACGATCGGCGTGCAGCGGCCGGAAAGGGTCGACGTGGCCGCGGTGAAGGCGTCTCTGCCGCACGGCGAGGTGACCGTGGCGGTGGTGAAGGGCGGCCTCGACGTGCCGGACGAGACGTCGAGCGACGTTGCCGTGATCGCCAGCGCCGCCGTTGCGGTCCGGCTCGATCTGCCGCAGGCTAAAGCTACGTAACGGGAGAAAGTCCAATGCCGACCTATGAATACACCACCCAGGACGTCGAGTATCTCCGCCATGGCGACCGCAGGTTCATGGCGCGGCTGTTCAAGCCGCAGGGCAAGGGGCCGTTTCCTGCGGTCGTCGAGGTGCATGGCGGCGCCTGGTGCAACGGCGACCTGAACGAGTGCCAGATCTACGCGGAAGGCTTTGCGCGCGCCGGGCTGGCAGTGGCGGCGATCGATTTCCGCCATGCCGGCGATGGCTATCCGACATCGCTGGCCGACATCAACTACGCAATCCGCTGGGTAAAGGCGCATGCATCCGAACTGAACACCCGCGCCGATCTGATCGGCATCGCGGGGCAGTCGAGCGGCGGGCATCTCGGCATGCTGGCGGCAATGCGGCCGAATGACCCGCGCTATACGGCGATCCAGTTGCCGTCGTCGGCACCGGCGGTCGATGGGACGGTTCGCGCAGTGGCGATGCTGTGGCCGGTGATCAATCCACTGTCGCGTTATCGCCATGCGCTGCGGGCGCGCGATGCGGCCAATCCGCCGGCCTGGGTCGGCAGCATTCCCCAGCGGCATGATACGTATTGGAAGACCGAGGCGAACATGGCCGAGGGCAATCCGATGCTGATCCTGGAGCGGGGCGAGAAGGTGGTGACGCCACCGGCGATCTGGATCCAGGGCCAGCCCGACATCGTGCACGACTATCGCGATCCGGATGCGCCGATCGAGGGTAACGAACCGCAGCGTTTCGTCACCAACTATCGCAAGGCGGGCGGCGAGATCGATCTGCTCTATGTCGACAATGCGAAGAAGGCGGGCGCCGGCTCATTCGCGCCAGCGGCGGCATTCTTCCATCGGTACATCACGGCCTGACTGCAGGGAGGAGATGCCGCGGTCAGCGCTGCGGCATCTCCTCCAGCAGGCGCCCCAGGCCGGGCAACGGATCGCCCACGCCCATGATCACCATCATCGCCCACAGCGCCGCCTGATTGGTGGTGATCACCGGCTTGCCGAACTCGCGTTCCCACGCGGCGACAAACGACATGGTCGGAAAGTTCCCGCCGGGCACCACGAGAATCTCGATCTCGGGCCGATCGATCCGCGCGAACGCGTCGCGCGCGTTCTCCGGACCCAGCTTGCCGATCATGTAGGAATCAACGGCGGCAAATCCCTCCAGCGCCACCACCTCGAGCCCGAATTTGCCTTCATAGTAACGCTTCGCCCGCTCGATCACCGGCGGCGAATAAGGCGATACCAGTGCAATCCGCCGCGCACCCAGCGCCTGCACGGCCTGGCCGATCGCCTGGGCCGATGTGACCGCCGGCGCACCCGCCGCCGCGCTCATCCGCCGGGTCACGCTCGCATCGTAGTCGTCCGCGAACAGACTGGCCGAAGTCTGCGCGAGGCTGATCGCCTCCACTTTCGCCGTGCCGAGCAGCAGCGCCTGATAATCGATATCGGCATCGAGACTGGGCGCGAATGGACCCGTGCCGCTGCTCTTCAGCCGCCCGACATGCGCCTGCAAGGTCGGCGGGAGCAGCCGGCTGTACTCGATTTCCACCGTCGTGTTGGTCGATGGAATCAGAACACCGAAATGATGGCTCATGACGCGCTTCCATAGGCCCATGGACGTACCGCCGTGTCCCTGGTTTCGAACTCGTCGATCTCGGCCACGCTGCGCAGCATGAAGCCGAGCTGGTCGAGCCCTTCCAACAGTGGCAACCGCCGGTCATCGGCGATCGTGAAGCCGATCGGCGCAAGTCCCGGCACTTCGATCACGCAGCGCTCAAGGTCCACGGTCATGGTCGAGGCGTTCGAACGCGCCAATGCGGACGCGATGCGTTCGATCTCGGCCATCTCCAGCCGGATCGGCAACAGACCATTCTGGAACGCGTTGTCGTGAAAGATATCGCCAAAACTCGGCGCGATGACACAGCTTACGCCCGCCTCCATCAACGACCAGACCGCTGTCTCACGCGAGCTGCCGCAACCAAAATTCGGGCCCGCCAGCAAAATACCTGCCTCGCGGTAGCGCGGCTGATCCAGCACGAAGTCCGGTCGCGGCACGCCGTCCTTGTCATAGCGCAGATTGGCGAACAGCTTCGCCTGCAACGGCAGCGTGGCGGCTTCCTCCGGAGTGCGTCCCGGCATCAGCGACGGCGCGATCAGGTCGGTGTTGATGTTGGTCATCAGCATCGGTGCCGCGACGCCGGTGAGAACGGTGAATTTTTCCATCGTCTGCCTCCGCTATGTCAGCATCGCGCGCACATCGGTGATGCAGCCGGCGATCGCGGCGGCAGCGACCATCGCCGGGCTGGCCAGATGCGTGCGGCTTCCCGGTCCCTGACGTCCCTCGAAATTTCGATTCGAGGTCGAGATCGAACGCTGGCCGGGCGGTACGATGTCGCCGCCGGCACCGACGCACATCGAACATCCTGCCTCTCGCCACTCGAACCCGGCCTCCAGAAACACCTTGTGCAGACCTGCGGATTCCGCCGCCGCCTTGACGTGCGCCGCACCCGGAACGGCAAGCGCCTTGACGCCGGGCGCCACCTTGCGTCCGCGCACCACGGCAGCCGCCGCCTCGAGATCGGACAGCCGGCCGTTGGTGCAGGAGCCGATGAACGCGATGTCGATCTTAGTGCCGGCAATCTTCTGGCCGGGCCGCAAATCCATGTAGCCAAGCGCGCGCTCGGCCATGCTGCGCCGGCCAGGATCGGTGAAGGCGGACGGTGCCGGGATCACCCCATCGATCGCCACCACATCCTGCGGCGAATTGCCCCAGGTGACCTGTGGCTTCAGCGTCGTGCAATCGACGTCGATCACCCGGTCGTACTCGGCGTCCGATTCGTCATACAGCGCCCGCC
>DASXNR010000099.1:0-14386 GCA_036494925.1 Acetobacteraceae bacterium
GTTGTGATCAATGGGTTCTGGGGTCTCGGCGTCGGCATCATCCTGCCGTTGCTGATGCCACGTGCTTTGGTGCGGGTGCATCCGTAGGTGATATCGCGAGCGAAGCGAAGCAATGGCCGATCGGCTATTTTCCGGCCAGCCGCCCTACCACCGGAGAGAAATCGTCGAGATCCCGCTCGAATATGACATAGGACGAGATATCCCATCGGTTTCGCCGCGCCTGAAGATCATCGACCATCTGGTCCACGGTCCCGATCAGTACGAAGGGACTTTGCAGTATCTCGTCTGGCGTCAGCTCGCGCCATCGGCTCGTCAGCTCTGCCGCGGCCGCACGGCGATGATCCGTCACGATGACCAACTGCACCAGAGCGTTGATTTCCAGCTTCGCATAGCGCTCGGCGCCCGCCACTTCCCGCACCAGTCTCATCCGCTCGTCGATGCCCGGCGCCTTCCAGCCGGATAGATCGGGCGGTTTCGCTCCGCCGTCCCGAAACGTTATCCCTGACAGCCCGACCATGTCAGCCTCGCGGGCAGCAAGCTCCAGAAGCAGCGGTCCGTTGCCGCCAATAAGGATAGGCGGATGCGGCTTTTGCAGCGGCAGAGGGGCGATGCTGTGGTTCGCCACTCGATAATGATGGCCGGCAAAGCTTACCGCTTCGCCTTTGAGCAGGCCTTTGATGATTGCTACTGACTCCGCCAGTCTCTCAACTCTCTCCCGTCCCCTGTCGAAGCCGAGCCCGATCTGCTCGTATTCCGATCGGATGCTCCCAGCCCCTAAGCCAAGCTGAAGCCGCCCGTCGGTGAGTAGATCGACTGCCGCTGCCTCGCGCGCAAGCAGCACGGGGTGGCGGAAGTCGTTGTTCAATACGTTGGTGCCGACCCGCAGCGTCGTCGTCGCGTTTGCAGCACAGATCAACGCTGGTATCGGCGCGATCAGCTCGGTGAGGTGATCCGGTACGGTAAGCGTGTCATAGCCGAGGGCCTCGACCTTCCGCGCCTGCTCTGACAGCTCGGACCGTGATGCGACATCGCGGATGCTGACGCCAAATCGAAACGGCCTCATCCTCAATACTGGACTCACCTCTCCCATCGCCCCATCGGTTGCGGCGGATGCGCTCGGATCACGTCCTCGTTCACCTCCACGCCCCACCCCGGCCCCTTCGGCAGCACCAGTTCTCCGTGTTCGATCACCGGCACCGGCGTCACCAGGTCGTCCTTCCACGGCACGTCCTCAATGTCGATCTCCATCACCCTGAAGTTCGGGATGGCGGCGCACATGTGCGCGCTCATCAGCGTGCCGATGTGCCCGTTGAAGTTGTGCGGCGCGACGTTCACTTCGTAGGTGTCGGCCATCGCCGCAATCTTCATCGACTCGAGAATGCCGTTCCACGCCACGTCGATGATCGCAACGTCGACCGATTGGTGCTCGAAGAACGGCCGGAACTGCCGCCGGCCGTGTAATGATTCCAGTGAGGCGATACGCGTGCGTGCCGAGCGCCTGATCGTCGCCAGCGCTGCCGGGTCATAGCTGTCGACTTCCAGCCACACCAGGTCGAACGGCTCCAGCGCCTGCGCGAGGCGAATATAGCCGTCGGTCTTGAAATTGAAGTTCAGGTCGAGGTGCAGCCCCACCTTCGGCCCCGCGCCATTGCGAAACGCGGTCATCTGCGCCACCAGCCCATCCACCAGATCGCGGCTGATATTCAGCTCCGGCCAGCCGGGGCCGTTGAAGCCGGGCATGTGGATATACGGCTCCGGCCCCTCGAAGCGCATGATGTTGGTCTTCAGGCCCTTGAAGCCGCGTTCCGCCACCTCTGCGCCGGCGCGCGCAACATCGTCGAGCGAACGGATCGGATCGAACCCGGTCCACTCCTTGATGCGGCTCGCGTGGCTGATCCGCCAGGTGCCGCAATGCGACCAGTAGAGCTGCAACCGCTCACGCACCGGACCGCCGAGCATCTCGTACACCGGAATGCCGAGCGCCTTCGCCTTCAGATCGACCAGCGCGTTCTCGATCGCGGCGATCGCCTGCTGCGCGATGCCGCCCACCGACTGGCGCGTCACCCCGTGCAGATAGGCGGTGATCTTCTCCACCGGCCGCGGATCCCAGCCGATCAACCGCGCGCTCAGCTTGCGGATCACGCCGGCGAGGCCTTCCGATCCGTACGACTCCATGAACTCCGACCACCCCGTCACGCCCTCGTCGGTGCTGATCTTCAGGAACGAGAAGTCGCGCCAGCCCGCGTTGCAGTGTAGGTCCTCGATCTTGGTAATGCGCATGCTTCCCTCCCTCGCGCGGTCGGGCGGATGCTAGGCCGGCGACACCAGGGCCGGAAGCCTGCGCATGTCATCCGTGATCGCGGCGGCACCTGCGGCGCGCAGCCGATCTGCATGGCCGGGCCGGCAATGACCGCCGCCGGTGAACCCAATCGCCCGCATGCCCGCGGCGACCGCGGCGAGCACGCCAGGCACGCTATCCTCGATCACCACAGAGCACGCCGGAATGACCTGCATCGCGGCTGCGGCGAACAGGAACAGGTCCGGCGCCGGCTTACCGCGCGGCACCTGTGTGGCACTGAATATGTTCGGTTCGAACCGGTGCAGCAGGCCTGTCAGGGACAGCGAGTGGCGTAGTCGCTCGGGCGCGCTGCTCGACGCGACACAGCGTCGGTACGGCAATGCCATGAGCGTCGCCTCGACGCCCGGTATCGGCACCAGCGCCGTTTCGAACGCGGCGGCGACACGCAGCCGCAGCGTGTCGCCGAAGCCTGGCGGTAGCACGCAACCTTGCCGCTGCGTGATATCGGCGCACATCGCAGCCGCGCTGATGCCGAGATAGCGATCCATGATCTCCTCGGCCGACAGCGCGATACCAATCTCGGCGAGGCACGCGGAATCGGCGCGGCACGCGATGACCTCGCTGTCGATCAGCACGCCGTCGCAATCGAAAATGATCAGCTCGGGTGACATCGCCCGGATATACCAATTGGTGTCATGCTTCGGCTATAGAGGCGCCGCTCACATCACCTGACGGATTCGCCGACCATGCGACTCATTTCGCGCCTGCTGCTGACCGCGGTCCTGCTGTTGCTGAGCGGCGCCGCGCCACCACCGCCGCACAGCGTGCTCGCCGCCACGCCGATCTCTCGAATGAACCAGTCCTGGTGGCGCGAGCGCCACGAGGCCAAGCTGGAGGAACTGCAGAGCCACCGCGTCGACCTGCTGTTCCTGGGTGATTCCATCACCCAGGACTACGAGGTGAGCGGCCCGCCCGACTGGCGCGACTTCGCCCCCGTCTGGCAACGCTTCTACGGCGGCCGCAACGCGGTCAATCTGGGTTTCAATGGCGATGCGACCTCGCATCTGCTGTGGCGGATCGAGAACGGCGAGGTAGTCGGCATTGCGCCAAAGGCCGCGGTGATCCTGATCGGCGCCAACAATCTCGGCCGGCTGCATTGGGCGCCCGAGGATACCGTCGCCGGTATCGACGCGATCGTGACGCAACTACGCCACCGCCTGCCGCACACCAAGCTTCTGCTGCTGGGCGTGCTGCCGTCGGACCGCTCGGCGTGGGCCACACAATCGACGGTCGCGATCAACCGGGCGTTGGCGGCGCGCTACCGCCGCGGAGGCGATGTCACCTATCTGGATATCAGTCAGGTGTTCATGCGCAACGGCATGTTGAACCGAGACTTGTTCTTCGACCCGTTGCTGACGCCGCCTGCCGCGCCGCTGCATCCCACTGCGGAAGGCCAGGCGCTGATGGCGGAGGCGATCGAGCCGACGCTCGCCGGGTTGCTCGGCGACAAGGCGCACGTGGCGGCACGATGAGGGAGCGTCGCCCCTCCCTCCACCCCCTCCCGCGAGGGAGGGGCAGGTTCCTTGCGCTACCCCAGCGCTTCAGCCAATAGATCCATCGCCCGCCTGGAGAACGCCCGCATGTTGGCCACGCGATCCGCGCTGCCGGTCTCGAGCGTGATGGCTCGGGAAAAATTCGGTCCTTCGAGCCCGATGCAGGTGTGCCCCGCCGCGTCGCCATAGCGGTTGCCGGTGGGACCGGTGGCACCGGTCTCGCTCAACCCCCAGGTCGAACCCAACCGGCTCCGCACCGTCATCGCCAGCAGCGTCGCATACGGCTCGGACGAGGCGCGCATGCCGTTCGGCAGCGGGTTCGGAATTTCGAGGAACCCCGACCGTGCATATTGCGTGTAGATCACGCTGCCGCCGCGGAAATACGCCGATGCACCGGCCACCGACAGCAGCGCCGCCGAGATCAGCCCGCCGGTCGAGGATTCCGCGATCGCGATGGTGTCGCCGCGCGCCTTCAGCCGCGCGCCCAGCTTCTCCGCCAATGGCAGCAGGTCCTGCATCTAACGCCCTCCCATCTCCAGAATTGACTCGATCACGCGCTGGGTCGCCAGCGCCTCCTCGCCGGGAATGGCCGCATCGCGTCCCTGCTCGATCGCATCGAGGAAGTCGCTCAGCACCGCGCGATGCGCCTCGTGCGAGAACGCCATGACGCTGGCGCCGCTGCCGGTGCCGGAACTATCGGTCAGCACCTCCTCGTGCCCGTCGACGAACGCCAGACGCAGGTTGCCGCCATCCAGCCGCGCGGTGCCACGCGAGCCGATGATGTGCAGCGATTCGGGACTGCCGGGATAGGCGGCGACTGTGGCGACGATCGTGCCTGGCGCGCCGTTGCCGAGACGTACCAGCGCGGACGCGTAGTCCTCGGTCTCCATCCGGTGCAGCGACGTGGTGCGTACCTGCGCCGCCGTCACGGTTTCGATGCCGAGCAGCCAGCGGAACAGATCGAGCGAATGGATCGCCTGGGTGATCAGCACACCGCCGCCGTCGCGCGCCGTCACGCCGCGGCCGGGCTCGTCGTAGTACGACTGCGGCCGCCACCATGGCACGAACAGCGTCGCCGCCTGGATCTCGCCGAGATCGCCGGATCGCACCACCTGATGCAGGCGCTGGCTGCCAGGACGGAAGCGATGCTGGAGGCAGATGCCGAGGCGGCGATCGGCGCGCCGTCCCGCCGCGATCAGTTGCTCGCCGCGTTCGATCGAAATCTCCAACGGCTTCTCGCACAGCACATGCTTGCCGGCGGCGAATGCCGCGTGGGCGATCGGCAAGTGGGCGTTCGCGGGAGTCAACACCATCACGGCGTCGACCGCCGGATCCGCAATGGCGCGCGCAACGTCGGTGGTGGTGGGAAAGCCGTACCGAGCGGCAACGTCCTTCAGCCGCGCTTCACTGTTCGCCGCCGCCCACACCACCCGCACGCGGTCGGTGAGATCGACCAGAGCGCGTGCGTGCGGTTGCAGCGCGTTGCCGAGACCGATGACCGAGATGCCGATCATGGCCGCTTCGCCGTATAGCGAATCGCCTGACGTTGCGCCTGCAACGCGAGGCGGCAGACGTTGAAGGTCTGCCGTTGCGGCATCGCCGTCTCGGTACGGTGGGTGATGTCGGCGAGGAAGTTCCGGTAGTAGGTCACCGGGAATTTGCTGCAATCGACGTAGCGCGTCGCGGTCTTGTTGGCGACGAACATGTGGTCCGTCCCTTCGCGCCCCTCGATGTCGAGATTCTTGCGCAGTTCGAGCGTGCCTTCGGTGCCGACGATGAAGCACCGGCCATCGCCCCAGGTCGGCAGGCCGTCGGGCGTGAACCAGTCGAGGCGGATGTAGCCGCGCACCGACGGTGTCGCCAGCAGCAGTTCGGCAAAATCCTCGAAGCCCGGCGGTTCGGTGCCGAACGCGCCGATGCTGCATGAGACAATCTCGGCATCGTCCGCATCGGCGAAAGCAAGGAACTGATCGATCGAATGCACACCGATATCGTTGATGATGCCGCCATAGGCGACCGGATCGAAGAACCACGACGGCCGCAGCGCGCGGTTCAACCGATGCGGGCCAAGCGACGTGGTGTGCACTAACCGCCCGAGTTCGCCGGAGCGCACGATGCGCAGCGCCTCCTGCACCGCCGGCGAGGCGAGTCGGCCGAGGCAGACCGACCAGATACGCCCGGTCTGCTGAACCGCGCGTTCGACCGCGGCAAGCTGCTCGGGCGAAGTGACGCCTGGTTTGTCCACCATCACGTCCTTGCCGCACTGCATCGCCGCGATCGCCAGATCGGCGCGGTCGCAGGGGCGCGCGGCGACCACCATGAAGTCAATCGACGGGTGTTCCAGCAGCCGCTTCATCTCCGCCGCCGGCACGTGCGGGAAGCGCTTGCGGAAGCCGGCGAGCACACGCGGATCGGTGGTATCCGGATTGTAGCCGACGCACTCGGCGCCCGCATCGAGCAGGTCCTGCGTCAGATCGTAGATATGGCGATGATCCAATCCGATCGCGGCGAAGCGCGGCATGCCGGTCCCTCCTTGTCCGGCGCACGCTTGCACCATCTTCCCCACCCCGCAACCACGGTCCACAATGCCGCCAGCCAACAGGGACCAAGGGGAGAGACACCATGGCAGACCGTGTCGCCGTCATCACCGGCTCCGGCACCGGAATCGGCCGCGCATCGGCGCTCGCGCTAATGAACGATGGCTGGTCCGTCGTGCTGTGCGGCCGCCGCAAGGAGATGCTGGAGGAGACCGCCGGTATGAAGACGGGCGGCAAGTCGCTGATTGTGCCCACTGACGTGACCGATCCCGCCCAGGTCGACAACCTGTTCGCACAGACCAAATCTAACTTTGGCCGCATCGACATGCTGTTCAACAATGCCGGCGGCGGCACGCCCACCACGAATTTCGGCGACTTCACCTACGAAATGTGGACCCGCGTCGTGCAGGTGAACCTTAACGCGATGTTCCTTTGCTCCAACGCCGCATTCCGCATGATGCGCGACCAGTCGCCGCGTGGCGGACGGATCATCAACAACGGCTCGATCTCGGCGCACGTGCCGCGGGTGGGATCCTGCGCCTACACCTCGACCAAGCATGCGGTGACCGGACTGACCAAGTCGATCGCGCTCGATGGGCGGCAGTTCGATATCTGTTCGTGCCAGATCGACATCGGCAATGCCGCGACACCGATGACGGCGCGCTCGACCGCCGGACAGATGCAGCCGCACGGACAGATGATGGTGGAACCGCGCATGGACGTGAATCATGTCGGCCAGCAGGTGCTGTTCATGTCGAACCTGCCGTTGGAGTCGAATGTGCAGTTCGTTACCATCATGGCGACCAAGATGCCGTTCATCGGGCGGGGGTGACGCCCGCCTTGTGGCGGCAGTGAACCGCGCGATACAATGCTTGAATGAAACAGACTGTGGACGAGGATTTCGCATGAACAGAGATGCTGTGGGCGTGGCCGGTCGCATCCTGGCTGTGGCGGCTGTGCTGGCCCTTCCGGGGCTGCGGGATGCTTTCGCTGCGGGACCGTACGATGGCACTTACCATGGCACGCTCACCGGCGGCAGCATGAATGCCATGAATTGCGCCAAGAGCGCGCCCGTCCAGATGACGGTGACCGACAGCCAGTTGGAGTATCATCACTTCAGCAACACGGTCATCAGGACGCCGGTGGCCTCCGATGGCTCGTTCAGCGGTTCCGCCCAGAACATGTATGCCACTCGCGGCGCGCCGCAAATTCAGACACTCAACGGCAAGATTTCCGGCCCCGCGATCCAGGCCGATACCAAGGTGGGTAACAGTTGCTCGTACACAATGACGCTGAAGAAGTTCTAGCGGCCCAGACCTGACCGCCAACCGCGATCCTCAATCGCCTCGAACATTGCGTCGACAATGAGCCCCGGCAGCCGTCGCAGCAGACCGCGGCGGCGCGGGCGGAACACGCGGGTTTTCATTCGCTTGCCGCCGAGCCTGCGCACCAGGCTGTCGATGTCGGCAAGACCGTCGATCAGGCCGCATTGGAGCGCGCGCTCGCCCAGCATGAAGCTGCCGTCGAACAGCGCCGCCTCGTCGCCCTTCAGCCGGTCGCCGCGGCGCGAACGCACCCAGGCCTTGAATCGCTCGTGCAGCGCATCCAGTAGCTCCTGCACGAAGGTGACATCCTCAGGCTTCTCCGGACTGAACGGATCGAGCCGGGCCTTGTTGCTGCCGGCGGTGTAGAGCCGGCGTTCGATCCCGAAGCGCGCCAGCATATCGGGAAAGCCGAACCCACCGCCACGCACGCCGATCGACCCGACGATGCTCATCGGATTGGCGTGGATCTCGTCGGCAGCGCAGGCGAGCCAGTAGCCGCCCGAGGCACCCACCTCACGGATCACCGCATGCACGCGCACATCGTGTTCGTCGGCGCGGCGGCGGACCAGCGCGGCGATCAGATCGGACTGCACGGGCGAACCGCCGGGGCTTTCGATGTCGAGAATCACCGGCTGGCCGCGTGCGGTGCGGAATGCGCGATCGATCAACGGTGCCATGGTTCCGATGCCGACCGCACCGGGCCGCGGCGCGATCAATCCATGCATCTCGACCACGTTGATGCGCGGCCGGAGCCAGGGCAGCAGACGGAACGCCATGTGACCTCCGATCGGCGGGACCATGGCAAGATGACGGACGCGGCGCCATATACAACACATGATTGCGCTGCACTTCGCCGGCTATCAACCTGGCCGCTCCGTGCATACCCGCGCCCTGCACGGGTTCCGCGACGACCTCGCCCGCCGTGCCGGAGGCGCACTCGCGATCCGCGTGACCGACAGCGTCGTCGCCAATGGCCGCAAGGCCGCCGATCTGCTTACCATGGTGGCGAGTGGTGAACTCGACGGCTGTTACTTCGCCTCGAGCTATCTCGCCGCCGCCGTGCCGGCGCTCGAGCGATTCGACCAGCCGTTCCAGGCCGGCCCGCGTGAGGAGGTATTCGCAGAACTGGATGGCGATGCCGGCGCGGCCCTCGCCGAGTGCGTGGCGGCCACAACGAACTATCGCGTCCTGGGCTGGTGGGACAACGGTATCCGTCATATCAGCAACGCCGTGCGGCCTATCCGCACGCCGGCCGACTGCATCGGCCTGCGCCTGCGCACGCTCGACAATGCCCGAAACCAGGCCGCATTTCGCCGGCTGGGCTTCCGGCCGGTGTTCATCGATGTCGCCGAGCTGCCGCGCGCGGTGGCAGAGCGGACCGTCGATGCCCAGGAGAATCCGCTGACCAACATGGTGAACTTCAACCTACATGCGCATCACAAACATGTCAGCCTCACCGGGCATCTGCTTGGCATCGCCCTGCTCCTGGTCAACCGGGCGCGTCACGACGCATTGCCGGCGCACCTGCGCCGCCTCCTGGCCGACGCGGCCACGAAGAGCCAAATCACCCAACACGCGCTGGCGATCGCTGAAGATGCGGAGTGTCGCGAGCTGCTGGCCGCTGCCGGCGTCTCCGTCATCGACGCCGGTGAACTCGACCTTCCGGGGTTCCGCGCCGCCGTGGCCATACGACCCGGTTAAACCGTCCGCATCGGATGAGCGGACAATTATTCGGGTTGTATTCATTGACTTCTGAAAGCGCACCCCCTGTTATAATGCGAGCGGAATCTCAGGCTTTGGACGGTGCCGAATCGATGGCAGAGCCCAGTAGCAAGACCGATCTTGCCATGCTGATAAACAGCGTCGTCTGACATGCAGCTTGTCGTGCTCGACGATGACGAGCCGATCGCGCAGTTCATGGCGACGGTGGCCGGCGCCCGCGGCTGGGACGCGCGCGCCGTCACACACGAGGCAGAGTTCCAGGCGCTAATCCGCGCCGGTCAGCCGGACGCGATCATCCTCGACCTGCAACTCGGCGCCAGCGACGGGATCGAACAACTTCGCTTCCTGCACGGCGTCGGCTATCACGGCGCCATCGTGCTGATGAGCGGCTTCGATGCGCGAGTGCTCGCCTCGGCAGAGCAGATCGGCAATTCACTGGGGCTGTCGATTGCTGCGGTCATCGAGAAGCCGGCACGCGCGGCGCGGGTCCACGACGTGCTGGCGGCGATCGAGCAGAACCCGAGCGCCGTGGCATCAACCGCTGCCGCCGCGCGGCCGGCGGTCCGATCCGTCTCGGCGAACGACGTTGCCGAGGCGATCGACGGCGGCCGCATGACGTTGCATCTGCAACCGATCGTGTCCCCCAACGGACACGCGGTGACGGGCGCCGAGGCGTTGCTCCGGTGGCAGGATCCGGTGCTGGGACCGGTGGCGCCGGAACAGTTCATCGCCGCCGCCGAACAGGATGCGGAGGTGATCGACCGGCTGACCATGTGGGTCGCCGAGAACGCTGTCGCACAGAACCGTCGTCTTGCCGAGTACGGCTCGCCGATCCAGATCGGGATCAATATTTCCAGTCAGAGCCTGCGGTCGCTCGATTTCCCGGACCGGATGGCCGCCGTGCTGGAGCGCATGTCCGCACCACCGGGTGCCATCGGGCTCGAGATCACCGAAAGCGTCGCGATGCACGACCTCGACGCGACCACCGCCGTGCTGACGCGACTGCGCCTGAAAGGATTCACGGTCGCGCTCGATGATTTCGGCACCGGACATTCATCGCTGACCGCGCTGCGCCGCATGCCGTTCTCGACGATCAAGATCGACAAGTCGTTTGTCGGCGAGGTGGAGACATCGAACGACTCGCTGACCATCGTGCGCTCGGTGATCCAGCTTGCACGTGACATGCGCATGACGAGCGTGGCCGAAGGCGTGCCCAGCGCCAATGCAGCACGGATGCTGACGGAGTTGGGGATAGACGGACTGCAAGGCCACCACTTCAGCCCGCCGCTGCCGTTCGATGCGTTCGCCATGTGGCTGCGGGCGTGGTCCCGCGACCACGCTGCACGTAGGCCGCATCCGAATGATGGCCGGGCCTGAACCCGGCCGTCGGCATTCTCACACCGTCTGCAGGATCGCCTCGCGCTTCATCTCCGGCGTCAGCTCCACCCGCCAGTCAACGGTGCGCGGCAACACTGACTCGTGCGCGCGCAGCGCGTAGTAGCTGGTGCCCGTGCCATCGGGCGAACCACCCGCCTCCACGGTCTTCACCGCCTGGCGGAGCAGCTTGCGCGCCTGAATGATCGCCTTGTCGGCCGGCCCGAGATGCTCTTTCGAACGATCGACGATGCGTCCCATGCTCTCCTGCAACGCACGGTCCTGCGCGTTGATGCCGTCGATGCCGGAGAACGTCTCGGTGCGCTGCACATCGCGATCCAGCAGGTAGTCGTTGGAGCGGTTCGCCTTGGAACGGAACGTCACCGGATCGACATGCAGCGGCCCGTTGCCGAGACCGCGCTCAAGCTTGTCCTCATCGGTCAGCGGCCCGTCGGGACAATAGCTCCAGTTGTAGACCATGCAGTTCCCGTCATCGATCGGCACCCAGATGTGCCCCGCATCGAGCTCCAGCCCACTCTCTGACCGCGACGGCCGGATCTGATGGAACGGCATGATGAAGTGGTAGGTGCGAATATGTACATCGTCGCCGCCGTCGAGCGGGCGGATGCCGGCATACTGATAGCCATAGTCGGTGACGTCGACCACCAGCTTTGGCGCCTTGCCGCGCACGAACGGGTTGGACGGCTTGATGCCGCCGCGCTTGGAACTGTCGGTCAGCAGCCTATGCAGGATCGGTGCATGCGAGGTGTCGATGCCGCCTTCCAGCGCCTGCAGCCAATTGCACTCCTCAATCACCTTGGTTACGTGGCGATGGGCCTCCGGTGCCTGCGTCCAGGCGAACTTCGGCAGCGGCGGCATCTTCTCGGCGGGACCGAGATAAGCCCACACGATGCCGCCGAGCTCGCAGGTCGGGTAGGCGTCGATGCGGACCTTGTGCTTGAAGTCGTACTCCTCGGGTTCGTTCATCATGTCGACGCAGTTGCCGGCAACGTCGAACTTCCAGCCATGATAGATGCAGCGCAGGCCGCATTCCTCGTTACGCCCGAAATACAGCGAGACGCGGCGATGCGGGCAGAACTCCTCGATCAGGCCGATGCGGCCCTCCGTATCGCGGAACGCCACCAAGTCCTCGCCAAGCAGGCGGACGCGTGCCGGTGGGCCATCGGGTTCGGCGACCTCGCGTGAGAGCAGCGCGGGGATCCAATACATGCGCATCGCGTTGCCCATTGGGGTCCCCTGCCCCACCCGGGTGACGAGTTCGTTTTCCTCGCGTGACAGCATCGGCGTGCTCCTTCCCTGAGTTCGGGGAAGCGTAGCGTGCGTCCCGCCAGGCGGCAACGACTCGACCCACCTCGCCCGTTTGCGAGAGCAGCCGCCACGCGTGGCGTGGCGGGAAAGGTCTATGCGCGGTCGAAACACCCTGACCCGGCGCTCCGCGCCGACCGCTCCCGCAAGCGGGCGAGGTGGAGTCTCCCGGCTACAGCCTTTCCTGATCCCTCACCGAATCCCACCACGGGCACACGCCGCTCACCTGTAACGGCGCGCGCATCACGACATGCGCATGCAGAACGACGTGACCAGGTCGTTCGGATGCACCCGAGGGTCGCCATCATGCGGTCACCGATCGTCGAGCCGGTCCGTGCCGATGCTGAGATAGCCGACTGCCTGGATGCTCCTCCAGGCGCCGACGTTATCATATCGCAACGCCCGCGGCATTCTGTCCGCTGATCCAGGCACCCGCGACGGTGCCGGCCATGCCGTTGTGGCAGGCCTCGCCGGCGAACCGCAGGCGACCATCCGCCAACGGCTGCGCGAGTGCGATGCGCGCATCGGCGTCGCCCGGCCGCACGAACGAGTAAGCGCCGCGCACAAACGGATCGGCATCCCACCTTGTGACCAGCTTTTGCCCTCCGGCGAACAGCCGGTCCACCCGGCCGCCGAACAGGGTTCGTAGCTGCCCGAGCGCGAAGTCCACCGCCGTAGCCTCGCCGGCGCGCGCCAGCTCCCAGGCGACCGGGCCGCCGATCCAACCCTGCACGTAGTCACGTTTGTAGGGCCAGCATTGAAACCCCATGGTGGGATCGCCGCTCCGCCTCACCTGCCGGTCGACCGAGCAGTGCAGCGGCAGGTCGAGCCGGTCCGGCCCGGTGGCGCGCAGCGCCACCTTCATCGCCAGCCCCATCGGCAGCGCGTGGATCGCCGCCTGTGTCTGTGGCGGCAGCGGGGGATCGAATGCGATCGCACCGGCCGCCAGCACGCCAGTGGAGACGGTGACGATCGCCGACCGCGCGGTGAGGGTGCCACGCGGCGTTTCCACCGCCACGCCGGGGCCGCCCCAGACCACGCGCGTCACCGGCGTCGCAGGCCTGATGTCGAGGCCCTCGCCAAGGCGGCGGGCGACGAAAGCGCCGATGCCGCCCTGCGGCACCAGATTGCCGCCCGACAGTACGTTGCGATACCAGTCGCGGAGGGAAAATTCGTTGGCGCTCGCGACGCAGATGATCGGGCCTTCCCAGGTCTCCACCGTGACCGCCCAGGGATCGTCCGGCATCGACCGCGCCACCTCGGCCATCGGCATATCGTCGCGGGTGCGCAGCATGGCGGCGGCGCGGTCCTCGAAGCGCTGCCAGGCGCCGGCGTAGTCGGCGTATTCCTCCACGGTCGCCTCGCGCGTGCCGACGAAGGTGCGTTCCACCCGCAGTTCGTCGGAGCGCAGCAGCACGTCGCCCGCCGCACGCGCGACCGGCACCAGCGGGTTGATTTCGGCGCTGTGCAGCCACACCGCGCCCATGTCGAACCACACGCCGCCGAGTTCCACGGGATACGTGGTCCAGGCGCGTCCACCGATGCGGTCCGACGCCTCCAGCACCAGCGCGCTGCGGCCGGCGTCGCGCAGGGCTGCCGCCGCGCCCAGCCCGGCCAGGCCGGCGCCGATCACTACCACATCGACATCTGACATCGCGGCAACCTATCGTGGCGACCGCAAGGAGGCCAGCCATGCCAGATCACACGCCTGCCGGCACCGACTCCCTGGTCATCGACATGGCGCGGCGGTTCGCCACCGAGCGGTTGGCGCCCGGCGCGGCGGCGCGCGAGAAGGCGGGCGCGATCGAGCCGGAGATCGTCCGGGAACTCGGAGAACTCGGCATCTTCGGCGCCACCACGCCGGCGCAGTGGGACGGCTCGGAGATCGATCCGGTGACCTACGCGCTGCTGCTGGAGGAGATCGCCGCCGGCGACGGCTCGGTGTCCACCATGGTCAGTGTGCACAATTCTCCCACATGCATCATCTTCGACCAGTACGGCACCGACGCGCAGAAGGATCGCTGGCTGCGGCCGCTGGCGACCGGCGCCGCGGTGGGGTCGTTCGCGCTGACCGAACCGCAGGCCGGGTCGGATGCGTCGAACCTGCGCACGCGGGCGGTGCGGAAGGGCGACCGCTACGTCATCAACGGCGCCAAGCAGTTCATCTCGTCGGCCAGCGTGCCGGGGAGCACGGTGCTGTTCGCGGTCACCGATCCGAGCGCCGGACGCAAGGGCATCTCGTGCTTCGTG
>DASXNR010000100.1:0-2252 GCA_036494925.1 Acetobacteraceae bacterium
CCAGAATATCCTCGACGTTGGTGGCACCACCACGGGCAAAACGACCCTGACCAACGCCATCATCGATCGGATGGTGCAAGCCACGCCCCATCACCGGCTGGTCATCATCGAGGACACCGCGGAGATCCAGTGCGCCGCGCCGAATGCGGTGATCATGCGCGCCACGGATACCGTGGACATGCAGCGCCTGCTCAAAGCGACTCTGCGCCTGCGGCCCGACCGCATCATCGTCGGCGAGGTGCGCGGCGGCGAGGCCTTGGCGATGCTGAAGGCCTGGAACACGGGCCATCCGGGGGGCGCCTGCACCGTCCACGCCAACCACGCACGCGCCGGTCTCACTCGCGTCGAGCAGATGATCGCGGAAGTCAGCCAGACCCCGATGCGGGCGCTGATCGCGGAGGCCGTCAATCTCATTGTCTCCATCGTCCGGACCGATACGCCACCTGGCCGGCGCATCCATGAAGTCATGGCCGTCAACGGCTTCGGAGACGGCGACTACCGCTTTGTTAGCATGGAGCAACCCGAATGAGACCCCGCAGCGATGCCTTTGGCCGGAACTGGCTGCCTTTGCTGGTTCTGGCGCCGATTGTCCTGGTAGCCATTCATCCCGATGCAGCGCACGCCACCAGTGCCGGCGGCAATCTGCCGTGGGATGGACCGCTCACCACGCTCAAGAACGACATTACTGGTCCGGTGGCCTTCACCATCTCACTGCTCGCCATGGTCGCCTGCGGCGCGGCGCTGGTGTTCGGTGGCGAGATCAACGAGTTCATCCGCCGCATTATCATGCTGGTGTTGGTTGCCGCGCTGATCACCGGCGTTGTCAACGTCGCGAGTGCCCTCGGCATCACCGGGGCGGTCGTGTGAACCTGCGCCACCTCCCCTTCCACCGCGTGCTGCACCGCCCAAGCCTGTTCCTGGGCGGTGAGCGCGAGCCTGCGCTGATGACGCTGATCGTCGCCGGCGGCCTGGCCGTCGCCGGCATGAACACCGTGTCCTTCCTGGTCGGGGGCGCGCTGTGGTTCAGCGCCATCCCGGCGCTGCGGTGGATGGCGAAGGCCGATCCGCAGATGACCAAGGTCTATCTGCGGCAGCTCAAATACCGGGGCTATTACCCCGCGCGCTCGCGGCCCTTCAGGACGGAGTAGCCGTCTCGTGCTTGCGCTCAAGCCCTTTCGTGACAAGGCCGCGGGTGTGGCCGATCTCCTCAACTGGAGTCACCTGGTGGCGCCCGGTGTTGTCCTGTGCAAGGACGGCAGCCTGCTCGCTGGATGGTTCTATCGCGGTCCCGACATTGCCAGCAGTACCGATAACGAGCGCAACTGGCTGACCGGCCGCGTCAACGCTGCGCTGTCCCGGCTCGGCAATGGATGGGCGACGTGGGTCGAGGCGGCGCGCCTGCCCGCATCCGACTACCCGCCCCGCGAGCTGTCGCACTTCCCGGACCCGGTGTCCCGCCTGGTCGACGAGGAACGGCGCCGCCAGTTCATGCGTGAGGGCGTGCACTACGAAAGCGAGTACGCGCTGATCGTCCAGTACACGCCGCCGCTCCGTCGCAAGAGCAAGCTGGTCGATGTCATCTATGACGATGACCCGTCCGAGGCCAGCAGCCCCGCCGACCGAATCCTGCAGCAGTTCGAGAAAGCGCTGTCGGACCTCGAGGACGCGATCGGCGATGCCGTTCAACTCCGCCGGATGCTGAGCTTCGTCATGACCGATCGGCACGGGCAGGATCATTTCCGCGATGAGCTGGTGAACTACCTGCACTTCGCTCTGACCGGCGAAAACGTGTCGCTGAACATCCCTCCGGCCGGCGCCTATCTCGACGCGGTACTGGGCGGACGGGAGTTGTGGCCCGGCGATACTCCGCGCCTCGGTGATCTGTTCATCTGCTGCGCCGCGATCGAAGGCTTCCCGGCCGAAAGTTTCCCCGGAATCCTCGATGCACTCGACCACCTACCGATCCACTACCGCTGGTCCATCGCGAACAATCTATCTCGACCGGCATGAGACCCTCGGCGAACTGAGAAAGTTTCGCCGCAAGTGGCGGCAGCAGGCGCGCGGTTTCTGGACGCAGGTATTCCGGACGCAAGGCGGTCCCGTCAACGAGGACGCCCTGCTCATGGCGGACCAGGCGGATGCTGCCATTGCCGACGCCAGCTCGGCATTGGTGGCCTTCGGCTACTACACGCCGGTCATAGTTCTGATGGACCAGGATCGTGCGACGCTGGCTGAAAGCGCGCGGCTGATCG
>DASXNR010000101.1:0-4908 GCA_036494925.1 Acetobacteraceae bacterium
GAAAGCCTGGCAGGAGCCCGATACGTTCGCGTTCAACGGCCGCTTCAATCAGCAGCGCTACGTGAATATCTGGCCGCGTCCGGTGCAGCGTCCGCACCCGCCGGTGTGGATACCGGGCGGCGGCTCGATCGAGACCTGGCAATGGTGTGCGCGGATGGACTACGTCTACGCGTACCTGTCCTATTTCGGCTACAAGGACGGCAAGGCGACAATGGACGGGTTCTGGGCCGAGATGTCGCGCCTCGGCAAGGACCGCAATCCGTACCGCGCCGGCTTCCTGCAGTTCGTCGGCGTCGCGGAGACGCGCGAGAAGGCGATGGAGCTGTATCGCGAGCCGGCGGAGTATTTCTACGGCCGCTGCCTCTACACTGATTCACGCTGGGCGACGCCGCCGGGCTACGTCACCGAGGGCACGATGCGCGCCGGCATGCAGAGCCAGGTCGGACGCGCCGCATCGCTCGCCGCGCGCGAGCAGGCGCGCAACGCCACCGAGATGGAGGACATCGTCGAGCGCGGCTACGTCATCATCGGTTCGCCGGACGAAGTGGTGGCACAGCTCACCGAGGTGGCGACCTCGCTGAACGTCGGGCACCTGATGTTGTTGCTGCAATACGGCAACATGAACAAGGAGCTGACAAAGTACAACACCAAGCTGTTCTCCGAGGCGGTGATGCCGAAGCTGAAGCCGCTGTTCGACGAGTGGGAAGACCGCTGGTGGCCGCAGCCAATGGATGCCGCACAACGTGCCGAGGTGCCGGCGTTCGTGCCGGGTCTCGCCGCGGAGTAGCCGCTCGGATTGCATCGCGCTGTTCGTGCGCCGCATGATCGGTTCCCGCGCGGGCCGTAAGACTCGCGCGCCTCGGGAGCGGAACGCGATGTCGTGGTGGCCGATACTGTGCCTGCTGCTGATTGCGGGGACGGGCTCGATGGCGTGGGCGCAGCTGCCGTTCACCATCCCGAAGCCGGCGCCGCCGACCGCGGCCAGCCTGTTCGCCAATCACTGCGGAATCTGCCATACGGTCGAGCAAGGCGGCGCGCCGCGCCAGGGGCCAAATCTTGCCGGGGTGTTCCTGCGCAAAGCCGGTACATTGCCGGGTTTCCGCTATTCGCCTGGCTTTGCCCAGGCTGATTTCGTCTGGGACGACGAGCATCTTGATGCCTGGCTTGCCGACCCACAAAAACTGATACCCGGCGCTGCGATGAAGTACCGCCAGGCCGACCCGGCGATCCGCAGCAGAATCATCGCATGGCTGAAGGAGCAGCACTGATGGCCAAGCCGATCCACAGCATGATCCGTGTGCTGGACGAGGCGCGCTCGGTCGATTTCTACCGGCGCGCCTTCGGCATGCAGGTGGCGGATCGCTACGATTTCGACGGTTTCACGCTGGTCTATCTGTCGGCCGAGGACAGCGGCTTCGAGCTGGAGCTCACCATCAACCACGGCCGGACCGAGCCGTACGCGCTGGGCGACGCCTACGGCCATATCGCATTCGTGGTGAACGACCTGGTGGCGGAACACGCGCGCTTTGCGGCGGAGGACCTGGCGCCGAACCCGGTCCGCGAATTCCATCGCGACGGCGCGCTGATGGCAAAATTCTTCTTCGTGCAGGACCCCGACGGCTATCGCATCGAGGTGCTGCAGCGTCACGGCCGCTATCGCTGAGCGGCTCCAAGCAGCGGCAACCAAGGGAGAGACGAACATGAGGCAAGTGGACAGGCGAACCAAGGTCAGCCGCCGCGTCTTTCTGCGCGGCAGTGCCACCGCGGTCCCGGCCGCCGCGGTTGCGGCCGCCGGAATGAGCATCGGTCCTGAAGCGGCCTGGGCGCAGGATGCCAAGACCCTGACACCGCACACGATGACGACGCTGGCGCGGATGGCGCGCGATATCTATCCGCACGACCGGCTCGCCGATGTCTATTATATCAAGGCAGTGGCCGGCTACGACGACAAGGCCGGCAAGGACGCCGCGTTCCGCAAGATGGTCGAGACGGGCGTGGCGCAACTCGATGCCGCCGCGCAGCAGCACCACAAGAGCCCGTACATGATGGTGGAGTGGGAAACCGACCGCGTCGCGCTGCTGCAAGGGGTCGAGCAGGGCGCGCTGTTCAAGAAGCTGCATGGCGATCTGCTGATAACGCTCTACAACAACAAGGAGGTGTGGCCGAAGTTCGGCTACGAGGGCGCCTCCGCCGACAAGGGCGGCTACATCAACCGCGGCTTCAACGACATCGACTGGCTGCCGCAGGCATAGGGGAGGCGACAATGGCAACATTCGATCTGAACGACGACAGCGTCGTCTGCATCATCGGCTCCGGCGCCGGCGGCGGCACGCTCGGCAACGAACTGGCACAGAAGGGGATCAAGGTCGTGATCCTCGAGGCCGGCGGACGTCATGAGATCCCGGACTTCGTCAACGACGAATGGGCGAGCTTCGGCCAGCTCGCCTGGAAAGACATGCGCACCACGTCGGGCTCCTGGCGGGTGGCGCACGATTTCCCGAATTTGCCGGCATGGATCGTCAAGTCGGTCGGCGGCTCGACGACGCACTGGGCCGGCGCCTCGCTGCGTTTCCAGGAATACGAGTACAAGGCGCGCAGCACCTACGGCGCCATCGCCGGCGCAACCCTGATGGACTGGCCGATCACGCTCGCCGAGATGGAACCGTGGTACGCGAAGGCCGAGGACAAGATGGGCACCACGGGAACCAACAATATCCCTCGCCTGCCCGGCAACAACAATTTCAAGGTGCTCGAGGCGGGTGCGCGCAGGTTGGGCTACAAGGAAGTGCACACCGGGAACATGTCGATCAACAGCCAGCCGCGGGACGGTCGCGGCGCCTGCCAGCAGATCGGCTTCTGCTTCCAGGGCTGCAAGTCCGGCGGCAAGTGGTCGACGCTGTACACGGAAATTCCGAAAGGCGAGTCAACCGGCAATCTCGAGGTGCGGCCGAACGCGATGGCCATGCACATCGAGCACGACGCGCAGGGCAAGGTTATCGGCGTGGTGTATGTCGATGCCGACGGCAAGCAGCAGCGGCAAAAGGCGCGTGTGGTGGCGGTGGCGGGCAATTCGCTGGAGAGCCCGCGCCTGTTGCTGAACAGCGAGTCGGCGAAATACCCGCAAGGTCTGGCGAACAGCTCGGGGCAGGTGGGACGCAACTACATGCGCCATACCACCGGCAGCGTGTACGCGGTGTTCGAAAATCCGGTGCACATGTATCGCGGCACCACCATGGCCGGCATCGTGCGCGACGAGGCACGCAACGATCCGAAGCGCGGCTTCGTTGGCGGCTACGAGATGGAGACCCTGTCGCTCGGCCTGCCGTTCATGGCGGCCTTCCTGAACCCGGGCGCCTGGGGGCGCAACTTCACCAGCGCGATCGACGGCTACGCCAACATGGCGGGACTGTGGATCGTGGGCGAGGACATGCCGCGCGAGCAGAACCGGGTGACGCTCGATCCGAAGGTGAAGGACGCCAACGGCATGCCGGTGGCGAGTGTGCATTTCGACGACCACGAGAACGACGAGAAGATGCGCAACCACGCCTATCGGCAGGGCGCGGCGATCTACGATGCGGTCGGCGCGGTGCGCACCTTCCCGACGCCGCCGTATCCAAGCACGCACAATCTCGGCACCAACCGCATGAGCGCCAATGCGCGTGACGGCGTGGTGAACAAATGGGGCCAGACGCACGACATCAAGAACCTGTTCGTGTCCGACGGCAGCCAGTTCACCACCGGGGCCGCGTGCAACCCGACGCTGACCATCGTTGCGCTGGCAATTCGCCAGGCCGATGCGATGGCCGGCATGATGAGCCGGAAGGAGATCTAAGCGCGGGGCCGTCATTGCGAGCGAAGCGAAGCAATCCAGGGCCAGGTACGCACGCGGCACTGGATTGCTTCGTCGCGTTCGCTCGTCGCAATGACCGGGACGGTTGACCCGCACGCATCTCCCTCTCTATTGAACCGGCCGCCTGTACCGCGGTGCACCAATCCCGAGAAGGACGGTCGATGACTTTGCGCCGCCTGGCCGCGCTGCTTGCGGCGTTCGCGTGGTTCGCTGCCGCGCAGGCCCAGATGCCGGGTGGCCCGCCGGCGGTCGGCGTAGCCCGCGCGACGCGTCAGGCGGTGACCGAGACATCCGAATTCATCGGCCGCATCCAGGCGGTGGACCGCGTGTCGCTCACCGCGCGCGTCACCGCCTTCCTCGATCAGCGCCTGTTCACCGAAGGCACCGAGGTGAAGCAAGGCGACCTGCTGTATCGCCTGGAGCAGCCACCGTTCCAAGCCGCGGTGGCGCAGCAGGAGGCGGCCGTCGCCGATGCCGCCGCCCGGCTCGCCAATGCCAATATCCAGCTCGCCCGCGCACAGTCGCTGCTCAACACGCCGGCCGGCCAGCGCTCCACGGTGGACGATGCGGTTGCCGCGCAACGCTCGCAGGCAGCACAACTTGCGGGTGCACAGGCGCAGTTGCGGATCGCTCAGATCAACCTGGCCTACACCGAAATCCACGCTCCGGTCAGCGGCAAGATCGGCCGCACCAATATTACCGTGGGCAACGTGGTGTCGCCGAGCGCCGGTACGCTCGCCACCATTGTCAGCCAGGATCCGATGTACGTGCTGTTCCCGATCGCGGTGCGCGCGCAGATCGATCTGGAGAAGCGCTATGCCGACAAGGGCGGCATGAGCGCGGTCGTGGTCCGGATTCGCCTCCCCGACGGGTCGCTGTTCGGGCAGACCGGCAAGATCGACTACATCGAGCCCAGCGTGCAGGCCACCACCGATACGATCCTGGTGCGCGGCCGGATCGCCAATCCGCCACGGAAGCCGATCGTGCCTGGCCAGCCGGTCGACCGCCCGCTGATCGACGGCGAGTTCGTCACCGTGCTGGTCGAGGGCGCCCAGCCG
>DASXNR010000102.1:0-9188 GCA_036494925.1 Acetobacteraceae bacterium
GTGCGCCACCGCCCAGATGATGTTCTTCGGCCCGAACGCCGCGTCGCCGCCGAAGAAGACCCGGGGCAGGGTCGACTGCATGGTGACCTTGTCGACGACGGGCATGCTCCAGCGATCGAACTCAAGGCCGATGTCGCGCTCGATCCAGGGGAAGGCGTTCTCCTGGCCGACCGCGATCAGCACGTCGTCGCATGGGATCAGCACGTCCGGCTCGCCGGTCGGCACCAGCCTGCGACGCCCGCGCGCGTCGAACTCCGCCTTCACCTTCTCGAACAGCACCCCGGTCAGACGGCCGTCCAGGTGGGTGAACTCCTTCGGCACCAGCATGTTGAGGATTGGAATATCCTCGTGGATAGCGTCCTGCTTTTCCCAGGGGGACGCCTTCATCTCGTCGAAGCCGGACCGCACGATCACCTTCACGTCTTCGCCACCCAATCGGCGAGAGGAACGGCAGCAGTCCATCGCGGTGTTGCCGCCGCCCAGCACAATCACACGGCGGCCGATCTTGTCGATATGGCCGAACGAGACCGAGGACAGCCAGTCGATGCCGATATGGATGTTGGCGGCAGCCTCGTGCCTGCCGGGGATCGGCAGGTCACGCCCACGCGGCGCACCGCAGCCGACGAAGACAGCGTCGTAGTCGTCGTCCAGCAGGGACTTGAGGCTGTCGATCCGCTGCCCGAGCCGCATCTCCATGCCGAGTTCGGTGATGTAGCCGACCTCCTCGTCGATGATCTCCTCGGGGAGGCGGAATTTGGGAATCTGGCTGCGGATCATGCCGCCGGCTCGCGGGTCGGAATCGAACAGCACCAGTTCGTAGCCGAGTGGCGCCAGGTCGCGCGCGACGGTGAGCGAGGCGGGGCCGGCGCCCACCAGGGCGATTCGCTTGCCGTTGGAGCGCTCGGCCGGCCCAGGCAGCCGATGGCGGATGTCGCCCTTGTAATCGGCGGCGACGCGCTTCAGGCGGCAGATCGCCACCGGCTCCTCTTCCACCCGCCCACGGCGGCAGGCCGGCTCGCACGGGCGGTCGCACGTGCGCCCAAGAATGCCGGGGAAGACATTGGATTTCCAATTGATCATGAACGCGTCGGCGTAGCGGCCGTCGGCGATCAGCCGGATGTATTCCGGCACTGGGGTATGGGCGGGACACGCCCATTGGCAATCGACCACCTTATGGAAGTAGTCGGGGTTACCGATGTCGGTGGGCTGCAACTCGGACTCCTCTCCCTCGGTGCGCTGCCGCACCGACGCATGGTCTCAATGCCAGCGATTTCGTTGTGTGGCTAGGGCCCTCTCCCGTCAATGACCGTAGGCGGAAATCACCCCATCTTCAACTGGATTGGGGCGCATGGCTGCCCCCGTACCTCCATGGTCACGGACTGGCTGGCGGGGCATGCTGCAGCAGTCGCAGTTCGCGGCGGCGGCAGATTGCGCCACTGATGACAACGGCCGAGGCGGCAGTTCCGGGAGGGGACTATGGCGGACGAGCGCGCCGGTGACCATCGCGGGGTGGGCGCGTCTCTCCGGCGCAGGGAGGACGATCGCCACCTGCGCGGACGCGGGCAGTTCGTCGCGGACATCGCCCTCCGAGGTACCCAGGAGGTTGTATTCGTACGCAGCCCGCACGCACACGCCGACATCGCCTCGATCTTTGTCCCGCCATCAGCACGGGGACGAGTGTTCACTGCCGCTGATCTGCCGCGGATCAAACCGATCCGCGTGGTGACCCAGGCGGTGGGTGCCCGCTCGCCACCCTGGCCGCCGCTTGCCACCGAAAAGGTCCGCTACGTCGGCGAGGCGGTCGCCGCCTGTGTCGCGCCAACCCGTGCCGAGGCCGAGGACCTCGCCGCCACCGTCAGCATCGACTACCGGCCGCTCGACGCGGTGGTCGATGCGACCGAGGCACGTGGCGGCAGTCGCTCCCTCGTACACGAGTATTTCGGGGACAACCTGTTCCAGGAGCGGACGATCGCGAGCGGCGACATCGAAGCTGCCGCGCGCGCCGCCGAGATCACGATCAGCCGGGAATACCGCACCAGTCGGCAGTCCGGCGCACCGATGGAGTGCCGCGGCGTGCTCGCCAGTCGGGACCACCGGCTCGACGAGGTCGTGGTCTACGCCTCGACCCAGACCCCCCACACGCTGCGCGTCGCACTCGGCGACATACTCGGGATCGAGGAGCGCTGCATCAGGGTTGTCGCGCCTGACGTCGGCGGAGGGTTTGGCCCCAAGGCCCGGCTTTATCCGGAGGAGATTGTCCTCACCGCGCTGGCGTTGGAGCTTGACCATCCGGTGCGATGGATCGAGGACCGCAACGAACATCTGCTGACCTGTGCCCATTCGCGGGATCATCATTACCGGGTCACCGCCTATGCCGACCGTCAGGGCCACATCCTCGGCATCGATTGCGAGATCATCGTCGATGCCGGTGCCTACGGCATGTGGCCGCAAGGCCCCTACCAGGAGGCCAATATGGCGGCGCGCAGTCTGCCGGGCCCGTACGCGGTTCCGAACTACCGCGCCCGCCTCAGCACCGTGGCTACCAACAAGACGCCGATCGGACCGTATCGCGGGGTGGGGCGCCCCGGCGCCTGCTTCGCAATCGAGCGAACGATCGACGAGATTGCGCGCGCGGCCGGTCGCGAACCGGTTGAAGCGCGTATCGCGAATATGATCCGCCCAGACCAGATGCCCTACGCATCGATCACCGGCATGCGCTACGATTCCGGCAATTACCCGGCCAGCGTGCGGCTTTGCGCTGAACTGTTGAACCTTCCGCAGATTCGCGAACGCCAACGACAGGGCGAACCGGATGGCCGGCTCATCGGCATCGGCTTCGCCAGCTTCACCGAGCAGACCGCACATGGCGCCGCCGAGTTCGCCTCACGTGGCGCAGCGATCATCCCCGGTTTCGAAAGCTGCACCGCGCGCATCCTGACCGATGGCAGCGTCGTGCTGATGGTCGGCATCCAGTCGCACGGCCAAGGGTTGGAGACGGCGCTGTCGCAGATCGCCTGCGAGGAGCTGGGGATCGACCCGTCGCATATCGCGGTGCGGCACGGCGATACCGAGAGCACCGCGTTCGGCTTCGGCACCTTTGCCTCGCGCAGTATGGTGATGTCGGGCGGCGCGGTGGCGCGCGCGAGCCGCATCCTGCGCGACAAGCTGTGCCGGATCGGCGCGCATCTGCTGCAATGCGATCCAGCCGAGACACGCTGCGAAGGCGGTTCGGTGCATGGGCCGAAGGGCTCGGTGACGGTCGCCGAGATCGCCAGCATCGCGCATCTGCGGATGCACGAGCTGCCGCCTGGGGTCGAGCCGCTGCTCGACGTGACCGCGACCTATGAGCCAGGCGTCAGCACGGGTGTGTTCTCCTATGCGACGCACGGTGCGGTGGTCGCCGTCGATCCGGAGACCGGCGTGGTCGAACTGCTCGATTTCGCGGTCGCCGAGGATTGCGGCACGATGGTCAATCCGATGCTGGTCGAGGGCCAGATCCGTGGCGGGGTGGTGCAGGGGATCGGCACCGCGCTGGATGAGACGATTCCGTACGATGCGCTGGGCCAGCCGCTCGCCGCCACGTTGCTCGACTACCATCTGCCTGGCGCCCACGAGGTGCCGCCGATCCGGATCGCGCACCTGCACACTCCGGCGACGGCGAGCGAATACGGCATGAAGGGGATGGGCGAGGGCGGTGCGGTCGCCCCGCCGGCGGCAATCGCCAACGCGGTGCGCGACGCGCTGTCGCCGATGGGGGTCGAGATCAACGAAACGCCGCTGACCGCGCAGCGGGTGCTGGCGGCGATCAAGCGGGCGCGGGCCTGACTTTGCGCAGCCAGGCCGTCAGCAGACCTCTGCTGGTGATCGACGGGGATTCGTTCGCACATCGCTCGTTCCACGCCTTGCCGAAATCGATCCGTCGGACTGGCAATCGCGGGGGCGGCGCGATCGTCGGCTTCGCCAATTTTCTGGTGCGCCTGTTCGAGAGCGAGCAGCCTCGGGCGGTGCTGGTCGGCTGGGACACGCTCGGTGCGCCGACCTATCGGCAGCAGCTGTTCCCTGCGTATCAAAGCGGACGGCAATTCGCTGACGAGTTGGTCGATCAGCTGGAGGTGCTGCCTGAGTTCGTCGCGGCGTGCGGCTTCGCCAATGCGAAGGCCGCAGGATACGAGGCCGATGATTTCCTGGCCGCGGCTGCCGCCCAGGAAGAACGTCGTCGCGGCACTGTGCTGATCGCCAGCGGAGATCGCGATGCGTTTCAGCTTGCCTCAGCCGCCACGACCATCCTCCATCCGCTCAAGGCCGGTGAACTGGCGCGGATCGGCCCGGCCGAGGTGGTCGCGCGCTACGGGGTGCAGCCCCTTCAGGTGCCTGACTTCATCGCCCTGCGCGGCGATCCCTCCGACAAGCTGCCGGGCGCGCGCGGCGTGGGGCCGAAGGGCGCAGCCGCCTTGCTGCGTCGGTACGACTCGCTGGAGCAGGCCTTGGCTGATGGGCAGTTTCCCACCCAGGCCGATGAGCTGATGCTGTACAAGAGGATCGCGACCATGGATGCCACGGCACCGCTGCCGGTGCTCGGGGATCAGATACCCGCGTGGGACACGGCCGCCGCGCTGGCACACAAATGGGACCTCATACGTCTGGCTCGGCGGCTCGACGAGCTGGCGGCGTCGGGGGAAGAGTTGTGATCCAATCGGCGAGGGTGTCGAACAGTTCGCCCTTCACCTGCTCATCGGTACGTCCGCTGCGTGCCGGTACGTGGAACGAATGATCAGCGCCGCTCGAAAACCGCAGAGTGGCGCGATGCCCGAGGTCTTCGACGAGCTTCGTCAGCAGATCCGTCTCGGCAAGAGTGTCGCGGGTACCCTGCAGGAACAGCATCGGGATCCGAACCTCGAACAGGTGCGTGGCGCGATCAACCGATGGCTTGCCGGCGGGATGGAGCGGGAATCCCAGGAATGCCAGACCGCGGACTCCGGAAAGCGGCGATGCTGCCTGCGCCTGCGAGGTCATCCGCCCGCCGAACGACTTGCCTCCGGCAAACAGCGGGAGAGCGGAGCAATGCCGCTGCGCCGTGGCTACGGCCGCACGAACGGTCGCGTGCGCGACGTGCGGCGGATCCGGCCGCTTGGACCCGTGTTCCATATAGGGGAACTGGTAGCGCAGCGTGGCGATGCCACGAGCGGCCAGTGCCAAGGCGGCAGCGGCCATGAACGGGTGGGTCATCCCGGCACCCGCGCCGTGGGCCAGGACGAGACATGCCTTGGCCGGGTCGGGAACGTGCAGCAGGCCGGAGACGACCTGGGCCTGGTTCACCTCGATGATGAGACGGCGCGGCTGGCAGGGTTCGCTGTCGATGCTCATGGTGCGGCGGGATGAAGGAGTTCGCAGTATGACCCGGCTTCGCGTCGCGCTGCGAGTTCCGGTCGGCAGGCCGTTGCCCGACATTGCTGCATTCGTCGCCCGTTGCGAAGACGCAGGATTCGACGGGATCGGCATCCACGACCACCCTTCCAGCGGGCGCGACGCCTACCTGGCGTTGGCGCTGGCGGCCGGGGCGACGCAACGCCTGCAACTGTTTCCGGCCACATCGAGCCCCGTCGTGCGCCATCCACTGGTGCTGGCCTCGCTCGCCCATAGCCTGGACGAGATCGCGCCGGGACGCATCTGTCTCACCGTGGCGCCGGGCTTCATTTCGACGCGCAGCATCGGACAGCCGCGCGCGGGCCTTGCGGTCATGCGAAAGGCGATCAGCGAGCTTCGTCGGCTGCTGGCCGGTGAGGAGGTGGGGTTCGGTGCGACCTCGTCGCGCCTGAGGAACCGAAGTGCGACACCGACGCCGGTGTTTCTGCTGGCTGCCGGCCCTCGCATGATCGAACTCGCGGGCGAGGTGGCCGATGGCGCGTTTCTCATGGTCGGCCTGCATCCGGTCGCCGTTCGCGCCGCGCTGCGTCACCTGGAGACGGGGGCAAGGCGGGCCGGCCGTTCGCTCGCCGGCTTCCCGGTGGTGTTCGTGGTGACGCTCGGTCTCGGGCCCGATGCCGAAGTGGGAGCGCGCTGGGTGCGGAGTTGGTTCGCGCCGGGTCAGCCGTTCCTCGCTTATCCGAGTGTCGCGAACCTTCACTGGCTGGGGGAAGCCGGCTTCGCGGTTGACGTGGCGCACGATCCCGCGGCCATCTCCGAGGATCACGCGCACCGGATCGCGGATGCATTCGGACTGTTCGGCTCGCCGGAACGCTGCGCGGAACGATTGCTGCGTGCACGCGACGACGCCGGCATCGAGGATGTGTTCCTGTTCCCGGCGCACGATCTTGCCGGCGGCTACAATATGCCGGAGGCCGAGGTCCAGGCATTCGAGCGCGTTATCCGGCCGCGGCTTGGATAGCGCTGGGAGCTGACCGACGGGGTGTCTCTCAGAATTTCTGAAGATCGGACTTGGCAGCATTGCTGGCTGGTCCATGTGACGAAACGTTACGGCATTAATAGTGTTGGCTACACATAGTCACTTTGAATTCAGAATTGCTGCAGGCTCCGGGTTCGGCATTCTTTGTCGTTGCAATACATGCCGCGTCTGACGTATCGTTCTGCCTAAGCGACGGTCACGTTGCCCCTGTATATCTGCGTAGGCACAGGTGCTGGCTGGTGGCATGGACGTAACGATCAAGGGGTTACGCGCTGGAGCAAGGTTGCGAGCCCTGACCCGGATGCGACGTACAAGAGCTTATCGCGGCCCGACTGGCAACAAGCTCATGTTTCAGTCTATTCGTTTCCAGCAGCAAAGGCGCCGCCTGCGACCCTTCGAGATCTTGCCGATAGTGGGCAGGCACACGCAATCGATTTTTTGGCAAAAAATACGAGGCAGGAACCTCACACTTGGCGTGACCTTCAGGAGGCACTGATGAACGCCAATTCTGCAGCGGTTGCGGAAAAAGATCCATTTAAGCTTGAACGCGTGCTGGTCTCGACTGTCACCAGAGGAGCCGCCTGGGAGCCGGGCGATCGAATGGTCTCGGCCAGGATATTCGTGCAGCCCATAAATTTTGAATTTGGGGATTATGCAGTTGGCGCAACCCAGAATGCAACGGATAAGATTGCGAGCATCGAAGTTTCCCGCTCGCATAAAATCTCCGCCGACCTATCGCTCGCCATACCCGGAGTTGAAGGGTCGAAGGCTGATTTCGCCCCCAGTAATGAACGTAGTGTCAAGACAACAAAGGACATTAGCTCGCAGTACGAGAAGCTAGGCAGATTATGGCCAAGCTAGTGCCTTTGCGCACTGGATCAGGTACAAATATAAAACCAAAATCAGCGGGTTATCGTTGAACTATCTCCGTGGCGCGAGTTTGGTCGCTGTCAAAGAGACAGACAACGAATGCAGACGGAACGACAAAACACCTCCGAAGGACGCGATATATCGGGCGAAGCCGACTATGGAATGACCGGCACGTAAACTCCTATACCTGTCGATGTTTGCCTGAGTGGGTAGTAGCTGGGTGGTCAGGACGACTGCGCGGCGACGAATGACGGGACACCGTTCACCGAGAGACTATGCGACTTGCGATACCGGATCTGATCTCGAACTCCTACTTTCCGGCGCTGGCGGCAGCCGAGCTTGGGATCTTTCAGCGCGAGGGGATTGAGGTCTCGGCCGAGCTGATCTTCCCGGTTGATCGCGCCTATGCGGCATTGCGTGACGGTGAGGTCGATTTTGTCGGCGGTGCCGCGCATGGCGCGCTCGCCGCGTTTCCCGAATGGCACGGCGTCAGATTGCTCGGCGCGCTGTCGCAGGGAATGTACTGGTTCCTGGTGATGCGCGCAGGGCTCGGCATCGCTCGCGGCGATCTGCGGGCGCTCCGAGGCCGGCGGATCGGCGCGGCGCCGTGGGTCGAGATGGGACTGCGGCGGCTGTTGACTGCTGCCGGAGTCGACCTTCGGCGTGACCATATCGAGATAGGACCGGTACCGGGAGCGACCGGTTCCGCAGTCAATTTCGGGCTCACCGCTGTCGAGGCACTCTCGGCCAACAAGATCGACGGGTTCTGGGCAAACGGCATGGCGACCGAGCTGGCGGTGACGACAGGTATCGGCAGCCTCGTCCTCGATGTTCGCCGCGGGGATGGGCCGCCGGGCAGTTTCAACTACACGATGCCGGTGCTGGCGACGACCGAGCGGTTGATCGAACGCTCACCCGATGCCGTAGCCGCGGCGGTACGTGCTCTGGTCGCAACACATAACGGCCTGAAGCAGGACGTGTCGCGTGCCACCGAAGTCGGCCACCAGCGCTTTCCGTCGCGCGCGGCTGGGCTGATCGCTGGCATCGTGCGCCGCGACCTGCCGTTCTACGACGCCTCGATCGACGAGACGGCGGTGGCAGCAATCAACACGTTCGCCCGCGATATGGGCGTCCTCGCCGGTGACGTGCCGTATGATGGCGTGGTCGCGACGCAGTACCGCCATCTCTGGCCGGCGGCGGGGCGGTAAAACAGACCCCGTCAGCCGGCGAACACGGGGCTTTCGGGCAGGCGGGCACCGCCGTCGATGACGATGGTTTCGCCGGTGATATAGCTCGACTCGTCGCTCGCGAGGAACACCATCGGGCCGGCGATTTCCTCCGGGCGGCCGAGCCGTCTGGCCGGGATGAAGTGGGAGATCCGTTCAGCACCGAAGCGGGCCTTGAGGCCCGACAGACCCGGTGTGTCGATGTAGCCGGGTTCGATCGCGTTCACGGTGATGTTGTCCGCGGCCAGTTCAATGGCCGCGGTATGGATGAAACCGGTGACTGCGGCTTTCGACGTGGCATAGGCACCCGAACCCGGCATCGAGACCTTCGGACCGGTGACCGACGAGGTGACGATGATACGTCCGCCGCCTTGCTTTCGCATGTGCGGCAGCGACGCCTGGGTCAGTGTGAAGCAGGCCTTCACGTTGACGTTGAACAGCCGATCGAGGGTTTCGTGGTCCATCTCCTCGATGGTGCGGCGACCGAAGGCGGCGGCGTTGTGGACCATGATGTCGAGCCGGCCACAGGTGGCGGCGGCCTCGTCGACCATGGCGCGGGTGGCGTCATGGTCGGCGATATCGACCTGGCGGAAGATCGCCTTGCCCGTTTCGGTCTCGATCAGGCGCAAGGTTTCCTCGCCATGCGCGGCCGTGCGAGTGGCGATGACGACGACGGCGCCTTCGCGCGC
>DASXNR010000103.1:0-1526 GCA_036494925.1 Acetobacteraceae bacterium
ACCGAACCTAGGCCGCAAAGCCCCGACGCGACCGCGGCCTGCATCGCCTCCGGCGCACCCGAGTAGGTCAGCCTGGCGGCGATCGCACTTGGCGTCAGGCCGTGCTCGACCAGCGTGATGATAATGGCGTTGAAGACGGCCGATTGCTGCGGCGTTGCTGCTCGCCCGGTGAGTTGGAGGAAAGCGAAATCACCGAGATTCATGTGGCCAAGAATCTGCCCTGGCAGATCGCGACCGCGCACGGTGATCCGGTCGGATGTGCTCCATACGATATCAGAACGGATAGACTTGGCTTTACGGCTCATCGCTTCCTCCACACTTGCGCCACTTCGTGGACGCAGTTCTAGGCGGCGAGTTCGAACCAGAAGTCCAGCATCTCGCCCTTGCGCTCCGGCGCAAAGGTCGCAACAACGCGCGTGCCGATCTTCAGCTTCGCCGCCGCAGCCTGCGGATCGGACAGGTCAATGCCTTTGAAATAGCCGCCCAGCGCAGTGTCCGCGCCGTCCAGCAAAACATAGCCGAAGGCATAGGGCGGATCGGGCAGATTGTTGAACTTCTCATAGACTATCGTGAACGCCTCGATGCGTCCGCCCGGCCCCACCTTCACCCAATCGGTCGTCGGCAGCAGCGTCTCGTCTGAGAAGGACCGCGGCGGCACCAGAACGCGACCCGTCTTGCTGCAGCGACGCCCGTAGATCGCGGCTTCGTCACGAATGCGCGTGTAGAACCAGCTCGCAGTCTCGCCCAAGGCGTGATGGTAGGTGATATTCCAGACTTCCTGACGTTCCAGAAGTTCCATCTTCCGCTCCTATGCCTCGATCACCATCGTCCCAAAGATCTGATGGTCGCCGCCGTTGCCGCTGGCGATGCCCAGTCGTGCACCGTTCACCTGATGCTCGCCTGCGCGTCCCCACACCTGCAGCGCCACCTCGGCAACACGCGCCATAGCCGTCACCGCAATCGCGTTGGTGCAGAGCGTGCCACCGGATGGATTCACCGGGATCTTCCCGCCGATATCGAACTCCCCATCACGCAAGCGCGCCACGGACGCGCCCGGGCGGGACACCAGACGCGCCGCGTCGATGGAGTGGAATTCGGTGTTGCTGAACGGCGCGCACAGCTCCGCTACGTGCACCTGCCGTGCCGGGTCCGTGACACCCGCCATCCGGTACGACTTCTCGAACGAACGTCCCAGCGCATAGGCGTCCGCGTGCTCGGCTGTTGGATTGTTGCCCATGCGGTCACCCATCCAATACGTCTCCGCCGAATGGCCGACGCCGGTGATCCACACCGCATCCAGATGATTGTCGCGGATGAACTTCTCCGAGGCCAGCACCATGGCTGCGCCGCCTGACGACTGCGGACAACAATCCATCAGCTTGATTGGCCAGGAAATCAAACGTGATGCCAGCACATCCTCGATCGACACGATCCGCCGCAGATGCGCCTTGGGGTTCAGCGACGCATGCCGCCGGTTCTTCACCGTGACGCGTGCCATGTCCTCCTCGGTCATGCCGTAGCGCTGC
>DASXNR010000104.1:0-4339 GCA_036494925.1 Acetobacteraceae bacterium
GGCTTCGAGGGGCCGCTGGCCGCCGGCCATGTCGTCGCCGCGTTCGGGGGCTTCCTGATGGGCGGCGACGTGCTGATCGGCGTCATCGTGTTCGCGATCCTGCTGGTGGTGAACTTCATGGTGATCACCAAGGGATCCGGCCGCATCGCCGAGGTCGCCGCCCGGTTCAGCCTCGATGCCATGCCGGGCAAGCAGATGGCGATCGATTCCGAAATGTCCGCCGGCATGATCAACGACGTCGAGGCGAAGCGCCGGCGCCGGGAGCTGGAAGAGGACAGTTCTTTCTACGGCGCGATGGACGGCGCCGCGAAGTTCGTCCGCGGCGATGCGATCGCCGCATTGATCATCACCGTGATCAATATCCTGGGCGGCCTGGCGATCGGCCTGCTGCGGCACGGTATGAGCTTCGCTGACGCCGCCGCCACCTTCACTACGCTGACCGCCGGTGATGGCCTGGTGTCGCAGATCCCGGCGCTGCTGGTCTCCACTGCTGCCGGCATCGTGGTCACCAAGGGCGGCATGGAGGGCACTGCCGATGCGGCCCTGATCCGCCAGCTCGGCAGCAGCCCGAAGCCGCTGGCAATGGCCGCGGGTGTGGCGACGGTGCTCGCATTGCTGCCCGGTCTGCCGACGCTGCCATTCATGGCGCTCGCCGGCCTTGCGGGCGGAGGCGCCTGGCTGCGCTACCGGAACCCACCGATCGCGGTGTCCGACGCGCCGCCGGTACCGATCGTCACCGAGCAACCCATCAGCGACACGCTGCGGATGGACATGATCAGGCTGGAGCTGGGCTATGGACTTTTGGCGCTGGCCGGTGGCGAAACCCCGCGGCTGACCGAGCAGATCAAGGGTCTGCGCCGCTCGGTCGCCGCCGAGATGGGCTTTGTGCTGCCGCCGGTGCGTATCCAGGACAACATGCAGCTGGGTGCCGACCACTACTCGATCCGCGTCAAGGAGATCGAGGCCGGGAGCGGCGAACTGCGACCGACCATGCTGCTGGCGATGGACCCGAAGGGCGGCACGCCTGCGGTGCAAGGAGAGGCGACCCGTGAGCCGGCATTCGGCCTTCCGGCCATGTGGATCGATCCTGCACTGAAGGAAGAGGCGATGTTCCGCGGGTGCACAGTGGTCGACCCGCCAAGCGTGCTGACCACGCACCTGACCGAGGTCGTGCGCGATACCATGGCGGAACTGCTGTCATACGCCGAGACGCAGAAGCTGCTGGACGAACTGCCGCGCGAACAGCAGAAGCTGGTGGCGGACCTGGTCCCGTCGCAGATCACGGTGGGCGGTGTGCAGCGCGTATTGCAGTGCCTGGTGGCGGAACGGGTCTCGATCCGCGACCTGCCGACCATCCTGGAGGGTATCCAGGAGGCATGCGGCGGCGCGGCACGCGCGATCCCGACGATTGTCGCGCATGTCCGTGCGCGCCTGGCGCGGCAGATCAGCGACAGCCATACCGGAGCTGGGGGCTACATCCCGCTGGTCACGTTGTCGGCCGAATGGGAGGCCGAGTTCGCCGAGGCGCTGGCCGGGCCGCCGGAGGATCGCCAGCTCGCCATGGCGCCGAGCAGGCTGCAGGGTCTCATGCAGAAGCTCCGCGACACGTTCGATGCCGCCGCCAGCGCCGGCGAGACACCGGTGCTGCTGACCTCGGGAGCCATCCGCAGCCACGTGCGCGCGATCGTGGAACGCATCCGGCCGACCACGCCTGTGCTTGCACAGGCCGAGATCCATCCACGCGCCAGGATACGAACGGTAGGCACGATATGAGCCGCGGCCGCTCCGGATAGCGCCATGCGCCTGAAACTCTACCGCGCCCCCGCGATGGCACAGGCAATGGCACGCGTGCGAGCCGAACTCGGCGAGGACGCGATGATCCTCGCCACCCGTCGCGTTGGCGACGGCGTCGAAGTCACGGCCGCCCTGGAACCCGAGGACCTGACCTCACCATCGGCGCTCGCCGATCCGGACCGCCTTGCTGTGCTCGACTTCCACAGCGTTCCCGCCGCGCTCCATGCCGCCCTTCGGCAGGGTGAACTCGCAACCGCACTGGCCAATGCGATCCCGTTCGGCACTCTGCCGCTGGGCGAGTCACCGCTGTTGCTGGTCGGCCCGCCAGGCGCCGGCAAGACCCTGACCGTTGCTCGCCTCGCCACTCGACTGGTGATGTCCGGCGTCCTCCCGCTGGTGATTACCGCCGACGGCAAGCGCGCCGGCGCCACCGAGCAACTTGCCGCGTTCACCAAACTGCTTGGGATCAGCCTGATCGTTGCCTGTCATCCGGTCACACTCGGCCGCGCGCTGACCCGGCGTCAGCACGACGAGCCGGTGATGGTCGATACCCCTGGCTGCGACGCGTTCGACCGCGCACAGATGGAGGAGCTGGCCGCGCTCGCCGCCACCGCCAATGCCGCCATGGTGCTGGTGCTTCCCGCTGGCCTGGACCCGGCGGAAGCCACCGACCAGGCACGGGCATATGCCGCCGCGGGCGCTCGGCTGCTGGTGGCGACGCGGTTCGACCTGGTGCGCCGCCTCGGCGGCATCCTGGCCGCCGCAAGCGTCGGGCTGGCGCTGACCGAGGCCGGCATCGGACCCGGTGCGGCCGACGGTTTGCTGCCGATCACTCCCGCGTGGCTTGCCGCGCGCTTACTGACTGGATGGCGCCCATGACGGAAGGCCGGACCATCGCTGTCGCCTCTGGCAAGGGCGGTGTCGGAAAGACCTGGTTCGCCATCACTCTGGCGCACGCATTGGCACGCCAGGGACACAGCGTGCTGCTGTTCGACGCCGACCTTGGCCTTGCCAATGTCGATATCCAGCTCGGCCTGACGCCGCGCCAGGATCTGGGCGGTGTCATCGCGGGGCGAGCTACGCTGGCCGAGGCCACTATCGATCATCCCGACGGTGGCTTTGCCATCATCGCCGGACATTCCGGTTCCGGCGCCCTTTCCGCCATCGAGCCCGCGACGCTGGAGCGGACGCTCGCCGCGCTGCATGTCGAGGCCGCGCGCTATGGCATTGTGCTGCTCGATCTTGGCGCCGGCCTGGACCGCGCGGTACGCCGGATGTCGGCGTGGGCCGACACGCTGCTGGTGCTGGCGACCGAGGAACCGACCAGCCTCACCGACGCCTATGCGGTGATGAAACTCTACTCCACCGACCGGCCACACGGCGATGTGCGCGTAGTGGTGAATCAGGCGACCAATCGCCGGGCCGGCGAGCACACCTTCGCCACGCTGGAGCGCGCCTGCCAGACCTTCCTCGGCCACACACCCGGCCTTGCCGGGATCGTCCGTCGCGACGACCGCGTCCGCGACGCGATCCGCCGCCAGACTTTGCTGCTGTCACGCCACCCTGCATCGCCCGCCGCCACCGATGTGGAGGCCGTCGCCCGGTTGTTGTAGGCTATGCCGCACCGCACCACATTCGCGGGCGGAGGCACGGTCATGGACCTCATCCGCAACAACCGGCGCCGCGACCTGCGCGTGGATTTCTTCCGCGGCCTCGCTCTGTGGTGGATCTACACCGACCATATCCCGGGCGATGTGCTGGGCGACTACAGCCTGCGCAACTTCGCCATGTGCGACGCGACCGAGGTGTTCGTGCTGCTTGCCGGCTTCGGCGCGGGCATTGCCTACGGATCGGAAATGGACCGGCAGGGCTATCTGTACGCCGCCGCCGACACGCTGCGCCGCGCCTGGACGCTCTATGTCGCGCACATCTTCCTGTTCGTTGTCTACACAGCACAGGTGGCGTATTCCGCGACCGCGCTCGACCGAGTGTTCTACCTGGAGGAGACCCGGCTCGACGTACTGGCCGACGCGCCATACCGTGCGCTGCTCGAGGCGCTGCTGCTGCGCTTCCAGCCAAACCTGCTGAACATCCTGCCGCTCTATATCGTGCTGCTGCTGATGTTCGCGTTTGCGCTGCCGCTGTTGCGCAAACCGCCGTGGCTGCTCGCCGTCTCCGTATCGGTGTACGCCGCGGTACGCCTCACCGGCGTCAATCTGCCAGCCTGGACCGGCGAGGGCTGGTACTTCAATCCGCTGGCGTGGCAGCTCCTGTTCATGATCGGCGCCGTCATGGCCTATGCGCCGCCGCGCCTGCCGCGTCTGCGCTGGCCGTTCGACACGCTCGCGGTGCTGGTGCTGGCAGCAGGGGTAGTCGTCATCTGGGTGATCGACATCCATCCGCGCATTCTCGCCTCGATGCCGGCGCCGGTGATCCGCTTCGTCATCACCGAGGACAAGACCGGGCTGCATCCGTTCCGCCTGCTATCCATCCTGTCGCTTGCCTGGCTGACGACACGCTCGGTGCCGCTTGATGCCGCCTGGCT
>DASXNR010000105.1:0-10956 GCA_036494925.1 Acetobacteraceae bacterium
CGCCGTGGTTACGCAGAGCGGTGCCAACGGCAGCTTCATCTCCAGCCTGGCGGCGCAGCACGAGATCGGCCTGTCGCACATGGTGTCCACCGGCAACGAGGCCGATCTCGACTGCGCCGACTTCATCGACCACCTGATCGACCAGCCCGAGGTGCGCGCGATCGCGCTGTTTGCCGAGACGATCCGCCACGCGCCGAGCTTCGCCGCCGCGGCCCGGCGCGCGATCGCGTCGGCGAAGCCGATCGTGGTGCTGAAGATCGGACTGTCGGAAGTCACCGCGCGCTCTGCACAGGCCCACACCGGCGCGCTGGTCGGCGATGATCGCGTGTTCGACGGCGTGTGCCGCCAGCTCGGCATCGTGCGCGTGGACTCGATCGAGGATCTGTTGTTCACCACCGACGTGATCACGCGCACCGGCGTATTGCAGCCGCGCGGTCTGGCGGTGGTGTCGATCTCCGGTGGCGCGTGCGAAGTCGTCGCCGATCGCGCGCAGGTGCTGAATGTGCCGATGCCCGAGTTGTCGCACGCCGCAGTTGCGGAACTGCGTGCGGCGCTGCCTAGTTTTGGCACGCCGCACAATCCGCTCGACATCACCGGCGGCGCCGTATTGCAGCCGGATCTGTTCGAGCAGGGACTGCGGATCCTGGGGAAGCAGCCGGAGTTCTCCGCGCTCGCCTGCCTGTTCGACGTGCCGGTGGCCGAAGAGCTTGCGACCGAGTTCGTGCTGACGGCGCTGCGCCACATCGCGTCGGGGCTTCACGCCGCCGACATGCCGGCACTGATGATCAGCCACACGGTGAAGCCGGTGACCGGGGTTTCCACGCGCATCATCGACGAGATCGGGTTGCCCTATGTCAGCTCCGGCCTGCATCACGGGATGAACGCGTTGGGTCGCGCGTACTGGTGGTCGGAGCAATACCGGCGGCTCGCTGCTACAACGGCGTCGATCACGACGATCGCGGATGCAAGCGAACGCCCGCGGTCGGAACGCACGACGCTCGATTATCTCGCGCGCAGCAATGTGCCGGTGGTGCCGACGACGTTGGTACGCGATGCGGATCAGGCGATGGCGGCGGCGCGCGCGATCGGCGGCCGCGTGGTGCTGAAGATCGCGTCAGAGGATATCACGCACAAGAGCGACATCGGCGGCGTGGTTCTGAACGTCGAGGGCGATGCCGCGGTGGCGGACGCATTCCGCCGCATCATGGCGGTGGCGCCCGCGGGCACGCGCGTCGACGGCGTGCTGGTGGCGCCGATGCGCAGCAACGGGTTGGAACTGTTCGTCGGCTGCACGCGAGATCCGCAATGGGGGCCGGTGATCGCGGTTGGCCTCGGCGGCGTCTGGGTCGAGGTGCTGCAGGATGTGGCCCTGCGCCCGTTGCCGATCGACGCGGCGGAGGTGAGGCGTATGTTCTCCGAATTGCGCGGCGCGAAGTTGCTGCAAGGCGTTCGCGGCATGCAAGCGGCCGACCTCGGTGCGGTGGCCGATGTGATCGCGCGGATCGGCGATGCGGCGGTGGCGCTGGGTTCGGACCTGGAGGCGCTGGAGGTCAATCCGCTGTGGGTGCGCGGCGGGGATGTTGAAGCGCTGGATGCACTGGCCGTGTGGCGAACTTGAATCGTGACGGGACGATGGGTTTCGCTGTGGTGCGCCGTGATTGCTATCGTGCCAACTGCCCGACCCGCGACATAGCCCGCTCGGCGCCATCGACAATGTCCTGCAGCACATCCGCCGCCGGGCGCACGGCGCGGATCATGCCCAGCCCCTGCCCTGCGAACCCAGGCCAGATGTCCTGCCGTTCCGCCGCCACGGCCGCCGCGGTCACCTGCTGCGACACCATGCCCTGAAACGGCATCGGCAACGGCTCGATGTCCGCCTCGGCGTACGCTTCGGCCCAGCGATTGCGCATCATGCGCGCCGGTTTGCCGGTGACCGAGCGCGACACCACGGTGCCCTGGTCGTTGCCCTCCACCAAAGCCTGCTTCTGGAAGTCGCGCAGCCCGGCTTCGTGGGTGGCGAGGAACGCCGTGCCGATCCAGGCGCCCTCCGCACCCAGCATCATCGCCGCCGCCACGCCGCGCCCATCGGTGATGCCGCCCGCTCCCAGCACCGGCACACGCCCACCGACCGCATCCACCACCTGCGGGATCAGCGCCATCGTGCCGATCGGCGAATTGTGGCCGCCACCGTCGTGGCCCTGCGCCACGATGATGTCGACGCCCGACGCCAGCACCTGGTGCGCATGTCGCGTCGCACCGACCACGCACAGCACCACGGTGCCGTTCGCCTTCAGCCGGTCCATCCAGGGTTCCGGACTGCCGAGACCGGCGGCGTAGAGCGGCACACGCTGCTCGATCACAACCTCCATCTGCGCCTCGAAGAATTCCTTGCTGAGCAGCCGCGGACCGTCGCGGTCGGCCGGATGCAGACCGGTGATGCCGGCGAAGGCCTCGGCGTCGAGCTCCGGCAGTCCCTCGCGCTGCATGAAGTCGCGCGCGAACTGGCGATGCTGCGGCACCAGGTCCATCGGCGACACGCCGGCATTCGCTTTCCCGCCGCGGCGCACCGAGGCGGGCAGCAACGTATCGACACCGAACGGCTTGTCGGTTAGTTCCCGGGTGCGGCGGATCCAGTCACGCAACTGGTTGGGCCCGCACGATGCGGCACCGATCACGCCGAGCCCGCCGCATTCGACACCGCGGCGGCGAGTTCCGGCGTCGCGGCGCGCCCCATGCCGGCAAGCAGGATCGGATAGCGAATACCCAGCATGTCGCAGATGCGGCTGTGTATCGGCATGATGTTTCCTCCTTGACTGGCGGGATTCTGACGCGACGCTAGACTGCGCGGCAAGAGCGACGGAGGAACGCGATGGATCTCAGCCTGTCCGACAAGCATCTGTCGTTGCAGGAGGAGGTGCGCGGGTTCATCCGTGAGCACGGCCATGAATCGCCAAAACTCGGCGGCGGACGCAAACGGCCGGACCGGAAGGCGCTGGACTGGCAGAAGCTGCTGGTCGACCACGGCTACGTCGCGCGCACCATCCCGCGCGAATACGGCGGCTACGGCGCGGAACCCGACGTGATGGAAGCCGCGGTGATCGCCGCGGAGTTCGCCGGCGCCGGAATCTATGCCGGCCTCACCAACCAGGGCATCAGCATGCTGGTGCCGACGCTGCTCGAGGTCGGCACCGAAACGCAGAAGCAGCAGTGGATCGAGCAGACGATCCGCGGCGATGTCATCTGGTGCCAGGGCTATTCGGAGCCTGGTGCCGGCAGCGACCTCGCGTCGCTGACCACGCGCGGCGTGCTGCAGGACGGGCACTTCGTGATCAACGGGCAGAAGATCTGGACCAGTTCGGCACACTATGCGGACATGATGTTCCTGCTGTGCCGCACCGAGCCGGACCAGCCGAAGCACGACGGCATCTCGTATCTGCTGCTGTCGATGCAGACCCCCGGCATCGAGGTGCGCCCGCTGCGCACCATGACCGGCCGCGCCGAATTCAACGAGGTCTTCTTCACCGATGTGCGCGTGCCCGAGGATCAGATCGTACTCGGCCGCGGCAAGGGCTGGTACGTCGCCAACGTGACGCTGAAGCATGAGCGCTCGATGATCGGCAGCGCCGAGAAGATGACGACACGGCTGGAACAGCTCATCACGCTGATGAAGGAGCGCGGCCTGCTGGGCATGGCGGAGTACCGGGACCGGCTGCTGAAGCTGCAAGGCGAGGTGATCGCCTGGAAGGCGCACAATCTGCGGCTGCTGACCGAGGCGGCGCAGGGCGTGGATTCCGGCGTGAAGCGCATGATCATCAAGTACGGCGGCACCATGCTCGGGTTCCGGCTCGCTTCGCTGGCGATCGACGCGCTGGGCACCGACGGGCTGCCGTTCGAAAGCGCCGGCGAGGACGCCGAAGACGATGACGCGACCACCTGGAACATCGACTATCTGTACGATGTCGGGCTGATGATCGGGGGCGGCTCGAACAACATTCAGAAGAACATCATCTCGGAACGCGGCCTCGACCTGCCGCGCGAGCCGAAGGTCGCGAGGGTCTGATGGAATTCGCCCTCAGCGAAGAACAACGCCTGTTCGCGGACTCATTGCGCGGCCTGCTGGCGGACCGCGTGTCGATCGACGCGCTGCGCCGCCATGCCGATGGCGGCACGGGTTTCGATGCGGCGTTGTGGGACAGCCTCGTGGAGCTCGGGCTGCCTGGCCTGCTGGTGCCGGAGCGCTTTGGGGGCGCCGGTCTCGGTGTGCTGGATGCCGCGGTGGCGGCGGAACTGCTGGGCGGTGCCGCGGCGTTCGCGCCGTTCGCCGGCAGCATCGTGATGGCGACGCTCGCGTTCGTGCATGGCGCGACCGAGGCACTGCAGGATGCCTGGTTGCCGCGCATTGCCGCGGGCGAGGTGCGCTTCGGTGTCGGCTTCAGCCAGAACGGCGGGCAGATCACCGCCGCGATCGATGCCGGTGCGCCGACGCACCTGCTGGTGTATCTGCCCGACGGCACCGCGCTGGTCGTCGCGGCGGAGCACGCCTCGATGCGGATGCATCGCAGCATCGACCGCACGCGACCGGTGACCGACGTCAGGTTCGACCAGGCACGCGCCGTGGTGCTCGATGCTGCGAACGCACCGCTTGCGACCATGCAGCGGGTGCTGGATGCCGGACGCGTCGTGCTTGCCGCCGACACGCTCGGCGCCGCCCAGCACATGTTCGACCAGGCGCTTGCATTCGTGAAGCAGCGTGTGCAGTTCAACCGGGTGATCGGCAGCTTCCAGGCAGTGAAGCACCAGTTCGCCGACATGGTGACGATGCTGGAGCCGTGTCGGGCAATGGTGTGGTACGCGGCCTACGCGCAGGATGCGCTGCCGGACGAGGCGCGACTGACGGCATTGCAGACCAAGGCGCATCTCGGCGATGTCGGCCGCGACATCGCTCGCATGGCGACGGAGGCGCATGGCGGCATGGGGTTCACCGATCTGCTCGGTCTGCACTACTGGTTCAAGCGCATCAGCTTCAATCGCCAGATGCTGGGCGGACCGGAACACTGCCGCGAGGAAGCCGCACGGCTGCAAGGATGGACCGCATGATCCGACCTTTCACCGACTCATCGGAACTGATCGCCGACGGCGCGGCACTCGCGGCGCGCATGCGGCACGACGGTTATCTTTTCCTTCCCGGACTGTTGCCACGCGACGATGTCGCCGCGGTGCAGCGCCAGGTCGGTGCCATCGCTCGCGACGCGGGATGGCTGCGACGCGATCAACCGGTGGAGGCGGCGGCCGCCGACCCAGCGGGGTTCTGCGTCGACCCGGACCCCACCTATCTGACGACACTGCGGCGCATCAACCGGCTGGAAGACTATCACGCGCTCAAGCACCACCCGAAGCTGATCGATCTGCTCGAGCGCATGCTCGGCGGGCCGATCCTGCCGCATCCGCGCGTGCTGATGCGCAACATCTTCCCTGCACGCGAGGAATACACCACCAAGGCGCACCAGGACTTTCCCAATGTCCAGGGCACCACCGAGGTCTACACCGCATGGCTGCCGCTGATCGACTGTCCGATGGAGGCCGGGCCGTTGCAGATCGCCGCCGGTTCGCACACCGCCGGCGTGTACGATTTCGACATCGCCGGCGGCGCAGGCGGGATCGAGATCAAGGATCCGCTGGAGGGCAGCTGGGTCTCCAGCGACTTCGCGGCCGGCGACGTGCTGCTGTTCCACAGCATGACGGTGCACAAGGGTGTGCCGAACCGCAGCGACCGGTTGCGCATGTCGATGGACGTGCGCTTCCAGCTCGTCAGCGAGCCGTTCAACCTCGACAACGCCAATCCCGACGGCCAGCCGCTGACGTGGGATCACGTGTATGAAGGCTGGGGTTCGGACGCGCTGAAATACTATTGGCGCCGCCTGCCGCTGACTCTGAAAACGTTCGATCCGGTATGGTTCGACAAACGCGACGCGCTCGGCTTCGAACTCGGCGAGGCCGGCGATCCGCGCGCCCGCTCGGTGCTGCAACGCATCGTGGCGCGCGATGCCAATCCCGAGAAGCGCGCCCGCGCGCAGCAATTGCTCGACACATTGCAGTGATCGCGTTCGACGTCCGCCACTACGACAGCGTCGGATCGACCAGCGACGAGGCGATGCGGCTTGCGCGCGAGGGCGCGGCGGACGGCACCGTTGTGCATGCGGACGAGCAGACCGCCGGCCGCGGCAGGCTGTCGCGGCGCTGGCTCAGCCCGCCGGGGAATGTCTATCTATCGGTCGTGCTGCGGCCGAACCTGCCTGCGGCGCGCACGGTCGAGATCGGCTTCGTCGCCGCGTTGGCAGTGGCCGACGCGGTCGATGCGCTGCTGCCACGGCAGGTCCGTTCAACCCTGAAATGGCCCAATGATGTGCTGGTGCGCGATGGCAAGATCGCCGGTATCCTTGCGGATCAGGCGGACGATGCCCTGATCCTCGGTATCGGCCTGAATGTACTGCAGGCGCCGGGTGGCATGTCGCACCAGGTGTCCACTATCGTCGGCTGCGGTGGACTGGCGACGGTCGACGGCGCGCGCGACAAGCTTCTGACGTCGCTCGCGAGCTGGTTCGACATCTGGCAGCGGGAGGGGTTCGCGCCCATCCGTGCGGCCTGGCTCGCGCGCGCGCATTCGATCGGCAGCTCGCTGAACGTGCGCCGGGGCGAGCAGTTTGTGGCCGGCACGTTCGCCGGCATCGATGACGATGGGACGCTGTTGCTCGACACCTCCGACGGGCGCGTGCGCATCGTCGCGGGCGATGTGCAGGCGGCGTAAGCAACAGGAAACCGGCGGGAGACAGATATGGATTTCGGCATCGGCATCGCGACGTCGCATGATTCCTGGAAGCTCGCGCAGCGCGCCGAGGAGCTGGGCTTCACCCATGCGTGGTTCTTCGACACCCAGATGATCACCGCCGACTGCTTCGTCGCCATGGCGGCGGCGGCGATGAAGACCTCGCGCATCCGTCTCGGCACCGGCGTGCTGGTGCCCTCCAACCGCATCGCCGCGGTGACCGCCAACGCGTTCGCCACGCTGAACGGCATGGCACCCGGCCGTATCGATTTCGGCGTCGGCACCGGCTTCTCCGCGCGCCGCGCGATGGGCCTGGGCGCGATGAAGCTTGCCGACATGGAAGAGTATATCCGCGTCGTCTACGGACTGCTGAACGGCGAGACGCTGGAAACCAACGTCGAAGGCAGGCGCAGGAAGATCCGCTTTCTCAATCCCGATTTCGGCCTGATCAACACGCACGATTCGATCCGGCTGCACGTCTCCGCCTATGGCCCGAAGTCGCAGGCGCTGACCGCGAAGCTGAACGCCGGGTGGAAGAGTTTCGTCAGCGATGTGCCCGGCGCGATGACCGCCCTGGAAAGCATGCAGCAGAGCTGGCGCGCGGCCGGACGCAGCGCGGCCGATCTCTACGCCACCGCGTGGGCCTGTGGCTGCGTGCTGGCTGACGGTGAGCCGGCCGACAGTCCGCGGGCCGTCGCCCAGGCGGGCCCGCGCGCCGCGGTTCTGCTGCATCGCGCGGCCGATCTCGACATGGAGGGTTGGCAGAACACCTCGCCGGTGCCAGCGTCGGTGCAGCAGCAGGTGGACGGCTATGTCGCCATGGCGCGCGGCTTCGAACCACCCGACGCGCGCTATCTCAACAATCACCGGGGCCATTTCGTGTTCGTCAAACCGGAGGAGAAAAAATTCGTCACCGCGGACCTGATCCGGCGCACCACGTTCACCGCCTCCGAGCAGGAATTGAAGCAGCGCGTCGAGGCGTTGCGCAGCGCGGGCTGGAGCCAGTTGGTGATCCCGATCACCCCCGGCGAGGAGCGCGCGCTCGAGGACTGGGCCCGAATCAAGCGCGCATTCGACTGATTGCGTGAAGAATTTCGCGGCCTGCGAGAACCGCTACCCAGCAGCCGCAATCGGGCGTATCGTGGCGATGGTAATCAGCCGACTTACAGAGGAACAGTAGCCTTGCGAGCCCCCAGGAACGACCGCCAACGGCCCCCCCGCCGCCGCGGTTTTGACGACGACAACTTCTACGGCAATGCGCCTTCACCGCCGATGCCGTTCCCCTCGTTCGCCGCCAGCGCATCCGGACCGGAGCTGGAAGCCACGGTGAAGTGGTTCAACGCCGAGAAAGGTTACGGTTTTGTTGCCCTGACCGACGGCTCGGGCGACGTGTTCCTGCATGTGAACACATTGCAGGGCGCCGGCGTGCAGACCGTCAGTCCGGGCGCGACGCTGCGTATCCGCGTCGGCCAGGGACAGAAGGGACGCCAGGTCGATCAGGTGGTGTCGGTCGACGAGAGCACCGCCACCGCGAGCGCGCCTGGCGCGCGACGGCCGGGCGGTTTCCAGCAGCGCCCGCCGCGCAGCTTCGACGGGCCGCCGCGGCGGCAGGTCGATCTCAGCTCGGCTGTCGAGACCATGGGCACGGTGAAGTGGTACAATCCCGACAAGGGGTTCGGCTTCATCACCCCGCAGTCCGGCGGCAAGGACGTCTTCATCCACGCGACAGTGCTGGAGCGCGCCGGGCTCGGCCCGCTGCAGGAAGGCCAGTCAGTCAGGATGGGTGTCGTGCAGGGCGCCAAGGGGCCGGAGGCGGGGACGATCAGTCTGGACTGACTGTCGCGGCACACGGGTGATCACGGCGGCGTGCTCTGATCGAGGCACCCAGCGGGTGCAGTACGTCGGCCGAATCGCTCGACAGATCCAGCCGAAAACGGCTGTCTGTACGGTTTCGAGCACTCTTTGATACGCCACCCGACAGACTCACGGAACTGTGTCGAACCGAGATTGCCGCCCCCTATTGATCCTGGCCTCTTTTGGAGAATCATCGGGCCCGGCCGGACAATCGAGCGGTTCAGCATGGTGAATCCCGAGACGTGGCGTGCAGATGCGGACGGCCATCTATCGGCCGTGGTTTCTGGCTTGAGGCTTGTCGTCCACAAGTTCGAATCCTGTGCCCGGTATGTGATCCTGCAACGTGCTGGCAATGACAAATCACCCTCTGAGATCATGCTGTCATCGGGGACCGAGCCCGGCATAGAAGCTGCGACAGCGGCTGCGGAACGGGTGGCGGCGCGAATCAATCTCACGCTCACTGAGCGCAGACCGGTCAATGACCCACATGGACAACAGGCTCACCGACAATTGGTGCCCAGCAAATGGCCAGTCGCTTCCATGTCCTCATCGTTGAAGATGAACCGCTCATCATCGAGGCCCTACAGGGCACGCTCGAATCACAGTACCGCGTAAGTCATCGAAATGTCGGGATATCCCGCGGTCATCCGTGATCTCCAACATTCTGCACGTCGTTTTCTTTGCGAACCGTTTGGGGCAGAATCGTTGTTTTCTACTTTAGAGGAGGCTCTTCACGACAACGGTAAAGCCAATGCGGCAACAAGGTGAGGACAAGCAGCCGCGGCCGGTCCCGGCGAGACTTCATGACGGACAGCCCGACGTGTGGCGCCTTCACGATTCCTCTGCGAGCAACGCCTGCGCGCTCGTAGGATGGGTAGAGCGCACAGCGAAACCCATCGAACCAAGTGATCGCATGAGTTTCCGGTCAGACCGAAAGTCGCTGGACTGATGCCGCGCAGCGGCGTGCCTCGATCCCCACCACGCACTACCCCACCACGATGGCGTTGCGGATTTGCAGCGGCGATCCGACGCCCACCAGCGGCTCGAACCCCGACCCGGTGCCCCGGATCAGCAACGTGCCATAGCCCCAGATACGTCCCCCGAGGCCCTGTTCCACGTCCACTGTCTCGATCTTGCTCACGTTCATCTCGACCGTGTGGCGCGAGAGCAGCCCGCGCTTGAAGATGACGCGCCGATCGGTCACCACGATCTCGGTGGCGCGCCGACGGATCGAGGCACCGAGCAACAGCAACAGGCCCAACGCGCCGACCACTCCGGCCGCCAGAAGTGCGTAGCGTTGCCAGTCCGGGTCGGGCAGCCAGTAGGACCCCACCAGCACCGCGACCGCCACCGCTATCACCGCCAGTGCGCGGCCATAGATCGACCAGTGCAGGCGGCCTACCACCTTCACCGTCTCATCCGGCTGGAGCACCTTGGCGTAATATGACATCAGCCCAGATTACCCATATGAATGGCCATGTCGGCGCAAACGATGCTGCCGAGGAAGGCGACGAAGACCAGGACCGAGCGGATGCGGATCGACAACAGGCTGCCCGCGATCTCCGCCAGCACATAGGGCCCCGCCAGGCACGCGAAGGCGATCAGCGCACCGAAGTAGGCCCACACGAACCAGAACATCCCATAGGTCAGCACCACCGATACGAACAACGGCGCCAGATACAGCGGGTTCGACCAGCCACCGGGGATTCGCAGAACCGTGAAGCCGATGAAGCCGAACAGTGCCAGCGAGCCCGGATAAAGCAGCCGATAGCCCGCGGCCGGGAAGGCCACAACAGGCCACACGTCGACCATCGGGACGATCGCAGCCACGGCACCCCCATGCACTGGGGCGCAGCGTACCACCGGCGCCGTCCTGGCGCGAGACTGCACGATTTGTCATACCCGCCGCCACGAACCTGCGCAGGAGGACCGGCCGGTGCTTGCCAACATCCCCGCCACCCAGACCGTGATCGAGATCAGCAGGCCGGGCGGCCCCGAGGTGCTGGTACCGGCGACACGTCCGGTGCCGGAGCCGAAGGCCGGCGAGGTGCTGATCCGCATCGCCGCCGGCGGGGTCAACCGCGCCGACTGCCTGCAGCGTATGGGCCGCTATCCGATGCCACCCGGTGCGCCCGACATCCCGGGCCTGGAGTGCTCCGGCACGGTGGTGAAGTGCGGCGAGGGCGTCACCGCCTGGAAGGACGGCGACCAGGTCTGCGCGCTGATGATCGGCGACGGCTATGGCGAATATGCCGCGGTTCCGGCGGCTCAGTGCCTGC
>DASXNR010000106.1:0-7259 GCA_036494925.1 Acetobacteraceae bacterium
GTCCGGCGTCACCGGCGATACGCCGCCCCAGTCGTCGACGCCGGCGTCGATCAGCCGCTGATACACGCCCGGCGACAGGTTGGGCGGCGCCTGCACATGGACATCGTCCGGCAGGATCAGCCGTGCCGCGGCGATGCTCCACAGCAGGTCGTCGAGATCCGGTTCCGGCGCCGCCGCCCGCCTGGTGTCCGGTTTGGCGCGGAAGTTCTGCACGATCACTTCCTGGATGTGACCGTAGCGCGCATGCAGGTCGCCGATCGCGAGCAGTGACTCGATCCGCTCCGCGCGCGTCTCGCCGATGCCGATCAGGATGCCGGTGGTGAACGGCACCGCGAGCTCGCCGGCCTGCCGCATCATCTCCAGCCGCACCGCGGGCGCCTTGTCGGGCGAGCCGTAATGCACGCCGCCCGGCTCGCACAATCTATCGCTGCTGGATTCCAGCATAATGCCCATGCTCGCCGACACCGCGCGCAGCGAGGCGATTTCGTCGCGCGACATGATGCCGGGGTTCACATGCGGCAGCAGCCCTGTCTCTTTCAGCACCAGCGCGCACATCTCGCGCAGGTATTCGATGGTTGTCGTGTGCCCGAGTGCCGCCAGTGCCTCGCGCGCGGCGCGGTAGCGCAGCTCCGGCTTGTCGCCCAAAGTGAACAGCGCCTCGGTGCAGCCCGCTTCGGCACCGGCGCGCGCGATGGCCAGTACCGACTCCGGCGACAGATAGGCTGGCCGCCCGGCGCGAGGCCGTTCGGCGAATGTGCAGTAGTGGCACACGTCGCGGCACAGCTTGGTCAGCGGGATGAACACCTTGCGCGAATACGACACCAGCCGCCCATGCGCGGCGTCGCGCTTCGCCGACGCACGCGCCATGAGGTCCTCGAGCGGCGTGGATTCGATATCGGTCATCATGCCTTGCGTGCTCCTGGCTCCCGGCGGCGGATCGTGTGCTATCGTTGTCGCCGACGCAATTCAAGCGGGAGGAACAAATGCAGATCGGGTGCAGCGCGCCGACCAGCGGGCCTCTGATCGCGCCGGATAGCCTGGTGCGCATCGCCACCGAGGCCGAGATGCTGGGCTTCGACTACATCACCGTCAGCGACCACGTGATGATACCGAAGAGCATCGCCTCGCGCTATCCGTACAGCGAGTCCGGTGAGTTTCCTTCGGGCGCCGGCGCGGCGCGGCTGGAGCAGCTCACCACCGCCGCGTTCATCGCCGCTGCCACGTCGAAGCTGCGCATCGTTACCTCGGTTATGGTGGTGCCGCATCGGCCGGCGGTGCTGACCGCGAAGATCCTGGCGACGATCGACTACCTGTCGAAGGGCCGGCTGACGCTCGGCATCGGCGCCGGCTGGTGCAAGGAGGAGTTCGAGGCCATCGGCGCGCCGCCGTTCGAGGATCGCGGCCATGTCACCGACGAATGGATGATGGCGTGCAAGGAACTGTGGGCGAACGACGATCCGAAGTTCGACGGGAAGTATGTGAAGTTCGCCGACGTGGTGTTCACGCCGAAGCCGGTGCAGAAATCGATCCCGATCTGGGTCGGCGGCGAGAGCGGGCCGGCGCTGCGGCGGACCGCGAAGTACGCCGATGCGTGGTATCCGATCGGCACCAATCCGCAATTCCCGATGGACACACTGACGCGCTTCAAGGCGGGTGTCGCGAAGCTGCGCGATCTGACTGTGAAGGCGGGACGCGATCCCGCGGCGGTGACGGTCGCGTATCGCATTTCCTCCAATGCGGAGGCGCAGCCGAGGGGAACGGTGGACGGCGAGCGCAAGCTGTTCACTGGCGGTGCCGCGGATTTCGTCGGCGACATCAAGGCATTGGCCGAAGCCGGCGTGACGTCGTTCGATTCCGGCATGTTCGCGCCGACGCTGGCCGGAACCATCGACAACATGCGCCGGTTCAAGGACGAGGTGATGGCAAAGGTGAAGTGACGGTCACTTGGAGATGCGTCCATGCAGATCGGTTTCAACGCCCCCACCACCGGCGCTCTGATCGAACCTGACAGCCTGCGCCGCGTCATCACCGAAGGCGAGGCTCTCGGCTTCGACTATGTCACCGTCAGCGACCACATCATGGTGCCGCGCAATCTCGAATCGAAGTATCCCTACACCGACAGCGGCGAGTTCCCGGCCGGTACCGCGGCGGCCTGGCTGGAACAGCTAACCACCACCGCCTACATCGCCGCGCTGACCACGAGGCTGCGCTTCGTCATGTCGGTGATGGTGGTGCCGCATCGCCCCGCGGTGCTGACCGCGAAAATCCTCGCCACCATCGACCACCTGTCGAAGGGCCGCCTCACCCTGGGCATCGGCGTCGGCTGGTGCCGCGAGGAATTCGAGGCAATCGCCGCCGCGCCGTTCGACGATCGCGGGCACGTCACCGACGAATGGATGATGGCCTGCAAGGAACTGTGGTCGAACGACGATCCGCGCTTCGACGGCAGGTATATAAAATTATCCGACGTGGTGTTCACTCCGAAGCCGGTGCAGCAGCCGATCCCGATCTGGGTCGGCGGCGAGAGCGCGCCCGCGCTGCGCCGCACCGTGCGCTATGCCGATTGCTGGTATCCGGTCGGCACCAATCCGCAGTTCCCGATGAACACGGTCGGCCGCTTCAGGACCGGCCTGGCGCGATTCCGCGGCTTTGCCGAGAAGGGCGGCCGCGATCCTGCCAGTCTCCAGGTCGCATTGCGCGTCCTGGCAGGCCCTTCCGCGCGACCACGCCGCACCATCGACGGCGAGGGCGAGATGTTCACCGGCGGCACAGCGGACTACGTTGGCGACATCAAGGCGCTCGAGGAACTGGGCGTCAGCGCGGTCGATGTCCGCCTGTTCGCCACCACGCTGGATGGCAGCATCGACAACATGCGTCGTTTCCGCGACGAAGTGATGGCGAAGGTCCGATAGAAGGAGACAGACAATGCAACTCGGCCTGACGATGCGGATCAACGGACAGTCGCCGAAACTCAGCATGGACGAGGTGCTGGAGGCCGAGCGCCTTGGCTATGTGTCGGTGTGGTCGGGCGAGGCCTGGGGCACGGATGCGGTGTCGCCGGTCGCCTGGGTGCTGGCGCGCACCACGAAGATCAAGGCGGGTACTGCGATCATGCAGATGCAGGCGCGCACGCCGTCCTGTGCGGCGATGACCGCGATGACGCTGAATGCGCTGTCCGGCGGGCGGTTCCTGCTGGGCGTCGGTCCGTCCGGACCGCAGGTGATCGAGGGCTGGCACGGCGTGGCGTACGGCAAGCCGCTCGGCCGCACCAAGGAGTACATCGCGATCATCCGCAAGGCGCTGGCGCGCGAGGCGCCGCTGACCTGGCAGGGCGAGCACTACCAGATTCCCTATGCCGGACCTGGCGCCACCGGCCTTGGCAAGCCGCTGCGCAGCATCGTGCATGGCGATCCCGGCATGAAGATCTACACCGCATCGATCACACCGGCCGGGCTGCGCACCGCGGGCGAGGTGTCCGACGGCACGTTGCCGATCTGGTTCTCGCCGGAGCAGGCGGATCAGGTGGTGCAGCCGGTCATCGATGGCCGCGCCAAGGCGGGGAAGTCGCGCGACCTGGACGGGTTCGACATGGCGCCGTACGTCAAGATCGCGATGGGCAGCGACCTGGCCGCGTGCCGGGATGCGCTGCGGCCGAATCTGGCGCTGTATATCGGTGGGATGGGCGCGCGGTCGAAGAACTTCTACAACGATTTCGCGGTGCGGCTTGGCTATGAGGAAGCGGCGGCGAAGATCCAGGATCTGTATCTCGACGGGCACAAGAAGGATGCCGAGGCGCTGGTGCCGGACCGGCTGATCGACGAGATCGCGCTGGTCGGGACGGCCGATCGGATCAAGGATCGGCTGCAGGCGTGGCAACAGGTGGCAAAGGCCGGCAAGCTGACCACGCTGGTGTTGACCGGCGCGTCGGTGGACGCGCTGCGCGTGGTCGCCGAGGCGGTGCTGTAGCGCCGGCACAGCCCGAATTGGCATTGCGGCAGATCCGCGAACAGGCGGTTCAATTTGGCGTGCGACTTTTGACAAGTCGTTCAGCGATCCCACGTCTCGGCTGAACGGAACCGCGCGCCGACGAGGAGGAGGTGGCGAGGGCGAAGATGCAGGCAGTGCACGTGGTGCGGGCCGGCCCGCTTGAACTCATCGAGCGCGACCTGCCCGAAACGGTGGGGGCGAGGCACGCATGGCAGATCACGGCCCGGTTCGGGATATCATCCACACGGTCGGCAGCATCGGCCGGGCGCTGCTCTCGCATCAGGAGCCTAACCAGGAGCTGCATGATCTCGCAGTCGAATTGCGATCGTTGGAAGCTGACTTCGTGGCTGGCCAGTTGCCCGTGGCGAGGCTCGAAACTGTACTGAAAATCATCGCGGGATTTGAATACACGCCGTGGCGGATGCCCACGGTGGTCGAGGACCTTTACAAGATATGGACGCTGCTCGGCATGTTGTAGTTGCACGCCGGGGCCGGGAAACAGGGCCGGCCGGACCACCACTCGCGGCTTTCAACCTGGGAGTGATTGCTGGTGCAGTTCCCTCAGAATGGCGGTTGCCTTTGCGGCGCGCTTCGTTACGAGATCACCCGCGTGCCGATTGCGGTCTACACCTGCCATTGCACCAACTGCCAGCGCCTTTTGGGCAGCGCATTCTCGTTGTCGTTCATCGTCGCTGACGAGGCCTTCCGCCTCCTGGGAGGCGAGCCGCGACCGATCCAGCGCGTCACCGACAGCGGGCGCACCGCGATCCGCTGGATCTGCCCGGAATGCGCCACGATCATCTGCAGTGGGTCAAAGCCTGGACAGCCCTCACCAATTGCGTTTCGCCGTGTGCAGGCCGGAACCCTGGATGATACCTCCTGGCTGCGGCCGACGGCGCATTTCTGGACCCGCAGTGCGCAGCCCTGGGTCGTGCTGCCTGCGGACGGACGGAGGTTCGAGACCCAGCCGGCCGACACCATGGGGTTCCTGTTATCGCAGCAGACGGAGGGTGGCGTTTGACAGCCTGCCAAGGCGGGGTGGGCCTTGGCGGCCAGCTGATATGAGCTGATCCAGAGGTCCCGGCCGGCAGCTTTCGCTACTTTCTGATCTTCCCGATCTGAACCATTTTCGGCCAGGCGCATTATTGGTGCGCAAATCGAGGATATGCAGCTATGAGGTCATCATTGTTCACAACGGCGTTGGTATTCACCGGTTTTGCCGGAGTAGCCTTCGCTCAATCCCCACCCGCCACCAACGTGCCGGCCCCACCGCCAACCGTGACGGCTCCCGCGGTCGTGCCCGGCGCCCCTGTCGCAGCATTGACGCAGCGGGATGCGGAGTTCATCGGAGCACAGCTCGAAAGCAATATGGCACAGGTGATGGCCGCTCAGCGGGCCTTGGAACACAGCCAGAATCCCAACGTGCGCGGCTTTGCACAAAAGATGATCACTGATCACAACTATGCGCAGAGCACTCTGGAGCCGATCGCATCGATGCATCGGGTTCCGGCTCCCGCGCTGAGTGGACTGCACCGGGAAATGCTGGATCGCCTGAGCCAGCTCTCTGGTCCGGCATTCGATCGAGCGTATGTGAATAGCATGGTCAACGAACATGCTCTGGAGATTACCGAGTTCAATACTGAGTTGCCGGTCGTCGTGGACGCGCATGTCAGCGCCTGGGTTCAGAACACCCGACCCATGCTGTTGCAGCACGAGGAAATCGCGCAGCAACTTCTCGTCAGCTTGCCGGGCGCAGGATAGACCACGAGCGGCACGGCGGTACGGGGAAGGGCGTGTCTGCCTACCCCGCATCACCGTACTTCGTACCGTCCCAGATCAGCCGGTTCCCATCTTCCACGATCAGGTCCGGCATGCCCCGATGATGTGAAGCGGCAATCCGCACAGTGCCGCCCACCGTATCGAGGATCTTGACCCACCGGCCGCCCGCGTATCTGAACGACACCGTGCTGCATCCAGCCGATCCGCACTCGCCGGACGACTGGAGCTGCACGAACAAAAGCTCGTCCGCATCGTTCAGACGCGCCATTCCGACCAGCACCAGCGGGTCTGGTTCGTCGGCGCGGGCTCTCGCGATCTCGCGCCCCATCAGTTGGCGCGCGAGCCTGTCGGCTTCGCTGCCCGGCCTGGCTGCCATCTCGACCGGCCCGCCGTCGGTGGTGCCCGCCCGTGACATGGTGCGCTCGGCGCGCAGGCGCCCGTAGCAGGGTTTCTCGGCCGCCGTCACGGTCGATACGAGAACGGCGGCCAGGCCGCCCAGGGCGGCGCGAATGATCGGTTTCATGCGGCCTTAACTTCGAGCGATGCATGAGGGTTCACTCACAAGCTGCTGAATCTTTGATGCGCCAAGCACCGGGGCGGCGTTGGTAAGCGCATGTACCGTGGGGTCGTACAATTTGTCCCGCACATTTGACTGGATCGCGAACTCTGGGGCGAGCCTGTCCCGGCGTTCAAGAGATCGGAAGTATAGAAGGAAGCCACCATGCCGCGCGGAGACAAGGCGAAGTACACTGACAAGCAGGAGCGGAAGGCCGATCACATCGCGGATAGTTACGAAGAGCGGGGTGTTTCGGAGAAGGAGGCGGAGCGCCGAGCCTGGGCGACAGTCAACAAGGATGACGGCGGCGGCAAGCGCGCCGGCGGATCCGGACGAGGGAAGGCGACTGGGCATCCGGCCGCACACAAGGGCGGTAAGAAGGGTGGTGCGGCCGCTGCGTCGCGACCGAAGGCAAGCCGTTCAGCCTCCGCCCGGAAGGCCGCTGCCACCCGCAAGCGCAACGCCGAACGTCACGCTCACGCGTAATGCGGGTGTGGCACGACCACGCGGCTCTTCGCCGGGGAGGGGGGCAACACGATGCAGTCCAAATTGGTGTGGGAAAAGGCCGGCGAACGCATCTTTGTGCTGGTGCTGGACAGTGGTGAGGAAGCTGTCGCCGAAATCACAGAGTTCGCGAACAGAGAAGGTTTGCGGTTCGCCTCCTTGACGGCGCTCGGCGCGTTCCAGAATGCGGTGGTCGGCTGGTTCGACTTCGATGCCAAGGCCTATCGTAAAATCCCCATCGAACAACAATGCGAGGCATTGAGCCTGATCGGTGACGTCGCGGAGAGCGATGGAGGACAGCCGAGCCTGCACGTCCACGCTGTACTCGGCTTCAGTAACGGATCGACCCGTGGCGGCCACCTGCTCGAAGCGATCGTGCGACCCACGTTGGAGGTAACCATCATTGAAACACCGGCGCACCTGCGCAGGAAGC
>DASXNR010000107.1:0-11007 GCA_036494925.1 Acetobacteraceae bacterium
TCGGCTTCGAACTGGGCTTCGCGATCAATCCGGTGCTGGCAGCGCGCGAGGTCCCTCCGCTGCGGCTGGACGCGACCTCGGATCCCCCGCCGCGGCTGGGCTGGAATACCTGGGTGCCGGGGCCGGCCGGCGGCGTCACCAGCCGCGGGGATGCGGCGGACGCGGTGTTCGAGGCCGAGGTGATCGAGGCGCAGCAGGTGGATTGGCGCGCGAAGGAGAAGGCGGCATGAACGGCTGGGGTGGCGGCTATGTGACCGACATCGCCTATATGGCCGGGTACTACCGGCCCCAGTCGCCAGCGTTCACGGCCCTGGCCTGTCTGCTCGGCGGCGTTGCCTCGCCGATGCCATCCCACGACGACCCGGTAAGCTACCTCGAGCTTGGCTGCGGCCAGGGGTTCGGCGCGATGATCCTGGCTGTGAGCAACCCTCACTGGACGGTCACTGCGATCGACTTCAATCCCGCCCACGTCGCTGCGGCGCGGGCCTGGGCGGCTCAGGCTGGAATTGACAATGTCAGCTTTCTCGAAGCCGATCTGTCGACGCTGGCCGAGGACTCTGCCGCCGCGCAGGTGCCTGAGGCGGACTTTGTCAGTATGCACGGGGTATGGACCTGGATACCGCGTGCCGTGCAGTCCGGCATCGTGCGACTGCTCCGTAACAAGGTGAAGCCGGGCGGCACCGTCCACGTCAGCTACAATTCGTTGCCGGCCTGGGGCAGCGCGCTCGGCATGCAGCGGGTGCTGCATGATGGTGGGAGGCGCCTGGGCGCCCGCAGCGACCGCCAGGCCGAGGAGGGATTGAAGCTGGTGAGGGAGCTGCTGGCGGCGGACGCCATACAGCTCAAACGCTCGCCGATGGCCGCGCGGCTGATCGACCGCACAGGTATCATGCCGGCGCCTTACCTGGCGCACGAATACATGAACGACAGCTTTGCTCCGTGTTTCCACGCCGACGTCGCCGGCGCGCTCGCCGACGCCAAGTTGGAGTGGGTCGGTTCGGTGAACCTGATCGAGAATTTCCCGGAGCTTGCATTGACCCCCGAGCAGCGTGCGGTGACACAGCGGCTCGACGATCCCCTGCTGCGCGAGCTGTTGAAGGATATGTGCCTGGATCGCGCGCTGCGCCACGACGTGTTTGTGCGCGGTGCCCGGCGCATCGATCCGACCGTGCGTGACGCGGGGCTGATGGATGTCTGGCTGGCGCTCGACGTCCCCCCGGCGGAAGTGCCGCACGAGGCGGACGTGCCAGCTGGCCGCGCCGCGCTCAATCGCAGCTTCTACGGACCGATCACCGAAGCGATGGCAACGGGACCGCGCCGCGTCGGTGACCTGCTTGCACTGCCCGACCTCGAGGGCAGGCGCGACAACCCGGCCGAGCTGGTCGGCATCCTGGTCGGTCTCGAACTGGCCGAGCCGGTGGCGCGGCCGGGCGCAGAACCGACGCCGCAGGCCCTGCGCTTCAATCGCGTCACCTTGGCAAATCTCAGGCGAACCGAAAATCTCGGCCGCCGGATCGGCGCGGCGAGCTATGCTCTGGGTGCGGGGGCGCCGTGCACTCTGTTCGAGCTCTACGTGATCGAGCGCATGCAGGCGGGCGATAGCGAGGCAGACATCGAAAATTGGGTACGCGACATCGGTGGCAACCTGGATGACGAGGGGCGTGGCAACCTGCGTGAGGTTTTCACCAGGGCGCTCGGCGTACGACTGCCGATCCTGCGTGCTCAGGGCGTATTCTGAATGGACGGCGCCCGTGCGGCGGTGACAAGGTTTCGTCCACGAGTGCGGCGCGACCGCACAAATTCTCGCTTGTTGCCATTTCTGTGATATAACGCCGCCTGACTTGGGAGGAGATCAGCCGTGCGTTCCCTGATAGCCCCGTTCATCGTCGCTCCGCTGGTGTTCGGCAGCCTGCCGGTTCTGGCGCAGGGCAATCCGTCGGCCGATCAGATCATCAACTCGCTGCGTCCCAGCGGGAATTTGGTATTGGGCGGTACCCGCGGGTTGAGATTGGCGGCGCCGACCAACGATGGAACAGCGCAGCAGCCGGCACCCTCTCCGACGCAGCAACCGCGCGTTGCTTCCGGCAAGCCGGTGCCAGTGCATGCCGCAGCAGCAACGGTGGCTGGTCCGGCGGTGAACCTGACGGTCAATTTCACCAACGGCTCGGCCGACCTGACCCCCGACGCGATCCACACGCTTGACGCATTGGGCCGCGCGTTGGCCAGCAGGGACCTGGCATCCTACCGGTTCCGCATCGAGGGCCACACCGATACGGTCGGTTCGAGCGACTACAATCACACGCTGTCCGAGCGCCGCGCCGAGGCAGTGGTGGATTACGTTGCGAAGACCTACGGTGTCGATCCGAACCGTCTACAGGCGGTCGGCATGGGGGAGGACGGGCTGCTGGTCCCGACCCCGCCGCAGACGCCGGAGCCGCGCAACCGCCGCGTGCAGGTGATCAACCTCGGCGCCTGAGCCTCAACGCCCCGACGGCCGAAACATGAGGCCGTCAGAGCCGGACGCCAACGATACCATACGGGTCCTGCCAGCATCGCGGCGCAAGTCCGCGCCGTGGTGGTACGCGGTGGCGGCGGTGGTTGGCATTGCGCTGGCAGGAGGGGCAGGATTCTGGCTGCTGCTGCAGCAGCCGTCCCACCGGCCGCCGGTCGCGACCGTATCGGAGCCAGTTGCCGGCGCACCGGTATTCCAGATCGAGACAGCGACCGAGGCGGAGATCGGCCAGCATGTGCCGACCTCGTTGACCGTATTCCGCTTCGCCGACAATCCGCGGATCCTGGTGCTCGACTTCGCCTCCCTGCACGAGCAAGGGAAGATGCTCAATCGGGTGGCTGCGTTCGTGGAGAAGGCGGGGCTGCCGCACGACCGCGTGCTGACCGACGACGAACTCGATGCGGCGATCCGCGCGCAGGGAGATACAGTCGAGACGTTCTACCTTGGCCACGACTATGCCGCGGCAGTGCTGGCGCGCTTTTTCACGCTCGCCGACAGCGAGCGGATCGCGCTTGATCCGCAAGAGGAGAAACTGCGCGCGTTGCTGCGGCAGGAAGGCTGGTTGGCCGCCGACGCCAAGGCGGGTCTTATATCGCTGCCAGCAGTCGGTTCCGATCCGAGAGTCACCGGGTCGGCACGCGCCGCGATCCTGCGTCACGAGCTGTCGCACGGCGAGTTCTTCAGCAATCCGGACTATGCGGAATATGTGCGCAAATTCTGGTTGACCGAACTGTCCGCGGACGAGCGTGACGCGGTGCGCCGCTTCCTCGCGAAGGAGAACTACGACGCCCGCGAGGAAGAGCTGATGTACAACGAAATGCAGGCCTATCTGATGTTCACCCGCGATCCGACGTTTTTCGCGCCCGAAATGGTGGGGATGACGCAGGAGCGGTTGTCCGCGGTGCAGGCTCGCTTTTTGTCCGGGATGCCGGCCGGCTGGCTGCGGAATGTGCTGGCCAGCTATCCGGGTACGGCGCCTGCTCAGTAGGGTTCGACACGTGCGCAGCCGCGCCGGTCGCTACGGCAAGGCTTCCAGCGTCACCGCCGCTCCGGCCAGATGCGCGCTGCGTAGTCGCAGGGCTTCGATCGCCGCTTGCAGGTCGCGCAGGTAAACGTCCGCCGTTTCCGCATTGCTCGGGCGCGGGCGTTCGAACAGCGGCTCGGACGATGCCACGGCGATGATCATGTCGGTGCCATACGGCTCGCCGATCTGCCACGAGGGGTGACCCAGGTTGACCGGCTCACCAGGTCCAAATGTCCGCGGCGGATCGGCGACGATGGCGGCCTTGGGATCGGCGAGCTGAGGATAGAGGTGCTGCACAGTGCCGTCGTGCGCGATGTAATCCACGCGCAGTCGGCTGGTGAAATCCGGCATTACCAATTGCACGCGCACGCGCTCGCCGTCGTGCAGGCGTGTCTTGCCGTCGGCCATTTGCAGCCCCAGACGCGGCCCGGCTGGCACGCCGAAGGTGGGCGCAATCGGATGCAGCGCGGTCAGCGCCGGGCAGAACACCCGGTTCACGCCGGTGACATGCAAATCGATCTGGCCCGGGGGCACGAAAGACGTCAGTCCCTGTCGCAGGTCGTCGACAGAGCCGTGACCGGCCAAGCCATTGAGGGTCACCGTCCTGTTGTCATTCACATCGCCATCCAGCAGCGCGCAGCTTCGGCTGCTCACCCACTGCGCGATCTGGTGGCGCAGCACCTCGAGGCCAACCATGGCGAGCTGCTGGTCATTTGTTTGCGGAATCGGTGGGGGAGGGGGTTGCGGAAGCGGCGTTTGGACAACCGGGACACTGGGTGGCTGCACTGCGGGAGCCGGCAACTGTGGCGCGACCGGTGGCGGCTGCGGCGGTGTCGCGGCGGTGGTGGCGCCAGTTTGATTGGGCTCGCTCTGGATCGGCGCCTGGCTGGGAACGTCGAGGGGCGGCGTTACAACGACTGGCGGCTTGGCGGGTGTGGCATCGGCAACCTGTGGCGGCGGCACGGGTTGCCGCGCAAAAAACCACCAACCACCACCACCGACCACCCCGAGCACCAGCAACGCGGCGGCGGCAAGGATCGGCGTATTGGAGCGCTGGGCCGTCGCGATGTCCGAAACGGCGCGGTGACGCGGCGCGGCGACAGGGAGCGTCGCGACCATGGTCACTTCGTCCTCGCTGATCACAGGTTCCACCGGATTTGCCAGGGCTGCTCGCATCGCCTCGGCGAAGGCGCTGGCCGACGCGAAACGGTCCTCGGGCCGTTTTGCCATCGCCCGCCGCACCACGGCATCGAACGATGGGGGGGCGGTCACCGACAGCTGCGACGGCGCCGGCGGCTCGGTGTTCAGCGCCTTGTGCATGATCGCCGACATGCCGCCCTCGAACGGCCGATCGCCGGTCAGCATCTGATAGAGCAGGACGCCCGACGAATAGATGTCGGTGCGGGCGTCCACCACCTGGCCCATGAATTGTTCGGGCGACATGTAGGCAGGTGTGCCCAGCAGCGTGCCGGCCTGGGTCATCGAGCTGCTCTCGATCCGGGCGATGCCGAAATCGGCGATCTTTGCCTGGCCCGAACTGGTGAGCATGACATTGGCCGGCTTGATGTCACGATGCACCACGCCGCGCTCATGGCTGAACTGCAGCCCCGCCAGCAGGTCCTCCATGACGCGAACGGTGTCGGTGAGCGCGAACCGCTCCTGCTTGTCGAGCAGCGTCTTCAGCGGCGGGCCGTCGACGAACTCCATCACGATGTAGGCAAGGTCGTTGGTCTCGCCGTAGTCGAACACCGCCACGATGTTGGGGTGCGTCAGTCGTCCGGCAGCCTGCGCCTCGCGGCGGAAGCGTGCCAGCGCTTCCTCGGTCTCCGGATCGGCGCTGTCAGGCAGCTTGACGGTCTTGATCGCCACCCGGCGGGCGATGATCGGGTCCCAGCCCTCGTACACCGTGCCCATGGCGCCGCGACCCAACGGCCGCTTGATCTCGTACTTGCCGAGGGCCTCGATCGTCTCCATGCCGCGTTCCGCCGAACCTCCTGGCGCGGCTTATAGACCGGCGAGGCGTCGCGGTGAAACGTGGCTGTCGGCGCTTGCCGGCGAGCGTTCTCCGCCTTCGCCGATCACCGCGAAGGGAGCCCAGAAGAATGGATGTGCGATCTCCGCCGGGAGCCCCTTGCCGGCATCCGCCAGAATGGCGAGCTGGGCGTCCCGCAACGCGCCCGCGATACCAAGGTTCGGGTTCTCGCGGATCCGGCGCAGCGTGTCGGCCACCAGGAATGCCGCGACCTGATCGTTCACCGACCAGTGGGTCACGGCCAGCGATCGGGCTCCGGCATAGAAGAACGCCCGAGCCAGGCCGGAGAGACTTTCGCCCGCCGTCGTGCCGGCCGGCCCGCCGGAGTTGCACGCCGACAGGACAACAAGATCGGCATCCAGATCCAGCCCTACCACCGCCGAGGCGGTCAGCAGCGCGCCCGAGGCGCTGGGCGCATTCGGCGGCGCAGACGTAATGATCGCGGGCTCACTTTGGCAGCGCAGCTCTGCCGGGAGCAGGGCGTGGGTGGCGAACTGCAGGATACGGAAGTCCTTCAGCCTCGCCTTCAGTACCGCTTCGGCCGTGAAGGCCTGACCGAGCAGTTGGTCGGAGGCATCGGCGCCAAGCAACGCGCGGGCGGCATCGAGTTCCTTGCGTGCGTAGGGCAGCGGCGGCAGGCTGGCGAGCAGCCTGGCGCTCTCGACGCAGCCGGGGCCTGAGAACGTCTTCTCCGCCTGCGCCAGCGTTACCGGATGAAAGTCGCCGAAACCGAACCACGGGCGCGTCGCGCGCGATCCTGCTGCGATCCTCCGCAGCGAGACGAAGTTGGACGGTGCCGGTACGTGCGCGAGGGTGTATTTCCGTACCAGCCACGGGGCCTCGGCGAGATTGGCGGGCTCCGCCGGTCCGGTCAGCAGCACCTCGAATGGCAGCGACAGCAGCGGGCCCGCTGGCGCAACGACCAGCGCCTTCACCCCCTCCATCCCGCTCGCCACGCCACCGATCGTCATCTGATACAGCTTTTGCGCATCGGCGACATCGAACGTCGGCAGGCCGTTCGTCGTCAGCTCGATGCCGGCACGCACGTTGCGCACCAATTGCGCGACCTGCGTGGCGCCGGCCTCGATTTTCGATATAGCGATGGTGCCGTTGCGCAACAGGAACACCCAGCCATCCTCGTCGCTAAGCGTGATGGCGACGAACGCCTCGTCCGGGTGCAATGCAGCGAACACGTCCTTTGCCGGCACCACCTCTTGCACGAGCTGCCCGTAATTGGGCGACGCCGCCTGCAAGGCTGCATCGGCATCCGCAAGCGCGGCCTGTGCGTCGCTGATCTGCTTGTCGAGGTCGCCGCCGTTGGTCGCGTTCGGGGCAGTGGTGGCGCCCTGTCGCTGCGCCTCGGCCAGTTCATCGCGTTTGCGATACAGGTCGGACAGGTTCGCCGACGCATCCTGCCGGCGACGGATCGCCCCGGCTACCTTGGGATCGCGCGAGTTCTCGGACAGCCGTGCCGTGGCCTGGGCAATCTGTTGGCTGGTGACACCGCCCTGCGCGAGCTGCGCCGCGGTGAACATCTCGGCCAGCAGCACCTGGTCCTTCTGGCGTTCAGCCGCGGCGGCATAGACGTCGAGGCACGACGCCATCAGCACCGGCGTCGTGCCCGCCTTCAGCGCGGCCAGCGACTGCACGGCGTTGCGGCAGATCGCCAGAGCGGAGTCACCTTTGCCGGCCTTCACCAGTTGGCGGGCGCGCAGCAGATAGGTGTCTGCCAACGGCTTCGATCCGGGCAGCGACCGGTCGAACGCCGAGGTCGATTGCAGCAGATCGGCGAGGGCCTGGTCGTCCAGCCCCTGCGCTGCCGCCGTCAGTCCGCTGGTGCGATACAGTCGCGCGTTGAGGATCGGCCGCGATAATCCATTGCCGCGCGCCAGGTCGGTTGCCGACTTCAGCAGCCCATTGGCTTCGTCACGGCGGCCCATGATGCGCAGCACCACGGCGCGATTGCGCCGCACCTCGATCAGTCCGAGCAGCGCCGCCTGCGCACGGGGGTCCGTCAGCAGGTCCTGGCTGGGCATCAGGTCCGCCAGGCGCACCTGTCCGGCACGGGTGAAGGTGTTGGTCGGCTGGATCGGACGCGGTCGAGCCTCGAGTGCATCGGCCGGCACCAGAGCGGCATAGGCATTGTCGGCCTGAGTCAGCAGCGTCAGCGCCTGTTCGAGCTGCCCCTGGTTCATCGCGTCGATGCCGCGATAGTGCAGCAGTCGCGCCGGCGCGGTGGAGTCCGCCGCCCCGGGCGCCAGCCTGCCCGCGTCAACAAACAGCGCATCGGCCTCGGCATAGCGCCCCTCGTCCGACAGTTGCAACGCCAGCGACATCAGCGCGCTCGCGGTGTCGGGGTTATCCTTGCCCAACGCCTTCTGCTGCAGCGCGAGTGCCGCGCGGAACGCACTTTCGGCCGCACCGGGATTATCAGTGAGATTGGCGCGTGTGCCGGCCGCCATCAGCGTGTCGAACTGGCCGATATCGCCGGAGCTGAATGCCTTGGCGGCAAGCCGGCTCGCCAACAGTGCATCCGCGCCCGAGTTAGGTGCGGCGGCGTCGGCGCGTGTGACACCGGACAATACGCCGATCGAACGTTCCATCACCTGGGCCGCCGGCAATACGCCGTCGGCATACCAGATCGTGTTGTTCACCAGGGCCACCATGGCGACATGCGCCCAGCCGCCGACCAGGCGCGTGCATTGCATCAGTTCAGTCGGGTTGCCGCCCAGGATGGTGGTGGAAACCGGCGCCTCGCAGTGGAACCGGTTGTCGATGTTGCTGCGCCACTGGCTGTTGGCAGCGAGCTGCGCGAGCTGTGCGGCGGTGCCCGGCCCGCCCGAGCGAACCCGCGCACTCGGCTGCTGCCAGGTGCCGCAGAACACATCCGCGCTTTGGGCCTCGGCCTGCTGCGTGCAGTCTTCGCCCACTGAGTTCTTGCCGATTGAGACCTGCGCGACAGGCTTGGCGGCGTTGCCCTGTGCGCCGTGCACAAAGGAGTCGGGCGGCGGCGTCTCGCAGCCGGGCAACAGCAGCGGGATTAGGAGCAGGAGCAGGGCGGTTGCGCGCATGGTCAGTAGTCCTGATCGGACACGATGGGCAGCAGCAGGTCGTCATCGTCGTTCGGATTGAACAGCGTGCCGATGTTGATGTCGTTCAGCGGATTGGCGGTCGGCACGCCCTGGGTGGGCAGCAGCACACAGTTCACCGAGCCGATCGGGCAGGAATTGATACGGAAGTTGGCGTTTGGGTTGGGCTGGATGCCTGCGGCGCCAGCCGCCGCGGGCCCGGACAGACCGGTCACCGATCCGCTCAGGTTGGCGCTGCCGGTCTGGCCGTTGTGGATCACGTCGAGATTCTTCACATGGATCTGCCCTGACAACTTGCCGGTCCCGATGTTCAAAATCAGCCAGGTGTTCGTCCCTTGCAGTCCGGCGACGGGATCGAACGTGATGTTGGCGTCGCGGTTGGCATTGATGCGCAGGATGGCGGGGCCGCCGCCGAAACCAAGTATGGTGCTGCTGCCCCGCTGGGCGAAGCCGGACGAGGTCGTGAGAAAAGCGCCGTTGGTGGTCGTTGCGGGCGTGTCGCCGGGGAAGCTGGTGACGGTTCCCGCCGGTCTCGGCGTGCCGCCCGTCGTGATCACCGCCTTGTCGGCGAGCGTCATTGTATTGGCGCCGGCGTCGATGACGATCGTCGGCGCCGTAAGCGGTCCGTTGATCGTCAGGCCGACGCCGTTGTCGAGGATGAAGGTGCCGCCGCTGATGAAGCTGCCAAGTTGGGCCACGCCGTTGCTTGTCGACGTGCCGGTCAAACTGGCATCACCGGCCGCGCTGCCGGTCAGCAGGTTGGCGATCAGCGTGCCGGTCTCGGTGATACTTCCCGTACTGCTGACCAGGTTGACGCTGTTCGCATCCTGCACGGTGCCCTGTATGTTGAAGTTGCCGTTCGCGGTGGCACTGACGGTGCTGCCGATGATCGTTCCGCCGGTGGCGACGGCGATCGTTTTGGTATCGACCAGGGTCACGCTTGGCCCGCCGTTGACGTTGCCGGTGATGGTGAGGTCGGCAGCATTGTTCAGCGTGAAGCCCGACGCAGAGAAGTTGCTCACGGTACCGATCTGATTGCTGAACGACGTCCCGGTCAGGTCGGCGGCGGTGACTGCGCTTCCCGTGAGCGTGCCGGCGTTCAGCACACCTGTCTCGCCGATTGCGCCCGCCGTGCCGAACAGCGCCACGGTGGCGCCGGTCACGTTGCCCGGGATGGTGATGCTGTCGGCCGTCAGGTTGACCGCAGAAGCAGCCACCGTGCCGTTGACCGCAAGCGGGCCGTTGTCCGCTATGGTCGCGCTGGGTCCACCTGATACCGTGCCGAGCACCGTCAGACCGATCCCATTGTCCAGTGTGAAGCCCGCGGCGGTGAAGCCGTTGAGCGTGCCGACGCTGTTGCTGAAAGACGTTCCTGTCAGGCTGGCAGTTGTCACTGCACTGCCCGTTAGAATATTGGCGTTCAACGCGCCTGTCTCGCCGATAGGGCCGACCGTGCTGGACAACGTCACCGTGGAGCCCGTCACGTTGCCCGGAATGGTGATGCTGTCGGCAGTCAGGCTTACCGCCGTCGCGTTCACCGTGCCGACGATCGCAAGCGGACCTTTGTCGCCGATCGTGACGCCCGGCCCACCGGATACGGTGCCGAGTACGGCCAGGCCGATGGCGTCACCGAGTGTGAAGCCTGCCGATGTGAACCCGTTCAGTGTGCCGACCTGGTTCACCTGTTGGGTCAGCACGGCCGCGGTCGCGGCACTGCCGGTCAGGGTGCCGGCGATCAGGATGCCGCCGGTCTGGCTGATAGCGCCGGCGGAGATCAGATCGACGATGTTGGCCGCGCTCACGGCGCCGGCGAGCGTCATGTCGCCGGTCTCGGTGATCAGCGCCAGTGTGCTCGCCGCCCCGCTATCCGCTACTGGACCGTTTACCAGCAGCGCCTGATTATCGGTGAGCGCGAAGCCCGCCTTGGTGCTGAACGCCCCCAGTGTGCCGACCCGGTTGCCTGGCTGGGTGAGGCTGGCAGAGGTCGCCGCGCTGCCGGTCAGCGTGGCGGCGATCAGCGTCCCGCTCGACTGGCTGATGGCGCCGGCCGAGACCAGGTCGACGGTATTGGCCGCGCTCACCGTGCCGGCCAGGGCGATGCCTCCGGTCTTGGTGGTCAGTGCCAGCGTGCTCGCGGCACCGCTATCGATCACCGGACCGTTTACCAGCAGGGCCTGGTTGTTGGTGAGCGCGAAGCCGGCCGAGGTGTTGAACGCGGCCAGCGTGCTGATGAGGTTGGTCGGTTGCGTCAGGCTGGCGCTGGTCGCAGTGCCGGTCAGCGTCGCCACTGTGATCACCCCGGCCGCGGTCTGGCTAATCGGCCCGGCGGTCAAGGTCAGGGTGTCGCCGG
>DASXNR010000108.1:0-24201 GCA_036494925.1 Acetobacteraceae bacterium
GCGCAGACGCCAACTCGTAGGATGGGTAGAGCGCAGCGAAACCCATAACCCTGCCGCGATTGGACTCTGCCTGAATTCAGCCACCCGATCGCCGGCGCAGCGCGGCTGCGACGGTGTTCTCCAGCAGGCAGGCAATCGTCATCGGGCCAACGCCGCCGGGCACCGGCGTGATCGCGCCGGCGACCTCCACCGCCTCGGCGAATGCCACATCGCCGACCAGCCGGCCATCCGCCAACCGATTGATACCGACGTCGATCACCGTCGCTCCCGGCGCGATCCAGTCGCCGCGCACCAGTTCGGCTCTGCCGACGGCGGCCACGATGATGTCGGCACGGCGGCACTCGGCGGCGAGATCGCGCGTGCGGGAGTGAACCGTTGTGACGGTGGCGTTGGCACCGAGCAGCAGCGTCCCCATCGGCCGCCCGACGATGGTGGAGCGGCCCAACACCAGGGCGCGCGCGCCCTCCAGCGACGTGCCAGCCTCGGCCAGCAGCTTCATCACACCGGCCGGGGTGCACGGAACCAGTGCCGGATAGCGGCTTGCGAGACGGCCGACATTCAACGGATGGAACCCGTCCACATCCTTGTCCGGGTCGATCGCCTCGATCACCGCCTGGGAGGCGATCTGCCGCGGCAGAGGAAGCTGTACCAGGATCCCATCCACCGCCGGATCGGCGTTCAGGCGGGCGATCTGGGTGATCAGCGCCTCCTCGGAGACATCGGCCGGCAGCCGGATCGTATGCGCCGCGATGCCGGCAGCATTCGCCGCGCGGTCCTTGGCGCGCACGTAGATCGCGCTGGCCGGATTGTCGCCGACCAGCACCGCCGCCAGGCCCGGACGGAACGGCAGCCTGGCGACCTGCTCGGCCAGCCCTGCCCGCAGCGTGGCCGCCACAGCCCTGCCGTCGATGATCCGTGCGGTCACAGCGCCGCCAGCCTGGCGCCGAGTACCGTGGGGTCGCCGGCGACGTGCAGCGTCTTCTCGCGGCTGGTGGCACCGAAAGCGAGACGGACCGCGGACGGCGCAAGACCGAGCGCGTCGGCCAGCGTGGCGCAGGCGGCCCGGTTGGCGCGGCCGCCTTCCGCTGCCTCGGTCACGCCGATGCGCAGGCGCTGGCCGTCGGCAGAGGCGATGGCACCGTGCAAGCCCGGCCGGCGCGCTTTCGGCTGCACCTTCACCGCGACCGCGACGCCGTCGGGCAGCGTGCGCCAGAAGCAGCTCAATAGATGCTCCGCATCACACTGACCTCGATCTCACCCAGCAGCATGCGCGCCGCCTGCAGCAGCAGGATCAGGATGATCGGGCTGATGTCGATGCCGCCCAGATTGGGCATCAGATTGCGGATCGGCCGCAGCGCCGGTTCGGTGATGCGATACAGGAAATCGCCGATCGTCCAGACCAGCCGGTTGCGCGTGTCGAGCACACCGAAGCTGGTCAGCAGGCTGAACACCGCGGCCAGGATCACCGCCCACATATACAGGCTGAGCAGCCGGTCCACGAGCCAGAACAGGGCCATCATCGAGGGCGGTCTCCCAAGGGTCGGCGGAAGCTAGCGGCCGGTGATTCGATCCGCAACCTGCACGAACGCCGCCTCGCTTGACTTTCGCCAGGGCTCCTGAGCATTGTCCGCGCCCTGCGGGACGGGGCTGTAGCTCAGTTGGGAGAGCACCTCGTTCGCAATGAGGGGGTCAGGGGTTCGAGTCCCCTCAGCTCCACCACCGTCCCGTATAACCTGCAAATGTGTCAGAGGTCTTCCCTGTGATCGCGTCACACACCGATCGCCGCCGAAGGGGTCCGATCAAGGCTGGCGCTCCGTGCCACGGCCGCCTCGTCGTCGCTGCGCTGGGCACAATCCTCCTGGCCGCCGCCTGGGTGCACCACGCCGACGCCCAGGAGTTCGGCGACATCGCGGTCGGTCGCCGTTTGGCCGAAACGTGGTGCAGTTCGTGTCATGTGATCGGCACTTCACCTGGCGGTGCCGTCAGCAATGGGGCGCGGGCGCCGACATTCACGGCCATCGCGGGGATGAAATCGACCACGATCCTGTCGTTGCGAGCGTTCCTGCAGACACCGCACGCCCAGATGCCGGACCTCCACCTAAGTCGCGATGAGATCGATGATCTTGCAGGCTATATCCTCAGTCTGCGAAGCAAGTGACGTCGCGCGTCTCGGTTCTCTCGCCGACATTGATCGAGATCAATGCCGACACCCGCCGGCACCACCATCCTGCGACCCATGGCACCGGACTCGGCACAGCAGACCCGTAACCTGGTCGAGCGGCTGCGCAAGCGTGGCCACCAGGCCGAAGCCGATCATCTGAACCGACAGTTGTCGCTGCACGCAGTGGAGCGTGGCCTGCTGTTTGCTCTACGCGAGGCCTGCGAGACCTTCCTGACAGCGATCGAAGCGATCGATCCCGTCACCCAGACGATGATCGAGGAGCTCCGCCTGGAAGTCGAAAGCCGACTGCGCCTGCCGGATGACCACGAGGAGACATGATGACGTCGGTGTCGCGTCGATTGTTCCTGAGTGGCGCGGGCGCAGCCGCAGGCGGCGTGGCCTTGGTCGGTGAGGCATGCTCTGCCATCATAGCAGACGAAGCCACAGACGTCGGTCCGGGCGCCGCGCCGGTCACGCTGACAGTAAACGGCGTGGCGCGTGCAGTGCGTGTGGAGCCAACACCACGTTGGCCGAAGTGCTGCGCGGTCCGCTCGATCTCACCGGCACGAAGATCGGCTGCGATCGCGGTGCCTGTTCGGCTTGCACGGTATGGCTGGACGGGGTGCCGGTCGCGTCGTGCATGGTGTTGGCGATCGACGTCGGCGACCGTGCGGTTACAACGATCGAGGGCTTGGTGCAGGGCGATACGCTGCATCCGGTGCAGGCGGCGTTCATCGCGCATGACGCGATGCAATGCGGCTACGGCACGCCCGGTATAGTGATGAGCTGTGCGGCACTCCTGCAACGAGTGCCGCAGCCAACGGCGGAAGACATGCGCGCGGCGATCAGCGGCCATGTCTGCCGCTGCGGCAGTGCTGGACCGCGTTGACGATGGACGCTGCCGGCATGCTGCCGTCGTGCTGGGTGTCACCGCGCCACACCGTGGCGCGCGACCCAGGCCGAGGCCGCGCCGATCTTCGCCACCCTGGTGCGCCGTACCGTGTTGCAAGCGGCCGGCAAGGAGATTGTACAATGACCACCCGTCGCGCCGCCAATCTCGCCATCCTGTCCGCCGCCGCGGGCGGACTTTGGCACGTCGCTGGCACAGGCACTGAAATTGCGGCGCTCGATCCGGGAGTACGACCCGCGTCCCTTGGCCCCGCAGGTGTTGTCCGAACTGCTATGGGCTGCCTATGGCGTGAACCGGCCCGCGACCGCCGACCGCACCGCACCGTCGTGGCGGCGGCATGCCCGCGAGACCGAGGTATACGTCGTCATGGCAGATGGCGTTTGGCGTTATGACGCCATGAAGCACGTGCTGGTGCCGCATCTCGACGGCGATGTGCGGGCGCAGACCGGCGTGCAGGACTTTGTCGGCACCGCGCCCCTGAACCTGGTCTACGTGTCCAATGGCGAACACATGAGCGGCGTGTCGCGCGAAGAGCAGCATCGGGTGGCTGCCGCCGACATCGGCTGCATCGGGCAGAACGTGTATCTCTACTGCGCGTCGGAGGGAATTGCCTGCGTGTTTCGTACCTCGCTGGATACCGAGCGCCTGGCCCGGACATTGGGACTGACCGAGACGCAGTTCATCATGTTCTCGCAGACGGTGGAATATCCCCGGACGTAATCGGCATCGGTCGCCAGTGAGATTGGCGCCGTGATGCGCCTCATGCGCGGGCCAAGCCAATACCGGCGGGCAATAGACTGCGCCGATTCGAGGACGGAACGGGAATCTGGATGACCGGCTGTGCGAGTTTGGTGACAACAGGAAACTCGGAGTACGGATCGCTATCGCGGCAGAATACCGTAAGGCCCTTGCTCGCAAGCCCATCGAACGCCGCGAGGCAAAGCGCGGGAGCCGCCCGGAACGACTTGTGACTGAACCTCGCAAGGATGCGCTCGTATTGCGCGCGGCTGAGCCCGTATGCCTGGGCGATCACGACATCCATCGCAGCGCGCAGGCGCCAGCGATCGGTTTCGGCCGTAAGCACCGGCCATGAACGCGGCGGCGTCGCTTCCCGCCAGGCATTGCCGAGCTGTTCACGCCAAAGCGCAGCGAAGCCTCGGTGATTGCAGCACAGCCGCAGACAGCCATGCGCCATGAAGCGATCTGCATCCGCTGCCAGTTCGGGTGCCGGCAGCTCCGACAGGATGTACAGGCTCACATGAGCGGCTGCCTTCTGACGCAGCAGCCAGTCGAATGGGAAGCTGTTCATGACTCCGACCAGCGAAAGCGCCGCTGCGTTGGGCCTGCCCGCCGGTCTGCGCTCGACGCTGATGGTATGTCCGCACAGCACTCCTGGTGGCAGCATCGCCGCGATGACAGTGCGCTCGTCGGTCGATCGAGCAACTTCCCGGCATGCGGCACGGTAGTAGCGTGCGCTCTCGGCGGACCGCGGCTTGTCCGCCAGATCAGCGATGGCAACAGCGTATCGCGGTGGCGTATCCCATTGATCGCTGAACTGATGAATTGTCTTGCCTTCATGCAGCGTGAAATGGCCTTGTCCTCGCGAATCATCGGCGTCTTGCAATTGCTGAATGTGGGAGGTCGCCCTGAAACGTCCGGAATCGTCGGTCATGTGCATTTCCCGGCTCAAGGAAATCCCGGCGGCGTCCATCAATTCGCCAAGTCTCCGATGTCCAGTCAGCATTTGCCTCGCCACCAGAACATCTTCGCAATCCCGCAACTCCAGCAGCGTCGCGTAAGCACCCCCCGAAATAGCAATGAACCCCATATCATAATCCATCGCCCGCCCTGGTTCATCGAGCTGACCGAACTCGTTCAGGTAGAACCTGCATCGAACAATTTGAGTCGGTCCCGGCCGCCGAGCAATGACCAAAGCAAATTTGAATCTCGCGTGAATATCGAACAGGTTCTTCCGATTTTCGAATGACAGACACTGCTCGAGTCGAGTCTGCTGCAAATAGAACTTGCGGATGCCGGTTGCGCCCTCGTTGGCGTGGAAAGCCGACGGAACCACCATGCCGATCGTAGCCTGGCAATTAACGAGATAGACCATGCGCTCGGCAAATACACGATACAGATCGAGCTTTCCGCCCATGACGGTACCATGGGCACCGTACCGTTGATGCTGGTAAAGCCTCTCCACCAGCCGGTTCTGGCGCGCGAACACCGCCTGATAGTTTTGCCAGGCACTCGCCACCCCAGGGTCGGTCAGCAACCGATCGCGGATCGCATGTGCCTCCGGCCTGCTCTCCGCATCCGCGATCGCCAGATCGAACCTGGCGAAGAATTCTGCGGTATTCGGTTGCATGATGTCCCACGGAGGATTGCTCAGCACCACATCGAAACCATTCTGCTCCATGTCCGCGCCGCCGGGCCGGAACACCTCAGGAAATGTCAGGTCCCACGGCAATGTTTGGCTCCCCGTTGCGAACATCGCTGTCTGGCGTTCCGTCAGCACCTGCGGCCATGCCCCGGTCGCAGCCACCGCACGCGCCAGCGCCATCCACTCGTCATCCATCTCGCGCGCCGCCAGCATCACCGCGCCGGACCATGCACAAGCCAGCAGACGCAGCGGTTGCAACACCGCGTCCAACCGCAGCTTTGCCGCGGCCTTCAGGGCAAGATCGGCAGCATCGGCTCCTACCGTCGCTTGCAACGCCTGCACCTCACGCAAGGCTCCAGCCAGCGCTTCGCTCAGCCTCGTCGCGACGTCCTGTGCGAGCAATGCATCCAACGCCGTGCCGCCGACCGGCAATGTTGCCAGCGACCGGAAAAACGGTCCCGCGAGCGCATCGCCATGCACCAACCGGTGGTCGAGAAAGGTCAGCGGCAGTCCCTCGGCGTACGACTCCAGCCAGAGCGATAACTTTGCCAGTTCGACCGCGAGCCGATTGTTGTCCACTCCATACAGGCAGTGCACGGCGACCAACCGCCGGCATATCGCCAGCGCGCGGAGTTGTGACAGTCCACTCCCGCCGCCCTCGCTAGCGCGGCTTGGCAGATAGGCCAGCAGCAGACCATCCGGATCGGGCAATGTCGCCACGCGCTGGCGGAGCACGGCGGCGCGCGCCAACAGGTGTGCACGGTCATCCGGCGGCGCATTGGCTGCCGCATCTTCCGTGGCTGCAGCGCTCTCGTCGCACATCCGGCACGCTGCGTACAATGCCTCGGCGAGATAGCGGCACGCTTCGACCAGGAAGTGGCCGCTACCGGTCGCGGGATCGACCACCTTCAGAGCGAGAATCGCGGCAGGGTCGGGGTCAGCATCCGGACTGCGCTCTGCGATCTGCGGTGCCAGGGTCTCGCGCACCAGGAAGCGAACGAAGGCATGCGGCGTGTAGTAGGATCCGGTTGCCTTGCGACCCACGCCGGCGCGCAGGAAGAATCGTCCGGTCGCAATATCCTCGATCCACTCCACCCGCGTTTTTGCGTCGTTCGCGCCATCGCCGCGATACCGTTCGGCGTATCTGGCAGGCAGCACCACCTCCAGCTTCGCCCGTCGCAGTCGCGACATCGGTGCCGCTGTGATTCCAGGTTCGAGTTCCAACAGCGCCTCGTAGACGCGACCAAGGTCCTCGACGTCCAGCGCACCATAATGCACCCGCTCGCGCGGCCTGCCCTTCGGCATGGTCCACAGCAGCCGATCGAGCAGCAGCGCAACCGCGCGCTCGCCCCAGGCCAACCTGTCGAGCAGCGGCGTCGCCTGGGCGCCGAACAGCGCTCCGCCGAGTGGTGTCACCGACAGCTCGCTGCACGACAGCCCGTCGCGAAAGATGCGAAACATGGTTCGCAGCCCGTCTTCCAACATCCGGCCGGTGTCGTGACCATGATCCAGCGATCGTCGCACCAATGGTCCCAACGCCCGATTTGGCGACAGCGCACCGCGCCACAGGCTGGTGGACGCGAAGCTGAAGGCGCACGCCGGATCGGCCGCGCTTTCCAGCTTCAGGATGAACAGCAGGCGATAGACGACGATCAGCCCCTCTTCCCAAAGCGTATCGGCGCGCAGGTGCAGATCGCGCTCGTCGGCATTGGCCGGATTGTCGAGCACCGCTTGCAGGAAGCCTTCGATGGCGTCGCGTGCCTGCACGCGCAGATCTTTGGTCACCCGCGCCTGGCTCAGTCGAGCCGCATCCAGCAGCTCCGGCAACGCCGCAATCCCATTCGGTGTGGCAAGCGCCAGCACCACGCGATACGAATCGGGCGCCAGGTCCTGCGTCCGCCACCCATCACGACCCGCGAGCGGAATCGCTATATGGCTGTCGGGGCGCGCTGGATCGCATAGCAGCAGGCGCAGCTCCGCGCCATCGGTCAGCAGCCCGAGCCGTTCGCCACTCGCCAGCAGCACGCGCTGCGCACTTCGCATCGGACTGAAACGATAAGCGCGTCCGGTCCGGTGCGGCGCGTCGAGGTCGGTATCCGCGGCGAACGACCAGGCACGCAGACGAGCGCCGCACGCTGCCTGCATCAACCAACCGCCGTCCTCGATGCCTTCGCGCGTCGTCACCTCGACCTGACGCACCGGGGCATCGAAACCCAGGCGTCCGGCCAACGGCGCGACGACATGGTTGCACACACTCTGCGGTCCGCCGCTGGAACGGAACTGCCGTCGCAAAGTGCCCCAATTCCGTTCGAAGTCCCTGCCCTGCCCGCTGGCAAGCAGTCCCAGCCTGGTCAATTGAGCTGTCAGCTCAAAGCGAACAAACGGTTCCGGCAGTGCCGGCCCGGAGAATGTGCAGTCCGACAGATCGAGGGTCACGCCGACGGTACCAACATCAACATGCCGATCAGCCGCAGTACCGGCGGAGACAATGCCGCATGTGCCGCACGCTCCCTGCTTCGGCGCTGGCACAGCTCCACGGCACTGTTCGCCTCGCGCCGTCGCGCCGGCGAATTGCTTGCATCGGCGGTGAACGCCGCCAGCCGGTCAAGCGGTGCCGACAGCGATTGCCAATCCGGACCATCGACGGCAGCGCCGAACAGATCGCCCGTTTGCGGTACGAACGCCCCGCAGATGCCCTCGGCGCGCTTGCCGAGCCAGTCCCGCAGGTCGTCAGCCTCGCGCTCGCTTCTGCTTTGATGGTCCGTCATGACCGTTGCGGCATCGCGCTGCATCGCAGCGTTCGCGACCGATTCGGCCCTTGGTTGACGGTTCGGCACCCAATGGGCGAACCGGGTTCGCCAGGCATCCTGGGAAGCCCGCGGCTGTTCCGCTACAGCAAGATCCTGCCACCACGCCGATTCGCTGACTTCCACCGCATCACCATGGACCGGCAGCAGCACGGCAATGGTCCGCTGAAACTCGATGCGCACCGCGCTGCGCAACTCCGCGCTGAAGGTGAGCAGCACCGCGGGCGGCGTGCCTGCATCAGTCCACGCCACGCTCACCCGGTTGTCCCAGGCCGCATCGGCAATCCGCTGCACGCGAGAAATCGCGCGCCGCACCAGCGGATGCGCACGGCCGAGATACGCCAGCGAACGCCCCTGCCGGTCGCGCAGCCTGGCGCGGTCGCGCGTGTATCGGAGCAGGCGGTGCTGATGATCGAACCCCGGCAGATCGTCGAGCCCTGCAATCCAATCGGCTGGAAGACGCAGCACGCCGCGGCCGGCAGCGTCGCTGCCGGTTTCGGCGCCAATCGCCGCTGCCACGAAGTCCGGCAGGTCGATGTGACCGAGCGACGCATCGCCGCGCGCCCTCGCGGCGGAAGCCGCCTCCATCGGCGTCGCACCGGCGTGCACTCCACGATCGTCCAGCCAGCCATGGCGCACCGCGGAACGGTCAAAACCATCGAACGCCCGATCGATCTCGTGCAGCAGATCGCGATAAGCATCCGCGTTTGCCGCTTCCGCCACACGGTCCAGCGTCCGGATCGCCGAAGGTTCATCGTCGAACAAGCCCGCCTGTCGCTCGGCGAAACCGGCAACCAGGCCGGCGCTCCATGCATCCTCGTCCGCCGTCACCCCCAGCGTGTCCGGCATGAACGTAAGCTGCGCACGCGCCTTCTCGTACTTCGCAATCAGGCGCAGCAGCAGTCGTTCCTCGAATGTCCCGGCAAGATAAAGGTAGCGGATCTGCGGGTCGCGCTGCTGTCCATAACGATCGATGCGTCCGTTGCGCTGTTCCAGACGGTTCGGATTGTACGGCAGATCGAGATGGATCAGGTTGCAGCAGCGCTGTTGCAGATTGAGCCCTTCGGCCAGCGAGTCGGTGCTGATCAGGATGATGCCATCCTGCTCGGCAAAGCGTTCCGCGATCCGCGTCCGCTCCGGTTCGGCATCGATGCCACTGATCGCCAGAACCTCGCCCCCGGCAGCACTGCGTAAAGCGCGCAGTGCGGCCGACTGGCTGTCGGCATATTCGGTATAGATCAGAATATTCGTATGCGGATATCCGGCACGGATCACTCGGACCTCCCGCCCGATCGCATCCAGCTTGGGATCGAACGGCTCTGCCGCCTCCCCCAGCCGGATCAAGGCATCGAGCGCCATTGCCGTCTCGCCGGCGCGCGTCAGTCCTGCCGTCTCGGCGGCGCCGAAGCTGTGCAGATCAGCGGCCATGCCATCGGCTTCCAGGTCCGCCATGTCGCTCTCGTCGCCCTGCTCCAGCACGCCGAACCGCAGCAGCCGCTTGCGATACGAACGCAGCGACCGCGCGCGTTCCCGCCGCAATGTCTCGGCCTCGCTCTCGCTTGCCTGCCGATAGCGCTCGGCAACCACACGCAGGGTGTTGACACACGCGCCGATCGAGGAGACCGAGCGCTTCAACAGACTGACGAAGGCGAGCGCATCGGCGTGCTCGCGCCCGTGTGCTGCCCGTTGCAGGCGCGGAGCGATCAGCCCCGCGAGGGCGTGATGAAACTGCCGCACCGGTGCAAAGGCGGCGCCATCGACCTCGACCTTCACCGGTATGACCCGACGCTCGCGAAACAGCTCTTCGCCGGTCGCCGGATCGCGAATATGCGACTTCAGCCGGCGCACGACGTGACGCCGATAGGCGATGCCGACCACACCGCCACGGCCATCGACCAGACTGGGATCCAGCAGCTCGATCAGCGACGCGAAATGCGGATCATAGCCGTCATGCGGTGTAGCGGTCAGCAGCAGCAACCCATCGCTGCGCCGCGCTACCACCTCCGCCAGCCGCCTTCGCTGGGTAGCTTCGCGATCGGTGCCGGCACTGACGCAATGATGCGCCTCATCGATGATCGCCAGGTCCCACGCGGAGCGTTCGAGTTCCTCCAGCACACGTTCCTGCTTGGCGAAATCGAGCGATGTGAGGCAGAGCGCGATCGCGTCGAACGGATTGCCGCCGAGTTCAAGCCTGCGCCGTTGCTGCTGCAACGCAGCGGCATCCGCGATGACGGTGAAGCGCAGGCCGAAGCGATGCCGCAGTTCCTGCGCCCACTGCGTGAGCAGCGGTCCGGCAGGTGCGATCACCAGTATGCGGTGCGCCCGCCGGCGCGCGATCAGTTCACAGGCGATCAGCCCCGCCTCGATCGTCTTGCCCAAACCAACGCCATCAGCGAGCAGCAATCGCGGGCGCGGCAATTCCAAAGCCCGCATCAACGGGACCAACTGGTATGGCTCGATCCGCACCCGGCCCGGTTCCGCGACCAGGATGTCCGCCGGACCTAGCACCTGTTCCAGCAGACAAGCCTGATGATACAGCCGCCATGCCGCCAGCGGACCTGGCGCGTCCGGCCTGAGCTCGGAACGGAGCGGCTCGACCGGCTCCGCGGGATGCAGGATGTCCCATTCCAGCCCGTTCAGATCGCCGCCGGCGCAGCGCAGGTGAAGCAGCGTTTGCGCCCCGAGCGGTGCGACCTCGATCACGTCCCACGCCAGCCCGCGTGCACTGACACGGCTTCCGACCGCGAATCCCTCGCCCATTCCGACACCGCCGGTTCACGACGGAGGGGGAAGGTCGCCGCAGTGGGTTAATCAAACCGAAACGGGCGGCCGTATCGACACTTTGCCCGCTGCCAGCGCATGCTGGGACACGAAAGCGGGAGGAATGCAATGAACGATATCGGCACGCTGCAAGGCTCACCATCGGTGGAGACCTCGGCTGGCCAGGTCCGCGGCGCGGTGATCGACGGTGTCGCCGCGTTCAAGTGCATTCCGTATGGTGCGCCGACCTCCGGCGCCAACCGCTTCATGCCGCCGCGCGAGCCAGCGCCCTGGGCCGGCGTGCGCGACGCGCTGGACTACACCGGGCATGCGCCGCAACAGGGACTGCGCGCTCCGACACGGCCCGAACTGGCGGATTTCTCCGGCGCGCCCGACACCTCGCCCGAGTCCGAGGATTGCCTGACGCTCAACGTCTGGTCGCCCGGGCTCGACCCGTCGAAGCGACCGGTCATGGTCTGGTTCCATGGCGGCGCATTCGCCTATGGCACCGCGAACGTCGCCCGCCTGCAGGGCTCGCGACTGGCGCGGCGCGGCGACGTGGTCGTGGTCACGGTGAACCAGCGGCTCAACATCTTCGGCTTCCTGGACCTGTCGGCGGTCGGCGGGACAGACTTCGCCAGCTCGGGCAATGCCGGCACGCTGGACATGATCGCCGCACTGGAATGGGTGCGCGACAATATCGACCGCTTCGGCGGCGATCCTGGAAACGTAACGATATTCGGTGAGTCGGGCGGCGGCGGCAAGGTGTGCACCCTGCTCGCGATGCCATCGGCACGTGGCCTGTTCCACCGCGCCATCGTGCAGAGCGGGGCCGCGGTCAGGCTGCGTGAGCGCGACCGCGCGACCAAACTGACCGATGCGGTCCTCAAGGTGCATGGCCTCACCGGCGACGACCTACGCAGGCTGCAGGAGCTGCCGATGGCACAACTGCTGGCGGCCGTGGAACCCGCGCAGAAGGCGATCGGTCCCGCCCAGCAGCCGCTGTTCGACCGCTATCCGTTCGGCCCGGTGGTCGATGGCTCGATCGTGCCGCACCACCCGTTCGACCGATCCGCGCCCGAGGTCTCGGCCGACATCCCGTTGCTGATCGGCGACATGAAGGACGAGATGACCAGCTTCCTCGCGCGTGACGACAAGGTCTGGCACCGCACGCTCAGCGAACCGGAACTGCGCGATCGCGTCACCGCGGTGGCCGGCGAGCACACCGATCGTGTGATCGAGACGTATCGGCGGCTGTATCCCGGAATGAACCCGGCGGACAGGCTGATCGCCACGCTGACCGATTCGAACTTCCGCATCCGCTCGCTGATCGTTGCCGAACACAAGGCCAGACAGACAGGTGCGCCGGTCTACATGTATTCGTTCGAGTGGGAGACGCCGGTACAGGGCGGGCGGCTGAAGGCGCCGCACGCGCTCGACGTGCCGTTCATCTTCGACACCATCGACCTGACCAATGCGACCGATCGCAGTCCGGCCGCGCACAAGCTCGCGGCGACCATGTCTGCCACCTGGGCGGCGTTCGCGCATGCCGGCACGCCCGACAATGCAGCCATCCCACACTGGCCAGCGTATCATCCGACCACCCGCGCGACGCTGATGCTGGACGACGAATGCCGGATCGAGAATGATCCGCGCGGCGAAACGCGGCAACTCTGGCAGACCATCACGGGTCGTTGACCCGACAGGGAGACACCGATGAACGATACGGCAATCGCTCCATCGACCGAACGCCAGGCGTTCTACGACCGCATCGGCGAGCACTCGCTCGCGCCATTGTGGGAGCGCCTGCATTCGATGGTGACGCGGCAGCCGGTAACCCCCGCGCTGCCGGCGAAGTGGGACTACGACGAGGTGGTGCGGCCGTTCCTGATGCAGGCCGGCGGGCTGATCACCGCGAAGGAGGCGGAACGACGGGTGCTGATCCTGGAGAACCCGGGATTGCGCGGGCAGACCTCGATCACCCATTCGCTGTTCGCCGGACTGCAACTGATCATGCCGGGCGAAGTGGCGCCGGCGCACCGGCATTCGCAGTCGGCGCTGCGCTTCATCATCGAGGGTCACGGCGCCTATACCGCAGTCGAAGGCGAACGCACGATGATGGAGCCGGGCGACTTCGTGATCACGCCGAGCTGGACCTGGCACGATCACGGCAATGATACGGATCAGCCGATGGTGTGGCTGGATGGGCTCGACATTCCGATCGTGCGGCTGTTCGACGCGAGCTTCGCCGAGCCGGCGAATGCCGACAGCCAGACGGTGACGCGACCCGAGGGCGACAGCCTGGCGCGCTACGGCGCCAACATGCTGCCGGTCGACTGGCATCCGACGGTCAAGAGCTCGCCGGTGTTCAACTATCCCTATGCGCGGTCGCGCGATGCGCTGACAACGCTGGCGCGCAACGGCGATCCGGATGCCTGCCACGGGTACAAGCTGCGCTACGTCAACCCCGCGTCCGGCGAGTCGGCGATGCCGACGATCGGCGCGTTCATGCAGTTGCTGCCTGCGGGATTTGGATCAGCGCCGTACCGCTCGACTGACGGTACCGTGTTCGTGGCGGTGGAAGGCGAAGGCGAGACGGTGATCGGCGACACGACATACCGCTGGAAGCCGCGCGACATCTTCGTGGTGCCAAGCTGGCACTGGCACCGTCATCGCACCAATGGCGATGCGGTGCTGTTCAGCTTCTCCGATCGGCCGGTGCAGGAAAAACTGGCGCTGTGGCGGGAAGAGCGCGGCCGCGCCTGAGCACGCGCCGCGCCCTTCCCTGACCGCTCAGCCCTCGGACGACTGGTCGAGGTTCACGCCAACGAACATCGACTGCCCGTTGCGGAGGATACGCAGCGCAACGGCGTGATCCTTGCTGGCACCGCGGATCGCGCTGACCGCGTCGGACGGCGAGCTCACCTGCTTGCCGCCGACGCCGACGATCACGTCGCCGGCCTGCACGCCCGCCTGATCCGCCGGTGATCCCGGCTCGACGGTGCGCACCACGACGCCGTGCGTGCCATCGGGCACCTGCAGCTCACCGCGCAGATCCGGGGACAGCGGGGCAAGCGCCACGCCGATCCGCTCGTGCGACGGCTGCGCGCTGTCGTTGCTGGCCGTCTGCTCGTTCGGCAACTGGCCGACCTTCACCGACACGGTCTTGTTGTCGCCGTCATGCAGCACCTGCAGCTGCGCTTCGTCGCCCGGCTGCACCGCGGCGATATCCACCGCGAGGTCGCGCGGATTCTTCACCGCCTGGCCGTTCACCGAGGTGATCACGTCGCCGGGCTGCAGACCAGCATTCGAAGCGGGCGTATCGCTCTGAACGCCGGCAATCAGCGCACCGGAGTCGGAGGCGAGATGCATGGCCTTCGCCATCGTGCCGCTGACCTGCTGTGCCTCGACACCGATGTAGCCGCGCGTCACCTTGCCGGTCTTCTCCAGCTGCGCCACCACCGTGTGGATCATGTCGGACGGAATGGCGAAGCCGATGCCGATTGAGCCGCCGGACGGTGACAGGATCGCGGTGTTCATGCCGATCACCTTGCCGTCCTGGGTGAACAGCGGGCCACCCGAATTGCCCTGGTTGATCGGCGCGTCGATCTGGATGAACTGGTCGTACGGCCCGGAGCCGATGTCGCGGCCGCTGGCCGAGACAATGCCGGCGGTGACCGTGCCGCCCAGGCCGAACGGGTTGCCCATCGCGACCACCCACTGGCCCGGCTTCACGTTCGCGGAATTGCCGAGCTGGATGAAGGGAAGCTGCTTGTGCGCATCGACCTTGAGCACCGCGATGTCGGTGCGTGCGTCGCGTCCGATCACCTTCGCCGGAAGCTGCGTGCCATCATCCAGCGTGACGGACACCGCCTTTGCATCCTTCACCACGTGGTTGTTGGTGACGATCGTGCCGTTGGCGTCGACGATGAAGCCTGAACCGCGCGCCTCGATCGCGTGCGCGTGTGGTGCCGCCTGCGGGCCCATGCCACCGAACGGGAAGCCGCGGAACGGCATCGGCATCTCCGGCTGGTCCTCATCGGAAGCCGGACTGGCCTGCAGCTTGGTGGTGATCGACACCACGGCAGGCTTCACCTGGGTGACCAGATCGGTGAAGTCGGGCAGCGTGCGGCCGGTCATGCCGCTGCCAGGCGGGTTCACCGGCGTGCCGGGAACTGCCTCGGGCGCGGCGAAGCCGGCATGGCCGACCGCAAAACCGCCGAGTGTGGTGCCGGCCAGCAGGACAGCGGCCACGGCGCTACGGCGCCAATGCCTCGGAGTGCGGGGGGTCTCGGTAGAAAGCGTCATAGTTCCTCCTTGGGAAACTGCCTGGATAGCCAAGGCGGCAAGCCGGACTGGCACCGCCGACACGGAGGAAGATGCAGGCAGCCGGGTGAACGTTCCCTCGGTGCAGCGATTAAACCACTGTCATGTCGATTAAACTTACGTCACTGGCCGGACAGGACAGGGATCCAGCGCGCGCCTTCGGCTGAAGATCGCACGCTCGCTGCGATGAAGCGAACTCCGAGCGCGCCATCAGCGACGGTGGGAAATGCGACGTCCGGCGCGACGGCGGTGTGGTCCCGAGCCGACCGGATTGCACGCGCCACCTCGGTATAGATCGTGGCGAAACCCTCAAGATAACCCTCCGGGTGGCCCGCGGGCAGGCGCGCGAGCCGGGTAGCCTCGGGATACAGCCCGGGTCCGCCACGCGTCAGCATTTGCCGAGGTTGTTCGGACCGGGTGAACCACAGGCGATCCGGTTCCTCCTGCGCCCAATCCAGTGCCCCCTGCTCGCCGTACACGCGCAGCCGCAGCGCATTATCATGGCCGTGTGCCACCTGGCTCGCCCACAACATGCCGCGCGCGCCATCGGCGAAGCGGAGCAGCACGTGCGCGTTGTCGTCGACCTCGCGGCCGGCGACGAAGGTCGAGAGATCCGAGAGAATCTGTTCCGGCACGCGACCGGTGACGAAGCAGGCGAGATGGAATGCATGGCTGCCGATATCGCCGATGGCACCGCCCGGACCGGACCGGGTCGCATCGGTACGCCACGCCGCCTGCTTCTGCCCCGTGGCTTCCAATGGTCCGGCAAGCCAGGCCTGTGGGTATTCGACCTGCACCACGCGAAGTGCGCCGATGTCGCCGCGCGCCACCATGGCGCGTGCCTGGCGCACCATCGGATAGCCGGAGTAGTTGTAAGTGACGGCGAAGATGCGGTTGGCATCGGCGGCAAGCCGCACCAGTTCGTCCGCCTCCGCCACGCGGGTCGTCAGCGGCTTGTCGCAGATCACATGGAACCCGGATTGCAGCGCCGCGCGCGCGACGGCGTAGTGCAGGTGGTTTGGCGTCACGATCGCCACCGCTTCCATCCGGTCGGGGCGGGTGCGTTCCGCGGCGAACATCTCGGTGTAGGAACCGTAGCTCCGCGCCGGATCGAGGCCGATCTCCGCGGCGGAAACCTGCGCCCGCGCCGGATCGGACGACAGCGCTCCGCACACCAGCACATAGGCATCATCGAGCCGGGCGGCGATGCGGTGCACCGCACCGATGAAGGCCCCCTGCCCGCCACCGACCATGCCAAGGCGCACGCGATCGTTCGCGGCCATCGCGTCAATCCAGGCCGAGCATGCGACGGTTGGCCGCATCGTCGGTCGCGGCGGCAGCGAAATCGTCGAACGCCTTGTCGGTCACCTGGATCATATGGTCGCGGATGAACGGCGCACCCTCGCGCGCGCCCTGTTCCGCCGACTTGATGGCGCATTCCCACTCGAGCACCGCCCAGCCGGCAAACCCATATTGCGCCAGCCGCGAAAAGATGCCGGAAAAATTCACCTGGCCGTCGCCGAGCGAACGGAACCGGCCGGCGCGATCCACCCAGGACTGATAGCCGCCGTAGACGCCCTGCCGCGCGGTCGGATTGAATTCGGCATCCTTCACGTGAAACGCGCCGATGCGATCGTGGTACAGATCGATGAAGCCGAGATAGTCGAGCTGCTGCAGCACGAAATGACTTGGATCGTAGAGGATCTTGCAGCGCGGATGCTCGCCGACGCGTGCCAGAAACATCTCGAAGCTGGCGCCATCGTGCAGGTCCTCGCCGGGATGGATCTCGAAGCAGACGTCCACACCGGATGCATCGAAGGCATCCAGGATCGGCCGCCAGCGCGAAGCCAACGTGTCGAACGCGGTCTCGATCAGTCCGGGCGGACGTTGCGGCCACGGATAGATATAGGGCCAGGCGAGCGCGCCGGAAAACGTCGCGTGCGCGGTGAGGCCGAGGCGGGCGGAGGCGCGCGCCGCCTTGATCAGTTGATCGACCGCCCAGGCCTGACGCGCTGAACGGTTGCCGCGAAGCGCAGCCGGTGCGAAGCCGTCGAAGGCTTCGTCATAGGCCGGATGCGCCGCGACCAGCTGGCCCTGTAGATGGGTGGACAGTTCGGTGAGCGCGACGCCGGCTTCCGCCAGGGTGCCCCTGATCTCCTCGCAATACGCGTCGCTGTCGGCGGCGCGGTCGAGATCGAACAGCCGCCGGTCCCAGGACGGAATCTGCACACCTTGGTAGCCCAGCGCGGCGGCCCAGCCGGCAATGCTCCGCAGACTGCTGAACGGCAACGCATCGCCGGCGAACTGGGCAAGGAAAATCCCAGGTCCGCGCATCGAATGTGTCATGCGAACACCTCCTCGCCGGAACCGAGCGGCAGCTTCTCGGGCCGGTCGCACGGCGTTTCGATGACGATGTGGCGGCCTTCGAGCGACGACCGTTCGAACGCATCGAGCACTTCCAGCACGTGCAGCGCCAACGCGCCGCTGACACGATGCGGCCGTCCGGCGCGGATCGCGGCTGCCATGTCGAGCAGTCCGATGATGCGATGATCGGCGACGTGTGCGCCGGTTCGTGTCACCCGGTTGGGCACGCCGTAGGGATGCGCGCCGATGTCGAGCGGCGTCCAGTCGCCATCGCGCCGGGTGACCTGCGGCTCGCCGCCGAAGAAGTTGGGATCCGGTGCCAGCATGCTGCCCTCGCTGCCGTAGAGTTCGAGCGGCAGGCGCTTGTGTTTCCATACGTCCCAGGAATGGCTGAGCGACACGTTGGCGCCGTTCGCGAAGCACAGCACGCCGTTCACCGTGGTCGGCACCTCGACGGCGAAGGTCTGACCGGCAAGCGGTTCGCTGCTGATGGTGCGCGTCCTGCTGGCCGCGGATGCCTGCGCGGCCACGCGTGACACCGGACCCAGCAGGTTGACAAGCTGCGTCACATAGTAAGGGCCCATGTCGTGGATCGGCCCACCGCCGTGCTGATAGTAGAATGCGGGGTTGGGGTGCCAATGCTCCATGCCATGCGACAGCACGGTTGCCGCGCCGGCGACCGGAACGCCGATCACGCCTGCATCGATCGCGTAGCGGCAGGCCTGATGCGCACCGCCAAGAAACGTGTCCGGCGCGCAGCCGACGCGCAGTCCCTTCGCGGCGGCGGCCTGCATCACTGGCGTTGCTTCGGCGAACCGGGTTGCCAGCGGCTTCTCCAGATACACATGCTTGCCTGCCTCGATGACCTGCAGACTGAGCGGCGCATGCGCCGCCGGCACCGTCAGGTTCACCACGATCGCGATGTCCGGATCGGCAAGCAGCCTTTCCACGGGCACCGCCTGCACCGAGTATTCCGCTGCTTTCGCCTTGGCCGCATCGGCCCGGATGTCGGCGACCGCCTTCACCCGGACCAGCCGCGATCGCGCCGCGCCGAGCAGGTAGGCATCGCTGATACTGCCGCAGCCGATGATGCCGATGATCGTTGGTTCCATACGACTCAGCCTTGCAATTTCGACAGCCATGCGAAGCTCGCGCGGGCGCAGCGAGCGGGGTCGGACGGCTTGTCATGCTCGACGACCATCCAGCGCGCACCGCAATCGCGACAGGCCCGCCACAGTTCGTGCCAATCCAGCACGCCGGCGCCGACATCGGCCCAGCCGTCTTCGTCCAGCCTGGTGCCGTCGGGTGCGATGTCCTTCACGTGAGCGGAGGTCAGGCGATCGCGATAACGTTGCAGCCATTCCTCCGGTGCGGCACCGCCGCGCACCAGCCATGCCACGTCCGCCTGCCACGCCAGCGGAGTGCCCTCGGCCTCGGCGAACAACAGCTCCAGCGCGGTCTTCGCGCCGTCCTTCGGCTTCAGCTCCCAATTGTGGTTGTGATAGCCGAGACGTATCCCGTCATCGGCAAACCGCGTCGCGAGAGTGCCGAGTTCGCGCCCCAGCGCGCGCCAGCCCGCGGCGTCCATGTCCCGCTGCTCCGGTGGCACGGCCGGCATGAACAGCTGGTCGAAGCCGAGCAGCCTGCAGGCGGCGATCACCTGATCGGGCCGCTCGCGCAGGGCCGCGAGACTGACATGCGAGGACGAGAATTTCAGCCCACGGGTTTCCAGCTTCCCCTTCACGTTCGCCGCATCGTCCAGATGCGAGCCGATGCCCTCAACGTTGCGAAACCCCGCGCCAGCGACGATATCGAGTATCGTGTCGAGGTCGTTCAGCGAACGCAGTGTGTAAAGCTGGATCGACAGAATATCCACTATCGGCACGGCGATCTCCTTACGTGTGCGGGAGCCCTGGTGTCATTGCGAATAGCGTGGCGACGATTGCCTCGTCGCTACGCTCTTAGCAAGAAACTGCCCTCCATTGTCATCCCCGCGAAAGCGTGGATTTCGCCCTGGGTTCCCGCTTGCGCGGGAATGACGATTATGATGTGGCGGGCCAGTTTGATTGCGCCAACCTCAACTGGTGTGTCACATACGTGCGCCATTCGCGACATTGAACAGATTCAGCCGACGCTCAGGCAACAGAATGCGCAAGCGATCGCCCGGCGTCAGCCTGGTTTCCGCAGGCAACCGGATCGACAATGGCAGATCGCCGAGACGCGTCCAGGCGAGCAGATCGCTGCCCATCGGTTCGCTCAGCTCCACGGATACCTCGTGGGCATCGGCGGCGTCGGGTGCCACGATGACATGTTCCGGCCGGATTCCCAGTTCCACCGGCGCCGCATCGACCGGCGCCTGCACGAATGGATAGGTCGGCAGTTCGAGCCGGAGCGAAGCCGACCGGAAAACCGGACCGCCGGTGCCAAGCTCGATGCGCCCGGGGACGAAATTCATCGCCGGCGACCCCACGAAGGTCGCGACGAAGCGATTGGCAGGCCGCAGGTAGATTTCCTGCGGCGCACCGATCTGCTGAAATGTGCGGTCCTTCATGACGGCAATGCGATCGGCAAGCGTCAGCGCCTCGATCTGGTCGTGGGTCACGTAGATCATCGTCGCACCAAGCCGCTGATGCAGACGCTTGATCTCGACGCGCAGCTCGCTCCGCAGCTGGGCATCGAGATTCGACAACGGCTCATCGAACAGGAACACGCCGGCATCGCGCACCAGCGCGCGGCCGATCGCGACCCGCTGGCGTTGGCCACCCGAGAGTTCGGCCGGCCGGCGGTCGAGCAGATCGGCGATCTGCAACATCTCGGCGGCGGTGCGCACCCGCCGCTCGATCTCCGCGCGCGGCGTGCGCGCCACCTTCAGGCCGAACGACAGGTTGGCGCGCACGTTCATGCGCGGGTACAGCGCATAGGACTGGAACACCATGGCGATGCCGCGATCCTTCGGCTCGTGCCAGGTCACGTTGCGATCGCCGATCCAGATCTCCCCGTCATCGATCTCCGTCAGCCCGGCGATGGCGTTGAGCAAAGTGGACTTGCCGCAGCCGGACGGTCCCAGCAGCACGAGGAATTCCGACTGCGCGATCTCCAGGTCCAGACGGTCGAACACGCGGATCGGGCCGTAGCCGACGGCGACGCCGCGGAGCGAGACGTTGCCCTGGACGTCCATCGCCTAACCCTTCACGGCGCCGGCGGCGATGCCGCGCACGAACCAGCGTCCGGATACGAAGTAGACCACCAGCGGCACAATCGCGGTCAGCAGGGTGGCGGCCATCTCGACATTGTATTCGCGCTCGCCCTGGGTGGAATTGACGATGTTGTTGAGCTGCACGGTCATCGGCAGATTCTCGCGACCGGCGAATACCAGGCCGAAGATAAAGTCGTTCCAGATGCCGGTGACCTGGAGGATGACGGCAACGACAATGATCGGCAGCGCCATCGGCAGCATGATGACGCCAAAGATGCGCCAGAAGCCGGCGCCATCGACGCGCGCCGCCTTGAACAGCTCCTCGGGCAACGCCGCGAAATGGTTGCGGAAGATCAGCGTCATCGTCGGCAGGCCGAAGATCGTGTGGATCGTGACGATGCCCGCAATCGAGTTGTTGATGCCGAGATAGGAGAAGATCCGCACCAGCGGATAGATGAACACCTGATACGGAATGAAGGCGACGGCGATCAGCACGCCGAACAGCAGCACGGCGCCACGCGGCCGCCAGAACGACAGCGCGTAGCCGGTGATCGCGCCGACGATGATCGAGACGATCACGCTCGGTATCATGATACGCAGCGAATTGACGAAGCCGACCCGGATGCCGTTGCAGGTGAGACCGGTGCAGGCGGCGAACCACGCCTTGCTCCAGGCAGCGAGACTCGGCGCGGTCGGCAGGCCGAGAATGTGGGCCTCGCGGATCTCCGGCATGTCCTTCAGCGAGGTGACGATCATCACGTAGAGCGGCGTCAGGAAGAACAGCGCACAGATGATGAGGAACCCATAGAGGCCGAGGCGCGCCGGCGTCAGTTTCCACGGGCGACGGCCGTGCGGACCCCGGACCGAAGCGCTCATACCGGGCGCCGTGCGGGCTGGCGGTATTGCCAGTACATCAACGGCGCGAGCACGGCGACGACCGTGATCAGCATTGTCGTCGCGGCGGCGGTGGCGAGGCCGACATTGCCGCGCTCGAACAGGTGGTCCATCACGAATTTGGCCGGCACTTCGGAGGCGATGCCAGGCCCGCCGTTGGTCATCGCCACCGACAGGTCGTAGAGCCGCGCCACGCTTACCGCGAGCAGGATGACGGCGGTGGCGAAACTCCCGCGCATCAGCGGCACGACGATGAACAGGTAGGCGCGCCAGGCGGGGATGCCGTCCACCCGTGCCGCTTTCCAGATTTCCGGATCGACGCCGCGCAGCCCGGCCAGCATGATCGCCATCACCAGGCCGGCGGCATGCCACACGGCGGCGAACACCAGCGTGTAGATCACGCGCTCCGGCCGCACCAGCCAATCGAAGCGGAACCACGCCAGCCCAAGGTCATGACCGACCTTCTCGATGCCCAACGTGGGGTTGAGCAGCCACCGCCAGGCGAGTCCGGTGACGATGAACGACATCGAGAACGGATACAGGAACACCGAGCGCAGCAGACCCTCGGCGCGCACGCGCTGATCGATCAGCGCCGCCAGCACGAACCCCAGCGCCAGTGCCATCGCGATGAACAGCACGCCGAAGATCGCGATGTTCTGCACCGAGACCTGCCACCGTTCATTGGCGAGCAGGCTGGAGTATTGCCGCAGTCCGACGAACACCGAGCTCGGCAGCATCCGCGAGTTGGTGAACGATATCCAGATCGTCCATCCCATCGCGCCGCAGTAGGCCACCAGCGCGATCAGCAACGCCGGCGCAAGCGCCAGGTGCGTGGACAGGCGTGAGCCGATGCGCATCCGGCGCTTCGGTTCAGAATTGCTGCGTCAGCGTGTTCGCGACCCTGGTGATAAACCCATCCGTCGTCATGCCGGGGTCGTTCCAGTATTGCGAAATCAGATCCTCGATCGCGCCGGTGAGCGCCGGCGGGGACAGCATCTCGTTGGCCGGAACCTGGGCATTTGCGTTGTGGATCCATCCGGACGCCTTGCGCGCGCAGGCATCGAGCGAACTGGTATCCAGATCGAGGCGGACCGGAATCGAGCCCTTCTTCTGCGCGAACTTGATTTGCGTATCCGGCTCCAGCAGAACGCGCGCCAGCAACTGCTGCGCCTTGGTCTGGTTGGCGTCCTTCAACTGCGGGAACACGAACACGTCACCGCCCATGACATAGGCGATGCCGTGATCGCCCAGCACGGTGCAGCCATATTCCTTGCCGGGTGTCTGACCCGCCGCGGTGAACTCGCCCTTCGCCCAGTCTCCCATGAACTGCATGCCGGCCTTGCCCTGGATCACCAGGCTGGTGGCATCGTTCCAGTTGCGCCCCGGGCTGCCCGGATCGACGTAATTGCGCAGCCGCTTGAACGTCTCGGCGATGTTACGGAACTCCGGCCCTTTCACCATCGCGACGTCGCGCTTGCCCCAGAACGCGACAAAGAAATCGTGGCCGCCGCGACCTGCCATGACATTGTTGAACAGGTTGCGTTCCCAGTTCTTCTGGCCGCTGAATGCCAGGGGGATCATCCCGGCGGCCTTCAGCTTGTCGAGCGCGGGGAACAGATCGTCCCAGTTGTTGGGCGGCTGCACGCCCGCCTTGGCCAGTGCGTCGTTGGAGTAGAATAGCCAGTTCTGGCCGTGGATGTTCACCGGCACCGCATATTCGTGGCCGTTGCGCGTGACCGCCTCCAGGAATGACGGCGGCAGTATCGCCTGCCAATTCTGTGCCGCGGCCTGGGCGTCGACGTTGGCGAGCAGGTCGTTCTCCACCAAATCGTCGAATTGCTTGCCGGTGTTGAGCTGCATCGCGGCGGGAGGATTGCCGCCGACAGTACGATTGATCGCCGCGGTGCGGGCGTTGGCACCGCCGGCGATCGCAGTATCCACCCAGGTGCCGCCGGCCGCCTGGAACTGATCGGCAAACACCTTCACGGCGGCCGACTCACCGCCGGAAGTCCACCAATGGATCACCTCGGCGCGTTGTTCCTGGGCGATGGCGGGGGTAGCCAGGGCGAGCATTGCGGCAACCGCGAACCCCGCCGAGCGATAGGTGAACATGGCGGCCCTCCCTTGCATTGTCCAAACGAAGCTATCGGACGCGTCGCAACCTGTCGATCCGCCCGCGCATCAGTGCCGGCCGGTGGGTCAGGCCGGCAGCGCGCCCGAGGCCTTGGCGATGTGGGTGGCGATTGCGTCCATCAGCGGCGGCGACAGGGCGTCGTACGGCTCGAGGCCAAGCTGCTTCAGCCGGCCGCGGATGCCGGCCATCCGGTCCGGACTGACACCGGATTCAATCACCGACGACACGAAGGCCGCGAATTCCGGCGGCGCCCAGCCCGGCTCCTG
>DASXNR010000109.1:0-4843 GCA_036494925.1 Acetobacteraceae bacterium
GGCGCTACGCCGATTGACACCAAGTCCGGCGGGCCAAGAATGAGGAGGAGTTTGCCATGGAGGACTTCAGCAATGGCGTCGATATACCACCCAGATCGATATACCACCCAGATCGATCGGCGGCCCTTGCATGGCAGCGCGACGGCGGCAGGGGTAGCTGCAACGGTGCCAGGGCGGGCAGTGGCCAGGGCAGCAACACCGGGATCGATGCCGCGAAGGGGACGTCGGTGTACACACCCTCGCATCGCCGGTACCGCAGATTTGAATACCGCCGCGGACTGCGCGAAGGTCGTGCCGCTCGATTACACCGGTCGGCTGACATATTGATATTTCGGGCCGAACCAGGCTCGTACTGAAAATCATCGCGAGAAGGTTCCGTCCTTGCGTGCTGACTTGTCGAACACCGGGATGTGCGGCTCGTGGACCACCCAGTCGAGCATCTCCGCCGATTCGTAGCCAGTGTCGGCAGCGAGGCCTCCGGCTCCAACCCGAACCTCTCGACGGTTCGGGTGATCATCGTCTTGGCCGCCGTGACCGCTGCCTGGCGCACCGCCGTGGTGGGCTCGACATCGACGATGACCGCGCACTTGAGATCGATCAGATAGTTATCGCAATAGGCGTAGCAGGCCGGGCCGCCGGCGGCCGCGGTCCAGCGCGCGGCGGGATCGACCGGAGAGATGAACTTCGGCGCGACGTCGGGCGCGGCGCCGAACGCGGCATCGTCCAGCACGGTCAGATACTCGTTCACCGCACGGCTGATACGCTGCGGGTTAAGGTCGGCGGATGTCGCCACGCCATGCTGACGATGGGAACGGCCCGGATCATACTGGCATCGACCGCGAAGCCCTCGCCGCCGACGATGCCTGCGGCCATGCACCGCCGCACGCTGGCCTCGAACAGCTTGCGCAGCAGGTCGCTGTCGCGGAACCGGCCATGCCGATAAGCTTGCGGGCGCTGGCCGCGCGTAGCGGCGTCTCATCCTCGATGATTTCGGACATCGAGCGCGGGACGAAATCGCCAACTGTCACCACCGTGGTGCGGCTCGCCCAGGCGCTGGGGATCAGCGCCGCTGCCCTGATCGACGGAGGCACAGACCCGGCACCGCGTATACAGGTTCTACGTCGTGGCGAAGGAGCTGGTGGTGAGCACCCCGCCCCTTGGGAAAGCCTGCGACCAGCCACGCCCGGCAGCCGCATCGATTTCGTGCGCTATCAGATTCCGCCGTCCACCGCGCTGGGTCCGGCTATCGCCCACGCTCCCGGCACGATGGAGCATATGCACGTCGCCGCCGGCACCGTCCGCGTCACCGTGGGTGAGGAAACCGCCGAACTCGTCGCCGGCGACAGCTGCAGCTGCCGGACTGACGCGCCGCATTGGGTCGAAAACCCCAACACCTCGGTCGAGGCGCTCATCTATCTGATCGTCGAGCGGGGCTGATCCTGCCCAACGTTCGAAAGGCCATTCGATTTCGACTAGTTAATGATTATCACCTATGATGAGCGCCCGTTGTCATGGGGAAACAGCGCCTTTCTCCTTTATTCGTCGATAACAGCCCTTCTCGCGTGCTAACAGCTAAACGTTCGACGTCCCACGCGAAGCCATCTCTGCCTGCTTCCCTCCACGCGCCACCGCTGACAGTCGTCCCGCCAGCCCCCCACGTTGTAACAGCGTGTAGAACGCCGGCGTGAAGATCAGACCGAAGCCCGTGACGCCCAGCATGCCGGCGAACACCGCCGTACCGAGCGACTGGCGCATTTCGGAGCCGGCGCCGGTGGCAAAGACCAGCGGCGCCACGCCCAGAATGAAGGCGAGCGACGTCATCAGGATCGGCCGCAGCCGCGTCTGGGCGGCACGCACTGCGGACTCAGCCGCGCTGGCCCCCGCATCCTGCGCCTGGCGCGCGAATTCCACGATCAGAATGGCGTTCTTCGCCGCCAGACCAACCAGCACGACGAAGCCGATCTGCGCGAGGATGTCGATGGGCATGCCGCGGATCGACAGCCCTGTCACCGAGGCCAGCAGGCACATCGGCACAATCAGCACCACCGCCATCGGCAGCTTCCAACTTTCATATTTCGCCGCCAGCACCAGGAAGACGAACAGCGCGGCGGCACCGAACACCAGCGTGGTCGGCGTGCCCTTCAGCTGCTGTTGGAAGGCGATCTCGGTCCACTCGAAGCCGATGCCCGTCGGCAGGATCTCCCGCGCCAACTCCTCCATCCGGTGCAGCGCCGTGCCGGTGGCGACAGTCGGCGCAGCGACCCCCTGCACCTCAGCAGCAGGCGAGAGGTTGTAGCGCGGCACGCGGTACGCCGTGGTTTGCTGGCGCATTCGGGCGACGGTGCCGATTGGCACCATATCGCCGGCGGCATTGCGCGCCTTCAGGCCCGTGATGTCGTTGCGGCTGCCGCGAAACTGCCCGTCCGCCTGCGCAATGACCTCGTAGGTGCGGCCGAGATAATTGAAGTCGTTCACATACTGCGAGCCGAGATAGACCTGCAGCGTCGAGAAGACATCGGTCGGCGTCAGCCCGACTTTCTCCGCCTTCTCGCGGTCGATATCAGCATAGACGGATGGTGAGCCTGTGTTGAACAGGGTGAACACCCCGGCGAAGTCAGGATCGTGGTTGGCCGCGGCTACCAGCGCCTGCGCGGCCCGTTCCAACGCCTTTGGCCCGACACCCGCACGGTCCTGCACCATCAGCTTAAACCCGCCGGAGCTTCCCAAGCCCTGCACCGGAGGCGGCGGGATCGTCAGCACATATGCTTCCTGGATCACCGACAGCCGCCTGCGCAGATCGGCCAGCACCGAGTCCGCGGTGACGCCCTTCAGTTCATGATTGTACAGCGACGGCAAACCGGAGAAGATCGTGCCGGCGTTGGACGCCACGGTAAACGTGGTAGCGTCCAGGCCGGCGAAGGGCGCGACGTGCTCGATACCGGGCGTGCTCAGGATGATATCGGTTGCCCGCTTCACCACGGCCTCAGTCCGCTCCAACGTAGCGCCTGGCGGTAGCTGCAACACGGTAATCAGATAGCCCTGGTCCTGCTCTGGAATAAAGCCGGTCGGCGTGCGGGCAAACTGCACGCCGGCAACGCCGATCAGCGCGACGTAAACTGCCAGCACCACCGCCAGCCCGCGCACCAGCCGCCGCGTCACGCGGCCGTAACGGCCGGAGAGCCAGTCGAAGCCACGGTTGAAGCGCCCGAAGGCAGCCGCAAGCAATCGGCCAGCCAGGCCCCCGCGCGCTTGTTCGGCTGGATCATGCGGCCTGAACAGCAGCGCGCACAGCGCCGGGCTGAGCGTCAGCGAAACGAAGCAGGAGATCACTGTCGATGCGGCAATGGTGACGGCGAACTGGCGGAAGAACTGCCCGGAAATGCCGGACAGAAAGGCCGACGGCACGAACACCGCGCACAGCGTGAGGGCAATCGACACCAGCGCGCCGCCGACCTCATCCATCGTGCGGTGCGCCGCCTCCGTCGGTGACATTCCTGCTCGGAGATTACGTTCGACGTTCTCCACCACAACGATCGCGTCATCGACGACGATGCCGACTGCCAGCACAAGGCCGAACAGCGAGAGGTTGTTCAGCGAGATGCCAAGAGCATACAGCACCGCGAACGTGCCGATCAGTGAGACCGGAATGGCAATGACCGGAATGATCGAGGCGCGCCATGTCTGCAGAAACAGAAACACCACCCCGACCACCAACAGGATAGCAACGAAGATCGTCCTCACCACCTCATGCACCGACTTAGCAACAAAGATGGTTGGGTCGTAGATGACGATGTAATCGACCCCCGGCGGAAAGTCCTTCTTCAGGCTCTGCATGGTGTCGAGCACCTCATGCTCGACCTGCAACGAATTCGCGCCGGGCTGGGCAAAGATCAACAGCGGCAGGCCGTTGCTGCGATCCATGTAAGCGGTCGAGCCGTAATCGGCGGCGCCTATCTCGACACGGCCGATGTCGCGAATGCGCGTCACACGCCCCTGGCTGTCGGTTTTGACGATAACGTCCGCGAACTGATCTGGCGCGGACAGCCGCCCCAGCGTCTCGATGTTCAATTGGTACGGTGCCCCGGTCGGGCTTGGTGGCTGGTTCAGGATGCCAGCCGAGACCTGCACGTTCTGTGCCTGCAGGGCAGCCAGCACCTCACTCGCATTCAGCCTGTACGCGGCGACCTTGTCCGGATCGAGCCAGATGCGCATCGCGTAGTCACGCGCGCCGAACAGCTGCACGTCGCCGACGCCGGGAAGCCGCGTCAGAGCGTCCTTTACGTGCAGCGTGGCGTAGTTCGACAGGTAAAGCAGATCACGCGAGGCATTCGGAGAATAGAGATGCACCGCCAGCAGGATGTTCGGTGTCGATTTCGTGACCTGCACGCCCAGACGCTGCACGTCCTCGGGCAGGCGCGGAAGGGCGTCCTGCACGCGGTTCTGCGTCAGCATCTGCGCCACGTTCAGGTCGGTACCGATCCGGAATGTCACCGTGATGGTCAGTTTGCCGTCGCCGGTGGACTGGCTGCTGAGATACAGCATATTCTCGACGCCGTTGATCGACTGCTCAAGCGGCGTTGCCACCGTCTTGCTGACGACGTCGGCCGAAGCGCCGGGATAGAGGGTGGTGATCTGCACCGTTGGTGGAACGATCTCGGGGTATTGTGCGACCGGCAGGATCACCACGGCGCCGAGGCCGATCAGCGTGATGAACACACTGACCACCGTCGCCAGGATCGGGTGGTCGATGAAGGTGTGAGTAAAGCGCATTGTCGCCTCGCCGCTAATGAGCGTCGGTGCTGGCGGTCGGCCTGATGCTGCCGTCCACCGGTGTGACCTTGCC
>DASXNR010000110.1:0-21262 GCA_036494925.1 Acetobacteraceae bacterium
GCCGTCTGGTCCAGGCCGGCGACACGGCCAAGGCCGACGAGGCGCTGCACAAGGGTGCGGAACAGATTACGCGAGCGAGCCAGGTGATTCAGCGCCTGCGCCAGTTCGTGAAGAAGGCCAACACCCATCGCAGCGCCGAGGATGTTCAGCAGACGGTCGAAGAGGCTGCGGCGCTCGCGCTGCTCGGCGCGGAGGCACGCGGGGTCCAGTTGGAAATGGACCTTGTTCCCGATATGCCGCCCGTGTTCATCGACAAGGTGCAGATTCAGCAGGTGCTGCTCAATCTGATCCGCAACGCCGTCGAGGCGATGCAGTCAAGTGTGCGCCGCGAGCTTATCATCCGCACCGTCATGTCGGCCGATGGCATGGTCGAGGTCAGCGTGACCGACAGCGGTCCGGGCCTCGCCGCCGACATCCGCGAAAAGCTGTTCCAGCCGTTTGTGACAACCAAGCCGTCGGGCATGGGGGTCGGGCTGTCGATCTGCCGCGGGATCATCGAGGCCCATGGCGGCCGGATGTGGCTCGCCGACCGCCCCGGCGGCGCGGCATTCCATTTCACCTTGTCCGCCGCCCACCCCGAAGTGACGGAACCGCGAAAACTCGTCGAGGTGTAACGCGCGCGCTTGACCCTCCGGGCGCTCGCCCGTACACGCCGCGCATGAACGAGACAGCAGCGATGGACATCGAGGCCGCCACCGAAAGGGCCCGCGTGCTGGCGCAGGCCCTGCCGTTCCTGCGCCGCTACGCCGGTGCCACGATCGTGGTGAAATACGGCGGCCATGCGATGGGCGAAGATCACCTGGCGCAGCAGTTCGGCAGCGATATCGCGCTGCTGAAGCAGGTCGGCGTGAATCCCGTCGTCGTGCATGGCGGCGGTCCGCAGATCAACGCGATGCTGAAGCGGCTGGCGATCCAGTCCAGCTTCGTGGATGGACTGCGCGTCACCGATGCGGCGATGGTGGAGGTGGTGGAGATGGTGCTGGCCGGCACCGTCAACAAACACGTCGCCAGCCTGATCACCCGCGCCGGTGCCCTCGCGGTCGGCGTCAGCGGCAAGGACGGCGGCATGATCCGCGCGCGCAAATTGACCCGGACGAAGCAGGACCCGGGCAGCAACATCGAGCGCGTGCTCGATCTTGGTTTCGTCGGCGAACCGGAGCATGTCGATGTGCGGGTGATCCACGCGTTGACCGGTTCCGGCCTGGTGCCGGTGATCGCACCGGTCGGTGTGGGTGCGGATGGCGAGACCTACAACATCAACGCCGACACGGTGGCTGGCGCGATTGCCGGCGCGCTGCAGGCCACGCGGCTCCTGATGCTGACCGATGTGGCCGGCGTGCTCGACAACGACAAGCGGCTGATCGAGGAGTTGAGCATCGCCGACGCCGAAGCGGGCATCCGCAGCGGCATGATCACCGACGGGATGATTCCCAAGGTGGAGAATTGCGTCGATGCGGTTCGGGGCGGCGCCAAGGGCGCGGTGATTCTCGACGGCCGCGTGCCGCATGCGTGTCTGCTGGAGCTGTTCACCGAGGCAGGGCCGGGTACGATCATCCGGCCGTAGCGATGGCGCGGCAGGCGGCCTGGCGGCTGCGACCCGCCAGTATGGGCGATATCGACGGCCTGCATGCCCTGGCCGCCAGGCCGTTGGTGTTTCGTTACCTGTTCGACGGTGCCCCGCCGGTTCGGGACTTTATCGCTCGTCGCGTTGCGCAGAGTATCGCCAATGCTTCGGAGCCTGGCTTCGGCCTGTGGCTGTTGGAGAACCACGCTGGCGGGTGCGCCGGCGGTGTCGAGCTGCGGCCATACCCGGCCTCCCGGCCGGCAGAACTGACGTACCTGCTGGCTCCCGACTATTGGGGCCATGGCCTTGCCGTGCGAATGGCATGGACGGTGATCGCCGGAGCGTTTCGTTCGTCGGCCGTCGACACTGTCGTCGCTGGCGCCGATCAGCCCAATGCAGCCTCGTTTGCAGTGATGCGGCGTCTCGGCATGCGGTTCCATAAAGACGTCGAGTATCCGCTGGGTGCCGGCGCAGAATATGTGCTGCAGCGTGATGACGCTGGTCCCATGCCACGTCCTGCGTTGTTGCCACTGGGGTGAAGGGAACGTCGCATATGATGACACGGGAAGAACTGCGGGAGCAGGGCGAGGCGACGCGACGGCGTCTGTTCGGCACCGTTGAGCAAGAGCCGCGCGGTTTCGGCACGCTGCTCACCGAGGCGGTGATGGGCGCGGTCTGGAACCGTCCCGGCCTCGCGATGCCGGACCGCATGCTGTGCACGCTGGCCGCGCTTACGGTCTGGCCGCGGTTGCGACAGTTGCGTCGGCATATCGGCGGCGCGCTTGATCTCGGTCTTTCGACCGAAGCGGTTCGCGAGGTGCTGCTGCAGGCTGGTCTCTACGCCGGATTTTCGGCGGCCGAGGAGACGCTGGCGCTGATGGCCGAGGTACTGGCCGAACGCGACCTGCCATTCCCGCCCGATCCGCCGGCGGACGCATCGCTCGAGGAACTCACCGGCCGTGGCCGCGCGCTGATGCGGGATGTGCACGGCGAGCGCAGCCGCCAGGGCTATGCCGCGCCTGACAATCCGGTGACATTTGCGCTGTACGAACTGGCGATTCAGTACGGCTATGGCGAGATCTGGTTTCGGCCCGGCCTCGAGCGCCGCCAGCGCGCGTTGGTGGCGGTGGCGGCATTCACCGCGCTGCGCCTGCCGGAACAGGCGCACCGCTTCGGCCAGGCCGCGCTGAACCTCGGCGCATCGCGGACCGAGGTGATCGAGGCGATAGTGCAGACCGCGCCGCACAGCGGCTTCCCGCCCGCGCTGAACGTGTTGAACGCGCTGTCGGACGTATTGCGCTGACCCAAGACCCCGTGGCAGCGTGCCTCGGTCCAAACAAGGGGAGATCGACCATGCCTGAGATCGCCGGCGGGTGTCTTTGCGGCAAGGTTCGCTACAGCGCGAGCGGGGACCCGGTGTTCGTCGGGGTCTGCCATTGCACCGACTGCCAGAAGTTCACCGGCAGTGCGTTCGCCATCGTCGTTGCCGTTCCGAAAGCGGCGCTGACCGTCGAAGGGACCGTCTCCACGTTCCGCAAGACCGGCGATACCGGCAAGGGGACAGAGCGGAATTTCTGCCCTGCGTGTGGTTCGTCCATCACTGATTCGGCGGAGGTCATGCCCGACATCGTCATGCTCGAAGCCGGCACGCTCGACGACCCAAGCTGGGTCAAGCCTGCGATGCAGATCTACTGCGACAGCGCGCAGCCCTGGGTGCACCTGGGCGGCGAGCTGAAGGCCTTCCCCAAGATGCCTGGCTGATCACAGCCCGACGCCGACCGCGCCGAGGCCGGCCGCCAGCAGCGCACCGGCCGCCACGACGATCCACGGCGATACCGCCCAGAACGTGAGGGCAAGGAACGCGGCCAGCGTGAGGCCGAAGCCGGCCGGTGCGTGCACGCCGGCCGTCCATACCGGCGTATAGAGCGCCGCGAGCAGCACACCGACCACGGCAGCGTTCACGCCGCGCAGCATCGCCTGCATCGCCTGGCGGCGGCGCAGCGTGTCCCAGAACGGGATCAGTCCGATCACCAGCAGGAACGAGGGCGCGAAGATCGCCACCAACGCCAGCAGCGCGCCGAGAGCACCGTTGGGTGACGGGACCATCACCGCGCCGAGATAGGCGGCGAAGGTGAACAGCGGGCCAGGCATTGCCTGTGCCGCACCGTAGCCGGCGAGGAACGCGTCGTTGCTCACCCAGCCGTTCGGCACCAACGCGGCCTGCAGCAGCGGCAGCACCACATGTCCGCCGCCGAACACCAGTGCGCCGGCGCGATAGAACGCGTCGAACAGCCGTAGCGCCTGGCTGCCGATTGCGGCAGCGAGTGGCGGCAGGAACAACAACAGGGCGAAGAACAGGACCAGCGCCACCGCCGCGACGCCACGGTGCAGTGTCAGGCCGAGTGGCACATGGTCGGTGGTGGCGGCAGACGCCGGCTTCGGCAGCAGCGTCAGGCCGGCGATCGCTCCGAGCACGATGGCGCTGATCTGGCCGAGCGACGATGGCACCGCGAGAGCGATCAGTGCGGCGGCGACGGCCAGAGTGGCACGCGGCCGGTCGGGTGCCAGGCTCTGCGCCATGCCCCATACCGCCTGCGCCACCACCGCGACGGCGACCAGCTTCAGTCCCTTCAGCCAGGCGGCGTCACTGACGTCGCCAAGCGCCTCCACGCCATAGGCGAACGCGAGCATGGCGAGCGCCGACGGCAGCGTGAAGCCGATCCAGGCGGCGAGCATGCCGAGTGGTCCGGCGCGCAGCAGGCCGATCGACATGCCGAGTTGGCTCGAGGCCGGCCCCGGCATGAACTGGCACAGCGCGACCAGGTCGGCGAAGCCGCCTTCCGGCACCCAGCGGCGACGTTCGACAAACTCGGCGCGGAAGTAGCCGATGTGCGCCACCGGGCCGCCGAACGAGGTGCAACCCAGGCGGAGGAAGACGAACAGGACTTCGAGTGGTGAGTGCGTCACAGCGCTCGCAGCGCTGCCCGCTGAAACTGCGTTTGCGTCACAACGCGTTCTTCACGAACCGACCACCCAGCATGATCGCCGGCAGGTTCCGCCCATCGCCGAGCAGGACCGAAATGTCGCGATACGGATCGCCGTCCACCACCAGCAGGTCGGCGTGTGCTCCTGGGACAAGCTCGCCGATCATGCCCTCCTGCCGCACGATCTCGGCATTCACCAACGTGGCGGAGCGAATGATCTCCGGCGCGCTCATCGCCTCGCGGCGCAGGATGAACTCGTTGCAGTGATCGTTCTGCAACTGGCCGAGCAGGTCGGATCCAAAACCGATCTTCACGCCAGCGTCGCGGGCGATCTCAAGCGAGCGCAGGCCCGCATGCAGCACCAGTTCGTTCTTCGCGAGACTGTAGCTGGAAAGCCCGTAGTCGCGGCCCCGCCGCTTCAGCGCGTCATAGGCCACCAGCGTCGGCACCAGGTACGCGCCGCGCGCGGCCATCAGCTTTGCGGTGGGCGCATCGATCAGGTTGCCGTGCTCGATGGTGCGCACGCCGGCGGTCACCGCACGCTCGATCGCCTTCGCCGAATAGGCGTGCGCGCAGACATAGGTGCCCCAGCGCGTCGCTTCGTCCACCGCGGCCTCGATCTCGTCGATGCGGTATTGCAGGCTCTCCAACGGATCGGCCTGCGAGGCGACGCCGCCCGACGCCATGATCTTGATGTGGTCGGCGCCCTTGCGCAGTTCGTCGCGCGTCGCCTTTACCACCTCGGGCACGCCATCGGCGATCCGCCCGGTCCAGTTCAGGCCGGAACAGCATGCGCAGAAGTTCTCCGACTCCGTGCGCAGCCGGCGTTCGCCGTGACCGCCGGTCTGGCTCAGCGGCTGGCCGGCGATGAACAGCCGCGGCCCTTCGAACAATCCCTGTTCCACCGCGGCCTTGATGCCGTAGTCGGCGCCGCCAGTGTCGCGCAGCGTGGTGAAGCCGCGATGCAGCATCGCTCGCATCGCAACCGAGCCCTTCGCGGCAAGCAGCGTCAGCGGCACATCGGCCAACAGGCGCAGGTTCACCTCGGTGAGCACCACGTGGATGTGCGCGTCGATCAGTCCAGGCATCAATGTGCGGCCGCGCAGATCGATGCGAGTGGCGGACGTGTTGGCGAGAGGGCGGTCGGACACCTCTTTCACGATGCCGTCCTCGACCATGACCGAGATGCCATCCTGCAGCTCGTCCTTGCGCGGATCGAGGAAGCTGCCGCCATGGAACAGATAGCCGGTCATGTCCTGCCGTTTTCCTCCTTACCAAATTTCAACCAATGACCTGTTTCCTGCGTCAGCCCGCGGCGGGAGATGAGCATGCGCGTCAACGAACCGATCACCAACCACGAGGTCGAGGTGCCGGACGGCGAACCACTGGTTTCGCGCACCGACCGCGGCGGCCGCATCGTCTTCGCCAACCACGTGTTTGTCGAGACCAGCGGCTTCACCGAGCAGGAGCTGATCGGCTCGCCGCACAACCTCGTCCGGCATCCGCACATGCCGCAGCAGGCATTCGCCAACCTATGGGCCACCATCAAGGCCGGGCGCCCGTGGGACGGCCTGGTGAAGAACCGATCCAAGACCGGCGACTTCTACTGGGTGCGGGCCAACGTCACGCCCGTGGTCAAGAACGGCGAGCTGGCAGGCTACATCTCGATCCGCTCGAAGCCGACCCGTGCCCAGATCGACATCGCTCAACGCGCCTACGCCGCAATCCGCGCCGGCAACGCCAAGGGCATCGTGCTGGCCGACGGCGAGCTGGTGCGAAGCGGGGCGGTCGCCTGGCTGGCCGGGTGGGCGCATTCGGTGCTGGGGCGGCTGCTGGCCGTGACCGTCGCCGCGCTGCTGGCGATCCTCGTCGTGGGCTGGCTCGGCTTCGGCGGCATGGCGGATTCGAACGACGCGCTGCGCCACGTCTATGACCGTGACCTGGTCTCGGTGAACCAGCTACGCACGATCGTGGATCGGATTCGCGACAATCGGAATCACATCGCGCAGATGACCATCGCGCTCGGCCGGGGGACACCCTCTGCGCAGGTGCTGGGCGAACGCGAACCGCCAGTCCGCGCCAACATGAGTCAGATCGCGGAGTTGTGGCGTGCCTACAGTGCTGGCGAGCTCACCGCGGAGCAGCGTCCACTGGTCGCGACATTCGATCGGCAGTTGGCGGCGCTGGTGCACGATGTCATCGATCCGGCCTTCGACCTCGCGCACCGCGGCGAGACCGGGCAACTCAATACTTTGTTCGAGAAGCAGGCGCCGCCGCTGTTCCAGGCGGTGTTCGACGGCGACAGGGAACTGGTCGATCGGCAGATCGAGATCGGCCACGCGGCGTACACGCACGCGGTAACCGAACTGGGTCGGCGCTTGATCGCCGGGATCGCGGTCGCCTTGGCCGGTATGATCGCGGTTGTGGCGCTCGGATGGACGTTGCTGGTCGCGGTACGCCGCTGCGCGCATGAGCTCGAAACGCATTTCACCGCGATTGTCCGCGGCGACACGACGGCCGAGATCGCACGCCCGGCGGCGCGCGAATTCCATCATGTGACGGCGATGCTGCGCGCGATGCGGGCGCATCTTGCCTATGCCTCCTGGGAGCGCACCGAGTTCGAGCGCAGGGCCGGGGCGGCCAGGTTCGAGACTGTGAACCGCATGGCTCAAACGATCGAGCAGGAGGCAGGCGCGGCGGTGGAAATGGTGGCCGACCGCACCGGGGCAATGGCACGCGATGCCAATGCCATGGCGGTGTCCGCCGGGAGGGTCAGTGCCAACGCGCAGCATGTCGCGGGGGCGGCCGACCAGGCGATGAAGAACGCGCAGATTGTCGCCGCGGCGAGCGAGGAACTGGCTGCGGCGATCCACGAAGTTTCATCGCAGGTGGATCATGCGAGCACGGTCTCGCGCGGCGCCGCGGCCAAGGGAGCCGATGCGCAGCAGACGATCCGGTCGCTGTCGCAGGCTGCCGAGAGGATTGGCGCGGTGGTGCGGCTGATCGCCGATATCGCCGCCAAGACCAATCTGCTGGCGCTCAATGCCACGATCGAGGCCGCGCGCGCCGGCGAGGGGGCAAGGGGTTCGCCGTGGTGGCCGGCGAAGTGAAGGCGCTGGCGGCGCAGACCGCCAAGGCGACCGAGGAGATCTCGCAGCAGATCAACGGATTGCGCGGCGCCACCGAAGCGGCGGTGGGCGCGGTCGAGGAGATCGGTCACACTCTGGACGAGGTGGCCCAGGTGGCCGTCTCGGTGGCGGCCGCGATCGAGGAGCAGAACGCGGCCACCAGGGAGATCGCCCGCAACGTCGCCGAGAGCGGTGCCGCGGTGCAGGAGGTGACCACCCGGATCGCCGAAGTCTCCAGCGAGGCGCAGACCACCGGCGATCAGGCGGCGCAATTGCGGGCGACGTCCGATACGGTCGCCGCCGACATCGCCGTGCTGCGCGGTGCGCTGGTGCGTACCGTGCGTACCGCAACGGAGGAAGCCGACCGGCGCGAGGCAGCGCGCACGGCGGTCGCGGAACCCTGCACCCTGACGTTCGGCGCCGATCCGGCGCGGATTGCCGGAACGCTGCGCGACCTGTCGCACAACGGCGCAGCGATTTCGGCATCCGGCCGCGCGGCTGGATCCGACGAACAGGGCACGATCACGCTCGATCGTCATGGCGGCGCCCGGGCGCGCTTCGACGTTCGCGCGGTCGATCACGAGGGTACGATGCACGTCAGCTTCAATTCGAAGGATCCGGCATTCGAGCTGGTGTTGCAGACGCTGTTGACGCCGCCGCGCGAGGCGCGACGCGCCTAGCGATTGCCGTTCCGGCCGCGCCGCGCTGAACTGGTACGGTGCCGACGGAGTGCGCCATGATCGCCGAGCAATTGAAGGCCACGGTAAAGGTCTGCATGTTCGACCAGTATGGTACCGTGGTGGACATGCAGACCGGCCTGGTCGAGGCCGCCACGCCGTTCCTGCGCGCCAAGGGCTGGCAGGGCAATCCCAACGCATTCGTCACCTGGTGGCGGCGCACGCATTTCGAAAATTCGATGATCGACGCATTGCTGCATCGCGACCACACGCTGTATCGCGAGATCGGCGAACGCTCGGTCGCCTACGTGATGGACCGTGCCGGCATCAGCCACACGATGGACGAGGTGCGCGCCCTGGTGGACCACATCGTTAGGCTGCGGCCGTTCCCCGAGGTTCCCGCCGCGCTGGAGCGGCTGCGTGCGCATTACCGGCTGGTGGTGCTGTCGAACGGCGATCCCGACATGCTGGAGGCGGCGAAACAGCACCACGGCATCGCGTTCGAGCACACGATTTCGGTCACCGAGGCCAGTTCGTTCAAGCCGCACGTCGCAACCTACACCAGGGCCGCCGAGATCGCCGGCGCGCGCATGGACGAAGTGCTGTTCATCGCCAACCACGCGTTCGACTGCATCGGTGCGAAGGCGGCCGGCATGCGCACCGTGTTCATCGACCGCCGCCGCCGTCCGTTCGGCGCGACGCCGCATCAGCCGGATCTGATCGTGGCCAGCATGACGGCGCTCGCGGACGCCATGACGTGATGGCATCGTGCGGTAAATAAAGCTGTCATTCCCGCGAAAGCGGGAGCCTGGCGGAAGGCCGCACGGAGCCTGCGGTCCCAGTGGATGAAATCTTACGGATGGTCCGGTCGAATTGTCTGAGGCAGGCAAGAAATTGCAACCACAGATGCACACGGATGAACACGGACCTGTCGCGCCGTCACAAAAGCAGTCGGTAGGCCGTGCCGAATCAGCGTCCTATCTGTGTGCATCCGTGTGCATCTGTGGTTTCAATTTCTCGTTTGTTTTCTAGCGCTGAAGCAAACGTGCCGGACGCGTCCGTCGGTTTGGTTTTCGGACGACGGATTCGGCGCGTCGCGTCGTCGCGCTGGCGTAGCTGTCAGGCCCGTTCCAGCCAGTCGCCATATCGCTCGCGCAGCCGCGTCTTCAGCACCTTGCCGGTCGCGGTGTGCGGCAATTCGTCAACGAACACCACATCGTCGGGCAGCCACCACTTGGCGATCTTATCCGCCAGGAACGTCAACAGCTCCTGCTTGCTCACCTCGGCTCCCTGCTTGCGATGTACCAGCAGCAATGGCCGTTCCTGCCAGCGCGAATGCCGCGCGGCAATTACCGCGGCTTCCAGCACCCCGGGATGGCTGACCGCCAGATTTTCGATCTCGATCGAGCTGATCCACTCGCCGCCCGATTTGATCACGTCCTTGGCGCGATCGGTGATGGTGATGAAGCCGTCGGCATCCATGTGCGCGACGTCGCCGGTGCGGAACCAATCTTCGTCGTCCACCACCTTGCCGCCGGCACCCTTGAAGTAGCCCGACAGCACCCACGGTCCGCGCACCTGGATTTCCCCGATCGAGCGTCCATCGCGCGGCAACTCCCGGCCATCGTCGTCAACGATACGCACGTCCGCGCCGTATATCGTGCGTCCCTGCTTGAGATGCACATCCGTCCGCTGTTCAAGGTCCATGCCGACATGCCGGGCGAGCAGACTGCCACAGGTGCCAAGGGGGCTCATTTCCGTCATGCCCCAGGCGTGCAGCATCGTGGCGCCGAAATAGGCGTGCGCCTTCTCGATCACCACGCGCGGCACCGCGCTGCCGCCCGACAGCACACGCTTCAACCTCAGTCCACGCTGATCCGTGGTGTCGAGTTGCTGCTCCATCCAGGCAAACAGGTTCAGCCACACCGTCGGCACCGCGCCGCAGAACGTGATACCTTCATCGCGGATCAGCTCGAACAGGCTGGCGCCGTCGAGCTTCATGCCGGGCAGTACCAGCTTGGCGCCGGTGCCGGCCGCGGCGAACGGAATGCCCCAGCAGTTCACATGGAACAGCGGTGCGCACAGCAACAGGGAATCACGCGCCGATATCGCCATCGTGTCGGCCGACATCAACGCGACACTGTGCAGCACCGCCGAGCGGTGGCTTTGCAGCACGCCCTTGGGATTGCCGGTGGTGCCCGAGGTGTAGCACAGCGCGGACGCCAGGTTCTCGTCGAACAACGGCCAAACATAGTCGTCGGCTTCGGCGGCCAGCAGGTCTTCGTAGCACAGCAGGTTCGGCACATCGATCGCGGGGAGTGCATCGCGCTCGCACAGCGCGATATAGCCGCGCACGCTCCGCAGTAACGGCGCAAGCTGCTCGACCAGCGCCGCGAACGTCACATCGAAGCACACGTAGCGCGCCTCGGCATCGTCGATGATGAAGCGCACCTGTTCGGGGAACAGCCTGGGATTGACCGTGTGCAGCACGCCTCCGCTGCACGTGACACCGAAGTAGATCTCCAGATGCCGGTTGTGATTCCACGCCAGCGTGGCGATCCGCTCGCTGCGCGCCACCCCCAGTCGCTGCAATGCGTTCGCGATTCGCCTGGCCCGCCTGGCGACGGTTCCCCAGCTGCTGCGATGGACCGATCCATCCAGCGAGCGCGACACGATCTCGGTGCCGGCATGATAGCGCTCGGCATAGTCGAGCAGCGACGAAATCAGCAGCGGCCGCTGCTGCATCAATCCAAGCATGGAGATTCGCTCCCTCTGTCGGTCCCGGGCACAACGCCCGATCAGACCGCCCATCAGTGCCGGGATCAAGCAGCGCTGCTGCGGACGCCTTCCAGCTTGGCGCAGATCGCGCGATAAAGGTCGTCATACGGCACCGGCTTGCGCAGCACAGCGAATGCGGCGCCATCAGGCACCGCCACGTCGTTGTAACCGGACGTCAGCAGGATCGGCTGCGCAGGGAACCGCTCGCGTATCCGGACGGCAAGATCGACGCCGTTCAGGCCATCCGGCATGACGACGTCGGTCAGCAGCAGATCGATCCCGCCCATTTCCAGCCGCTCGATCGCCTTGCGGGCACGATCGGTCACTTCGACCTGGAAGCCCATGGACGACAGCATCTGGGCGGTGACGTCCGCCACCTGCGCATTGTCCTCGACCAGGAGGATGCGTGCAGTTATGCGTGCCGCATGCGATCGGCTCTCGGTGCACGCGGCCGGCACCGGCTTGTGTGAGCGGGGCAGCCGGATCGTGATGGTCGTGCCGCTTCCGGGCACGCTGTCCAGGCTGACCGCACCGCCCGACTGCTGCGCGAAACCGTAGACCTGGCTGAGACCGAGGCCGGTTCCCTCGCCGGGCTCCTTGGTGGTGAAAAACGGATCGAACACCTTGCCGATCACGTCGGGTGGAATGCCGACGCCGCTGTCGCGCAGCGCGATCGCCACATGATCGCTGTCCAGCACGCCGGCACCGCGTGCTGCGTTGCGCACGTCGATGGTGAAGGTACCACCCTGCGGCATGGCATCTCTGGCGTTCACCGCGATGTTGAGCAGCGCCATTTCCAGTTCGGCGACATCGGCCTCGATCGGCCACAGATGGCCGGCAACATCGACCCGCATCTGGATATCGCCGCGCAGCGAGGCGCGCAACATTTCCTCCATGCGCATCATCTCGGTACGCAGGTCGATGATCTGTGGCGTTGCCACATGACGGCGCGAGAACGACAGCAACTGCCTGGTCAATGCGACACCGCGTTCGATGGCGCGCAGGATGTTGTCCATCTGCCTGCCGTTATTTCCTGTCGGGCGCCGTTTCGCCAGTTCGGCGTTGCCACCGATGATCGCGAGCAGATTGTTGAAGTCGTGCGCGACGCCGCCGGTGAGCTGGCCAATCGCCTCCATCTTCTGCGCCTGACGAAGCTGCGCCTCGAGCTGTTCGCGTTCGGTGAGGTCGCGCGCGGTGGTGACGATGAAGCGGTCGCCGCCTTCAGCCACTTCCGGCACCAGAACGAACATCACGTCGATCGCCGTGGTGCGGCCAGCCATGGTGCGACGCGCCACGTAGTGCTGCGGCTGTCCGGTGCGCAGGCATTCGCGCAGATGGTGCAGCGGGATACGCGCCGCTTCGACTCCCAGGATTTCCTCGACTGTGCGCCCGATCACCTGATCGCGTGGCAGTCCGTACGCGGCTTCGGATGTCGGATTGATGTCGGCGTAGACGATGCGGCCGTCCGGCGTGGCACGCTGCAAGGTCAGCCAGTCCGGTGAGTTGACGAAGAATGCCTGCAACTGCGCCCGGCTCGACGCGAGCTGCGTCGCGCGTTCCTCGGCCTGCTGCTCCAATCTCTCATTCAACCAACGCAGCCTGGTCTCGCTGTCCAGCAGCGCCTGCGCGAGCCGCTTGCGCTCGTCGATGTTCTCGATGATGCCAAGTGTATAAAGGATGTGGCCGTCCACATCGCGGATCGGCCCGACATTGACGCTCACCCACAGTGCGTCACCGGATTTGCGGACGAAGCGCTCCTCGATCTTTATCTGGTGTGCCGAGCCATCGAGCAGAGCCTGTCCCATGGCGGCGCAGTTGTCGCGGTCATCCTGGTGCACGATGTCCAGGAAACTGCGCCCGACCAGTTCATCCTCGCGGTAGCCCAACATGGCGCAGAGTGCCGGATTGACGGCACGGAAACGGAAGTCGGGTCCTGCCATCGCCTTGCCGAGCGGACTCTGTTCGAACACGCGGCGAAACCGCTCCTCGCTGTCGCGCAGCGCGGCCTCGGCCAGCTTGCGGCTGGTGATGTCGACATCAACTCCACTGTAGCGCGCGGGAGTGCCGCAGGCGTCGCGGATCACGCGGCCGCGACCGAGCACCCACCGCAGCTCACCGTCGGGGCGGATGATGCGATACTCGGTCTCGTAGTAGTCCGCGCCGGTCGCGACAGCGTCATTGAAGCCCCGCAGCACGCGTTCGCCATCGTCCGTGTGGCGCAGCCGGCGCGTCGTCGCGATCGGGATCGGCTCCGTCGTCGGTTGCAGGCCCATGATGCGGAAGAACTGCGCGGTGCCGCGCAGCAATCCGGTCGCAAGGTCGAGGTCCCACACTCCGATCCCGGCGGAAGCCTCCGCCAGGGCCAGGAGCTCGTCGCTATCGCGAAATGCCGGTGAGGCCTGCGCACCCAACCGATCACGCAACTGCGATATCGCTTCGACCATGCCGTCACTGTTACAAGCAGTGGCTGGTCCGCGGAATGGCTGAAGCAAGTCTCACAGTGAATTGACGTCCTCAGCTATGCGCCAGCGCGCAGCCGCCCTGATCCAGCGGCCGGAATGCCTGCTCGGCCGGGATCGTTCGTTTGTGGATGTAGTAGTCCCACGGTTCCTTCGACTGTTCGGGAGACTTCACCTCGAACAGATGCATGTCGTGGATCACGCGTCCGTCAACCCGCACCTTGCCTTTGCCGAATAACGCATCGTCGGTTGGCATATCCTTCATCTGAGCGATGGCGGCGCGTCCGCTTGCCGTGGCCTTGTCGACGCCCATAGCGGTAGCGGCCTTCAGATAGTGCATCACTGCCGAATACTGGCCGGCATGCACGGAGCCTGGCACCACGCCATTGAAGCGTGCCGCGTAGCGCTTGCTGAATTCGCGCGTGCCGGGATCGAGGTTCCAGTAGAACGGCTCGGTCAGCAGCACGCCCTGCGCCGAGGCCAGGCCAACACCGTGCACATCGTGAATCAGAAAGATGAGTCCGGCGACCTTCTGGCCGCTCTTCATGATGCCGAACTCGGCGGCCTGCTTGATGCAGTTCACCGTGTCGTTGCCGCCATTGGCGAGGCCGATCGCCTTGGCGCCGCTCGCCTTCGCCTGCACCAGGAACGAAGAGAAATCGGTGGTACCGGGAAACGGCGCCAGCGTCTCGCCGATCACCCTGCCACCGGCGCCGGTGACGAAGCCCGCGGCATCTTTTTGCAACGAATGTCCGAACGCGTAGTCGGCGGTGATGAAGAACCAGCTGTCCGCGCCTTCCTTCACTGCGGCGTCCACCACGCCGTGCGGCATCGACCAGGTGTCGTAGACCCAGTGCAGATGGTTGGGTCCGCATTTCGATCCCGTAATGTCAGCCGAGGCGCCGCCGGTGAAGATGGCGACCTTGTCCTTTTGGCGGGCAAGATCGCCGATCGCGAAGGCCGCCGACGACAACGGCACGTCGGTGACGACATCGACGCCCTTGTTGTCGTACCAGTCGGCGGCGATGGCGAGCGCGACATCGGGTTTGAGCTGCAGATCGGCCTGCACGATCTCGGCCTGCACGCTTGGATGCGCGGCCATGAAATCCTCGACCGCCATCTGCGCACCGAGCACCGAGCCGGGACCGGTGTTGGCGGCATAGACGCCGTTCATGTCGGTGAGCACGCCGATGCGGATCGGTTTGTCCGCGGCGCGGGCACGGCGTGGCAAAGTCGCGGCGGCGATGCCTGCGCCGAGCAGCGCGCGGCGTCCGACCAATCCGGCCTCGATTGCGCGGAATTCCATGTGCGGCTCCCAACGTTGGTGGATCGACTTTAGCCGCCCGCCACTGCCGGCGCCTAGTATCCCCGCACAAGGATTTTGACCGATCGAGGATGTTCGAGCGCGCCCACAAAATGCCGGTCTTGTGGCGCTCGACGACAGGAAAGTTTCAAACGCAAATATGAGCAGATGCACGCAAAGCACGCAAATAATTCAGTGCCGTTCGCCTTTTCCAGGAATCCAGCACCGCGCGTATAGAGTACCGTGCATGCGCAGCCGATGACGCGTCCCGACAGGTCGTTCAGCCTATCGCGATCTGCGTGTTCGGCGTGCATCTGCTTACATTTTGCGTTTAAAACTTCCTTCGTAATGCTGCCCCAGGCGCGGTTACGGTCTACGCCTCGATGTGGATCATCGGTGCGCCCGGCTCGACCGTGCCGATGATCGCGGCTCGCAGCCCGGCCGCGCGCAGTGCCGCGATGCACGCTTCCGAGCGTCGCGGCGCGATCCCCGCCAGCAGCCCGCCCGAGGTCTGCGGATCGAACAGCAACGCGCCGCGACGGTCCGATCCGAGATGCGGCAGCACTCGTTGGTTCTCGGGTGCCATCGTGCTGGCCACGCCGGCGCCGGCAAGTTCCAGTGCGCCCGGAAGTGCCGGGATCGCGTCGCGGGAGACGGTGGCCGCTGACTGCGAGGCGCGCAGCATTTCCATCAGATGGCCGGCCAGCCCGAAACCGGTGACGTCGGTGCAGGCAACCGCGCCATGCTCGCGCAGAATCTGCGACGCGGTTGCGTTGCTCGTGCGCATCGATGCGACTGCCGCCTGTAGCCATGCCGCCCGCGCCAGCCCGCGCATGTGCCCGGCCAGCACGATACCGGTGCCGAGAGGCTTGGTGAGCACCAGTGCGTCGCCCGCACGCAGTCCCGATTTGCGCAGCAGCCTGGTCGGATCGGCGAGACCGGTCACAGCGAAGCCCAGCGCCGATTCACCCGCCTCGGCGCTGTGGCCGCCCACCAGGGCGCAGCCGTCCGCCGCCAGCACGCCGCTGGCGCCTTGCAGCATGTCGCCCAGCTCGGTCCGCATCTTGTCGCCCGAGGTATAGGGCACGGCGGCAACTGCCAGCGCCGTCCATGGTCGCGCACCCATCGCGTGCAGGTCGGACAGCGCATGCGCCGCGGCGATCTCGCCGAATACGAACGGATCATCGATGAAGGCACGGAAGTGATCGACGCTCTGCACCACCGCCATGCCGCGTGGCGGCAGCATCACCGCCGCATCGTCCGGCGCATCGAGCCCGATCAGCACCTCCGCGCCCGGCAGCCGAGGCAGATTCGCCAACGCACCGGCCAGCACGTCGGCGCCGACCTTGGCGCCGCAGCCGCCGCAGCGCATCGGTTCGTCCGCGACCATCGGCGCCATCGGTTCCTGGTACATCCGCATCCAGCGCCGGTCGATCCAGTCCTTCCAGCGCCATATCGGGCGTCCGGAGACGGCCACACCGTTGCGCCACGCCAGTGCGTGTTCGTTGCCGAGGCCCACGATCGCCAGCGCGTCGGATTGCGGCCGCCAGCGGCGCAGCGTCCGGCCACGCGCCGCGCGCCGCAGATTGGCAGCCAGCGGCGCACCGGCGCGCACCGCCCAGACTCCAGCCTTCGGCCGAGGACTGTCCTCGACCGAAGCGCAGTCGCCGGCGGCGAAGACGAAGTCGTGGCTGACGCTTCGCAGTGTCCCGTCCACGCGCACGCAACCGGCCGTGTCGCAGCCAAGGCCGGAGTCGGCGAGGAACGCCGGCCCCACCACGCCGGTTGCCCAGATTGCCGTTGCGACCTCCAGGAAGCTGCCATCGGACAGCGCCAGCCTGCCGTCGGCCCAATCGCCGGCGCGTACACCGCAGACCACCTCAACCCCGGCATCGACCAGCGCGGTGCGGGCGACAGAGCGTGCGTAGGACGGTGCAGATGCCAGCGGCTCGGCCGCATCGCACACCAGCACGATCCGCACCTGCTCGCGGTAGCGCAGTGCCAACGCGAGCGCCAGTTCCGTCCCACCCGCGCCGCCGCCGACCACGGCGATGCGCGTGCCGCGCGGCAACGCGTCCTCCAATGCCGACAGGCGCGCCAGGAACCGGCCGATCGGCTTGACCGGAAGACCGGCGCCGGACGGCATCGCCGGCTCGCCGCCGACGTCGATCGAAAGCAGGTCGAACGGCACGACCGGCCGGCCGGTCATCACGACGTGGCGCCCGGCAAGGTCGATGGCGGTCGCCTCGGCCAGGATCAGCCGTGCGCCGGCACCAGCAGCGAGCGGAGCGAGATCGATGTGGGCCTGATCAAAGGTATATTCGCCGCGGATCAGCCCGGGCAGCATCCCCGTGTACGGTGTCTCAGGCTCGCGGCCGATCAGGGTCAGGCGAATACCCGGCTCTCGGCGCATGGCGAACCGGCGGAGCACCTCGACATGGGCATGGCCGGCACCAAGCAGGACGAGGTCGGTCGTGATCGGTGCGTGGGGCTGCATTCGGCAGAGCTTAGCCGGCTTGCGGCGAGTCGGCGGAGCAGCGAGGATCGCGCCCATGACATGGTCCATTCTGGTGCGTGATCCGGCGACCGGCGCGCTCGGCGCCGCAGTGGCGACACGGTTCTTTGCGGTCGGTGCGCTGGCGATCCATGTCGAGGGCGGCGTCGCAGCACTCGCCACCCAGGCGTTGATCAATCCGATGTACGCGGTGACCGGAATGGCACGGCTGCGTGCCGGCGAGGCGCCAGATGTCGTCGCCGGCGCGCTGCTGGCCGCAGATGCCGGCCGCGATCACCGGCAACTGCACATGATCGACGCGCGGGGTCGGATCGCACAGCACACCGGTGGCGACTGCGTGTCCTGGTGCGGCGCGGTGCGGGGAACCGATGTGTCCGTCGCCGGCAACATGCTGGCCGGATCGGCGGTGGTGGAACGCACTCTGGACGCGTTCCAGCGCGCCGCGGGCACGCTGGCGGAGCGCCTGATCAGCGCGCTGGAGGCCGGCGAGGCGGCGGGTGGCGACAAGCGTGGCAAGCAGTCGGCGGCACTGAAGATCTGCACGCGCGATCCGTATAGCGAGCTCGACATCCGCACCGACGACCATCCCGACCCGCTCGCCGAACTGCGCCGGCTGTATGCGGTGAGCCTGGAGCGGTTCGCGGTGTTCCGAGGTTTCCTCGCCGGCGCCGACAGCCCTTGTGGCGTGTTCGACCGGACGGTGATCGATGCCGCCATTGCGCAAGCGGGAAGACCGCCTAACTGACCGCGATAACACCAAGACTGGGAAGCTTCATCATGCGCCGTCTCCTGCTCGCCGCTGCCTGCGTGCTGATCACCGCCGTTCCCGCCTTCGCGCAGACGCTGCGCATCGCGTTGCGGCAGGACCTCGACCTGCTCGATCCCACGCTGGCGACCACGTATGTCGGGCGCATCGTGTTCGCCGGGCTGTGCGACAAGCTGTTCGACATCGACGAGAAGCTGAATATCGTGCCGCAGCTCGCGACCGGCTACGAGTGGGCCGACGACCGGACGCTGGTCATTCACCTGCGTTCCGGCGTGAAGTTCCAGAACGGCGAGGTGCTCGATGCCGCCGCGGTGAAATATTCGCTGGAGCGCCATCTCACGATGCAGGGCAGCTTCCGCAAGAGCGAGATCAACTCGATCGATCATGTCGAGGTCGTGGATCCCGCGACGGTGCGCATCGTCCTGAAGTCGCCGTCGGGTGCATTCCTGGCACAGTTGACCGATCGCGCGGGCATCATCCTGCCGCCCAAGGCGACCGAGGCCGCCGGGAAGGATTTCGCAGCACACCCGGTGTGCAGCGGCCCGTTCAGGTTCGTCGAGCGCGTGCCGCAGGATCACGTGACATTGGAACGCTTTCCCGACTACTGGGATGCCAAGGACATCCACTTCGACAAACTGGTCTATCAGATCCTGGTCGATCCGTCGGTGCGGATGGCCAATCTGAAGGTCGGTACGGTGGACATCACCACCGACGTGGTGCCGACCGATGCAGCCGCGGTGAAGGCCGACCCCAAACTGCGGCTCGTGGTGTACGACGCACTCGGCTATTTCGGCATCACCAACAACATATCGAATGGGCCGCAGGCGAACAATCCGTATGGCCAGAGTGCATTGGTGCGGCAGGCATTGGATCTTGCGATCGACCGCGCCGCACTGGTGAAGGTCGTGTTCAATGACATGTTTGCGCCGAGTGTGCAGGCGGTGCCGCCAAGTTCGCCGTTCTACGATGAAGCGTTGCAGGCCCCCGAACGCGATGTGGCGAAGGCCAAGGCGCTGCTGAAACAAGCGGGCGTGACGCTGCCGGTGAAGCTCGATCTGCTGGCCTTCAATGACTCGGACATCCTGCAGGCCTCCGAGGTGATCCAGTCGATGGCCGCCGAGGCCGGCTTCGACGTGCATATTCAGGCGATGGAATTCGCCTCCTCGATCGAGGCTTCGGTGCGTGGCGAGTACCAGGCCTACATGATCGGCTGGTCGGGTCGTGCCGACATCGACGGCAACACCTACGCGTTCCTGCATAGCGGGCAGGGCAACAATTCCAGCCACTACAGCAATGCGACCGTCGACAAGCTGCTCGACGAAGCGCGTGGCACGGTGGACGTGGCGAAGCGGCGTGCGCTGTATGCACAGATGTGGCCAGTATTGCGGCAGGATCTGCCGATCACCTACCTGTGGAACGGGCGCAATATCGTCGGCATGTCGGCGAAGCTGCAGGGCTTCCGCGCGGTGCCCGACGGCATGATCCGCGTGCAGGGGCTGGAGATGGCGAAGTAGTGCGCGGACATCTCGGCACGCGCATCGCCCAGGTCATTCCGACGCTGCTGCTGGTCAGCGTGCTGGTGTTCTGCCTGCAGCAGCTCATGCCGGGCGATCCGGCGCTCGTGATGGCAGGCGAGGAGCGCGGTGATCCGCAGGTGCTGGCACAGATCCGTGCCGAGCTGTGGTTGGACCGGTCGTTGCCGGTGCAGTACCTGCACTGGATGGGGAACGTGCTGCAGGGCAACCTCGGGTTCTCCTGGCGGATCCGCCAGCCGGTGGCGCAGCTGGTGTTCCAGAAGCTGCCGGTGACGCTGCAACTGGGTTCGATGGCCTTTGCCATCGCGGTGCTGATCGGCGTGCCGGCCGGGATCGTCGCAGCGGTGTACCGCAATGGGTTCTGGGATTACGTCGCCAATGCGGTGGGCCTCGCGGGCCTGTCCACGCCGAACTTCTGGCTCGGCATCATGATGATCCTGCTGATTTCGGTGCAGCTGGGCTGGCTGCCGCCGTCAGGCTACGTGCCGCTGACCGAGGACTGGCAGCAGTCGCTCGCCACCACGATCATGCCGGCGTTCGTGCTGGGCAACGCGATCGCGGCGATTCTGATGCGGCACACGCGCAGCGCGATGCTGACTTCGCTGGACCAGGACTATGTGCGGACGGCGCGCGCGAAGGGGTTGCGCGAGTTTGTCGTGGTGATCCGTCACGCACTGCGCAATGCACTGATCCCGGTGGTGACGCTGGGCGCGCTGGAGCTGGGCACGCTGTTTTCCGGCGCGGTGCTGACCGAGCAGGTGTTCAGCATTCCGGGGTTCGGCAAGATGGTGGTCGATGCGGTGTTCAACCGTGACTATCCGGTGGTGCAGGGGGTCGTGCTGGTGACGGCATTTCTTTACGTCATGCTGAACCTGCTGGCGGATGTACTGTACGTGGTGATCAATCCGAGGCTACGGGGGGCTTGAGGATGTTCCTGGCCGCACCATGAGCACCGCCATCATCGCCCCCGCCATTGCCCACGCCGCGGCCATGCCGCGCAGCCCGATGCAGCTCGCGGTGCGCCGCTTCCTGCAGCGTCCGGTCGCCGTCGCCGGCCTGGCGGTGATCGTGCTGTTCGTAGCGGTGGCGGTGTTCGCGCCCCTGATCGCGCCGTACGATCCCATCGCCACCTCGTGGTCGGCGATCCGCAAGGCACCGTCGCTGGCGCACTGGATGGGCACCGACGAGAACGGCCGCGACGTGCTCGCGCGCGTGGTGTACGGCGCGCGCGCCAGCCTGTTGGCCGGCGTCGTGGCGGTGCTGATCGCCGCCGGCATCGGCGTGCCGGCGGGATTGCTCGCGGGCTTCGCGGAGGGCTGGATCGACATCATCCTCAGCCGCATCGTCGATGCCATGCTGGCGTGCCCGTTCCTGATCCTGGCGATCGCGCTGGCTGCGTTCCTGGGCCCGGACCTCACCAATGCGATGATCGCGATCGGCGTCTCTACCGCGCCGCGCTTCATGCGCGTGGCGCGCGCCGCGACCCTGGATGCCAGCAGCAACGAGTACGTCGAGGCGGCGCGGGCGATCGGCAACCCCGGCTGGCGCGTGGC
>DASXNR010000111.1:0-2105 GCA_036494925.1 Acetobacteraceae bacterium
ATCGGCTTTCACCAGACGCTCGCGCCGATGTCGACGCTGAAGACCCAGGTGATCTCGCTCGATCCGGCGAACCTGCCCGAGTATGCGATGCGCACCACGCTGCGCATGCTCGCGGCAATGGTCGCCTCGCTCACCTTCACGCTGGTCTACGGCACGCTGGCCGCCAAGAGCCGCCGCGCGGGGATGGTGCTGGTGCCGATCCTGGACATCCTGCAGTCGGTGCCGGTGCTGGGCTACATTTCGTTTACGGTCACCTTCTTCCTCGCGCTGTTCCCGGGCCGTGTGCTGGGCGCCGAGCTGGCGGCGATCTTCGCGATCTTCACCAGCCAGGCGTGGAACATGACGTTCAGCTTCTACCAGTCGCTGCGCACGGTGCCGCGCGATCTGGACGAAGTCTCGCGCGGCTTTCATCTGACCGCGTGGCAGCGCTTCTGGAAACTGGAAGTGCCGTTCTCGATGCCGGGCCTGATCTGGAACATGATGATGTCGATGTCGGGCGGCTGGTTCTTCGTGGTGGCCTCCGAAGCGATCACGGTGGGCAACAGCACGATCACGCTGCCGGGCATCGGCGCGTACCTGTCGCAGGCGATCTCGGAGAAGAACCTGCACGCGGTGGGCTGGGTGATCCTGACGATGACCGTGGTGATTCTCGCGTACGACCAGTTCCTGTTCCGTCCGCTGGTGGCGTGGGCCGACAAGTTCCGCATGGAGAACACCAGCTCGGGCGACGCGCCCGAGTCCTGGCTGCTCGACCTGATCCGCCGCACGCGGCTGATTCACCGGCTGCTCGTGCCGATGGGCTGGATCTTCGCGAACGCCGCGCGCGTGCCGTTGCGCCTGCCGTCGTTCGACAGCGCGCGCTTCGCCGCCCCGCAGCGGCAGAAGTCCTCGCGCCTGGGCGACGTGGCGTGGGGCATCGTGGTGCTGCTGCTGACGGCGTACGTGGTGTATCGGGTGATCTCGTATGTGAGCACCGGCGTGACGCTCGATGAAGTCGGTCATGTGCTGGTGCTCGGTCTGATCACGCTGCTGCGCGTGATGCTGCTGATCGCGATCGCGTCGGTGATCTGGGTGCCGCTGGGCGTGCTGATCGGCCTGCGTCCGGCGCTGGCCGAGAAGATCCAGCCGGTCGCGCAGTTTCTCGCGGCGTTCCCGGCCAACCTGCTGTTTCCGGTGTTCGTGATCGTGATCGTGCGCTTTCATCTGAACCCGGACATCTGGCTCTCGCCGCTGATCGTGCTCGGCACGCAGTGGTATATCCTGTTCAATGTGATTGCCGGCGCGAGTTCCTATCCGAACGACTATCGCGAGGCGGCCGCCAACTTCGGCATTCGCGGCTGGCAGTGGTGGCGCAAGGCAATGCTGCCGGGCATTTTTCCGTACTACGTCACCGGCGCGATCACGGCGTCGGGCGGCGCGTGGAACGCGAGCATCGTCGCCGAGTTCGTGCAGTGGGGCGACACCAGGGTGGTCGCGCACGGCCTGGGTTCGTACATTGCGGAGACCACCGCCGCGGGCGACTTTCCGAAGATCATTCTCGGCATTGCCGTGATGTCCCTGTTCGTGACCTTGTTCAACCGCCTGCTGTGGCGCCCGATGTATGCCTATGCCGAGTCCAGACTGCGGCTCGATTGACAGGAAAATTAAGGCAAAACGCGATGCAAAATCCTAAAGCTGCCGTAACCGCTGCGCCGATTCAGACGCCGCCCAAGCCGCCCCGCCTCGGCGAAGAGATTCTGCGCGTCAAGGACGTGTGCAGAGGGTTCAACAAGACGCAGGGCGAACTGCTGGTGCTCGACGACGTGAACCTGGCGCTGCGCGAAGGTGAGATCGTCGGGATGCTGGGCCGCTCGGGCTCGGGCAAGTCGACGCTATTGCGCATCATCGCCGGTCTGATCGAGCCGACCGACGGCGAAGTGTCCTACCTCGGCAAGCCGCTGGACGGCCCCGCCAAAGGTGTGGCGATGGTGTTCCAGACCTTCGCGCTGTTCCCGTGGCTGACCGTGCTGCAGAACGTGGAAGCGGGTCTGGAAGCGCAAGGCGTGGGCGCGCGCGAGCGGCGCGAACGGGCGCTGGCGGCGATCGACCTGATCGGTCTGGACGGT
>DASXNR010000112.1:0-10654 GCA_036494925.1 Acetobacteraceae bacterium
ATGCGCGCGACCTGCGGCGTGGTGTCGGCGCGCAGCCCCATCATGCGCTGGCTGTCCGGGTCCATCAGCCGAAAGGTCTGCTCCGCCACCGCGGCGCCCGAGCCGGCCAGCAGGCTGTCCTCGAATTCCAGCAGCGGCGGCTTCACCCGCTGGTAGCCGTGCGCGGCGAATACCCCCATGAGCGCCTCGACCGAGGCGGCCTCGGTTTCGGCATCCGGGGGCAGCAGATCGCGCAGGCCGGCCGGCAGCAGCGCGCGGTGGTTGGGGACATCATCGCTCATCGCAGCTTCCAGCTATCAGCTATCGCGGCGGGGCGAAACCGGCGCCGATCATGCAACAACCCGCCGTGGACAACGCCCCCGCGCGGACAGCAGGGAGGTCGCGTGGCCAAGCCACGCCTGACGACGCGCAACATCGGTACATCGCTCAATCGATCGCCTGGTGCCAGACCTTTCGCAAGCATGATTGCACCTCTTGCAAGTATGAGTCTTTCTCCTGCAAAAAAACGCAGCAATACTCTCGAATCATTCAACTTTACAAAACTTGTTTCACACAGAATATTGCTCGCGAACACGTGACCCGATGACGCAATGATTTCCGTGGAAATCCACACCTCGCATGTCGCAAGTGAGGTCATGCCACTCAGCGCATTCTTTGAAGATCAATTGCAAACGCTTCGCACGTTCATGGCACAGCCGCGGCAGGTTGTGCAGATCGTCGAGATCGATCCGGAGTTCCGCATGATCCTGCTCAAGATGCTCGTCGGACTGGATCAGCAAGCGGACTTTCCACACGTGTTGCTCGGCTGTCACGAGATATTCGCCGAACCGGTCGCATGGTTCCGCGGGCTGCAGGACGCGCTGGAGGAACAGTGCATCGCCCATGCCGCTGATCTCGGCGAGCTGGGAATCACCACCGACAACCTGGCAAAAGATCCATCCGCCCGCGGGCCATGGCCGTTCCTGCTGCGCGCGGAACAAATCACTGATGCGCTGCCCGACACCTGTGGTTCATTGGTGCTGCTGATCGACCCGCAGCGCGTGGACGACGCAGCAGGGTTCGCACGGTCGATCGAGTTTCTCGCTGACAATGTCCGCAGCCGCTGGCTGAAGTTTGTCGTGCTCGATGAGCGGCTCACCCCACTTCTCGCGGATCTCGCAGCCGAACACGAGCGGATCGACGTGCAGACCTTCTGGTGCTCGCCGCAGGAGCTCGAACGGCGATTAAACGACAAACTGGCAGCCCAGCCACCGGAGTCGTCGCCCGACAGCCGGCGCATCGCGGCCATGGCGGCTGCCGTCGCATCGGCCAACAAAGACCACGCGAAGGCGGTAGCACTGCAGCAACGGGTACTTGATGAAACGATATCCGAAGGCTCGCCGGCGGAGCAGGCGATGGCAGCATACGGCCTGGGCAACACGTTGCTCGCCGCAGGCCAGTTGGAGGCAGCGGCGGACGGATTGCTCCAGGCGTGCCAACTCTGCTCCGAGCATGAGCTGAATAATCTTGCGCCCATGGCCTATACCAATCTCGGCATTGCGCTCCACCGCCTCGGTGACTTCGATCACGCCTTCGCGGCGCTCCGGGTCGGCAGTGCGTTCTACCGCGCACAGGGCAATCTGCCGGGCGAGGCCTTCGTGTGCGACAATCTGGCGCTGATCCACCAGGAACTCGGTCGGCCCGACGAGGCGGCGCGGGTGTGGAACTACACACTCGGCCGTTACGACAGCATCACCAACCCCGCGATGGCAGACGTGCGCGAGGCGGGACGCGCCGACATTGTGGCCAAGCTGCAGCGATTGGGGCACCTGGCGAATGCCGCTTGACGCGCACGCCGTCGGCAGAGTGATCGCGCACGGCGCCGGCAACGCGCGCGCCGCGGTCCATGCGGCGGGACCGCACAAGGCAATCGACGTGTGGTCGCACACCGCCGCGGGAATCGGACACCAGGGCTCGACCGACCTTTTGCATCTGCCGGACAGCGGCTTCAGTTCGACGCCGCTGTCGGACATTCCGGGTGCGCTCAAGATGCAGGCGGGCGACCTGGGCGGTGCGATCGCCGAGATCGGCAATGCGCAAGGCGCGCTGGCAACCACCGGCGCCGTCTTCGGCGCGCTCATCGCAGCCGAGCAGACGATCTCAACCCTGGCGTCGGCGATACCTTTCCCGGCGTTCCCCGCGGTGCGCGTGATGGACTTCGACGTAGGCCTGCCGCACGCGCACAACCATCCGCCCAACCTGATCCCGCCGGCGCCACCGGTGCCGTTACCGAGTACCGGGCCAGTGATCGCGATTCCCTACGTGTCGGGCGCCGCCACCGTGCTGATCAACGGAATGCCGGCCGGCCGCTGCGGCGACGTCGGCATGGGGATCTGGTGCGGCGGCTTCTTCCCGATGTTCGAGATCTTCCTTGGCTCCTCGTCGGTCTGGATCGAGGGCGCGCGGTCGGCTCGCATCGGCGTCGATATAACCAAGCACTGCACCTTCTCGGCGCCGAAGCCGAGTGATCCGCCGATGGGTCCGATGATCGGCACCACGGTCTCGGCCAGCCCCAACGTGATCATCGGCGGCGTGCCGATGCCGTCGCTCACCGCGATGGCGGTCGGGGCGGCGATGAAGGTGGCATTCAAGGGACTGGGCAAAGTAATCCGGTCACTTCGTTCCGCCGAAAAGGCCGCCGATGAGCTCGCCGTTTTCCGCCGCGGCGGCAGACTTGCCGGCGACAGACCTGTCTCGCTAAGAGAGCTGCGCATGCAATTGGGAAGAGCCGGCGTGGATACCAGCGGCTATGCATTTCACAAAGCGACAACGGAAGAGGCGGCGGCCGCAGGACATGGAGTCTATGGTTGGGTGAACACCGATGGAGCAGGGCGGGTCTTCGCTGACGCCAGCGGGCGGCCTGTCATCAACTTCACCGACAAGGGACTTTCCTCGCTCGAGGAGGGAGTCAAGACATTCGGCCACGAAGCGAACCACATCAAGGACTATCGAGCGGGGATCAAGGTTGCACGCGAGAGGATGGCGGAAAAGGCTGGCGAGGGCCTCTGGGATAAAGTGTCGGGCAGCCTTGAGCGGAGGAACAGATGAACACCGATAGCGATTGGCGGGACAGCTATGGCGAACTGAAGCTGCCTTTCCTTGGGGCGGCCAGCCAAATCCTTGATGGTAATTTTGCCGTCAAATGCCCCGCCTGCGGCAAGCACGATCTGCGATTCTACTATCACGTATTCGATGTCGGCAAGGACACCGGGACGCTCTGGGTTTGGTGTCCGAGCTGCCGCATCACTGCTCATCTTCCACGCGTCCAACCCAAAGGGTGGCGGTTCCCTGATCCCTTCCGCGACATCAGCCCCGACGATTTCGGGGATATGGAAGACGCTGGCGAGCCGCCCTTCATGACCCGCCTCGACGACCTATGGAATCGGGGCGCGATCGGCAAACCGGAACGCATCGAAGCGAAGTCCCGGGAACGAAGGAAGCCGGCCCGTCGCTAGGTGTGACGCCTTACCGGCAGGCCAGTCAATTGATCTTGACCAGCGCGCCCTTGATCGTGTGCGTCGCCTGGGCGGTGGCGTTCACTTCACCACCCACCAGCTCAATGGAGGTTTGACCGGACAGAGAAATCGTCTCGGCGTCGAGGACAATCTTTTTCGCTTTGATTTCAACGTTTCCGCCTTTCTCCATCCAGAGCGTGCTCTCACCGACATGCAACTGAATGCTGGTGGCAGCCTCCACATAGACATCCGCATCGGTGGAAGCCAGGACATTGGACTGCTTGGACACTCGCTGCGCCTGGTTCGCCGCAACAAAGTGGACGTAGGAGCCGCTGACGATGCTGACCTTGGTGTCGCCCTTGATCGTTTCGGTGTGCGTGCCGTTTTGGATGTCGACCTTGCGGTTCCCGGTCTTCACCGTCTCGTTGTAGTCGTGCGTGACGACGACGTTGGTGTCCTTCGTCGCGTTGATCCGGATATCCTCCGACCCGCCCTTGCCTTCCATCACGATCTCATTGCCGCTGTGGTCGCGGATCGCACTCTGCGTCTTGTTCTCCGGCATTCCCATCGCCATGGTATTTTCGCCATTGTACACTCGCCCCGTGATCATCGGACAATCGGGGTCGCCCTCCAGGAATGATACCACCACCTCGTGCCCGACATGCGGCAGGTTCATTGCGCCCCAGCCGCGGCCTGACCACGACTGGGAGACGCGGATCCAGCAGGAACTTTTGTCGTCGTGTTTGCCGTAGCGGTCCCAATGGAATTGCACCCGCACCCGGCCGTATTTATCGGTGAATATCTTCTCGCCCGGCGGGCCGACCACGACCGCGGTCTGCGGGCCGTGCACAAGCGGCTTTGCGATGGTACGCCGTGGCCGAAACCGCACGTCGGCGGGGATCGCCTCAAAGCTGTTTGAATAACTCGGCGGTGCGCCGGTGTTGCCGAGATACGTCGAGTCGGATGCCTCATGGCGCACGCGGCTGATCACATAGGTTTCGCCTGGGTCCTGACATGGGCAGCCGCGCAGCTTGAACCTGCCGCCGGTGCGCAGGTGCAGATAGCGGCTGGTGCCCTGGACAAGATGATAGCCGGCCTCCTCCACCTCCATCAGCATCCGCGTCGATCGGGCGCCAGGTCCCTTGTCGACGTAGCTGCCGGGATATTCGAATCTTTCGAACGTGTCGGCGCCGGCGAGCTTGAGCACAGTCCGTTCCGTCGTCAGGAGGCTCTTCGAAGGCACCTGAAAATCATAGTCGGTTTGCGCCCATCGGCCGGGACGGAAGGCAAAGCTGTGCTGCCAACCTGTCACGTGACCATCCGGTTGGTTGCCCGACACGTGGATCAGCGTCGGGTCGGGCAGATCGTGGAAACTCACGTTCTTGTCGGCAATCACCAGGACATGACGGTCACCATCATGGCGAAAGAAATAGAACATGCCCGACTGTTCCATGAGTCGCGAGACGAAATTGAATGCGGTTTCGCGATACTGAACGCAGAACTCATGAGCCGGGTAATCCGGCCGGGAGACCGCGATCTCAAAGTCGGCAAAGCCAAACGTTTGGAATACCTGTTCGATTATTTCCGGAGTGCTCTGTTTCTGGAAGATCCGGCAGTCCGTGGTATGCGTCATCAACCACAGCCACGGCACGATCTCCGCTGTGTACCGCCGGTAGTCACGCAGGGTCAGCGCGCCCGCGCGAAACTGGCCGACCACGCCATTGATCGACCGGCGGTTGCCGTCATGATCGCAAATGACGATGCCGACCTTTCGGCCGACCAGGCTCTCCGGCTTGATCGCGTGGTCGGCGGACAGCATTTCCACCTGGTAGCTGAACAGCTGTGAGAGCGCTTCGTCACCAACCAGGGACGTCAGCAGAAGACGATCCTTGCCGAGCAGCGTCTCGATCGACATGAAATGCTCGTCTTGCGTGAAATCGACAGTGCTCACTGAAGCAACCTCCTCCTGCCGGCGCACTGGTTCGTCAGGACGGCGATTGCCCTCGCCCGAGCGCATCGCGCCGCCGCCGTGCAAAGTCAGGTCGGCGCCAGATAGGGACGGATGGCGGCATCGGCAAAGGATAGATTCTCATCCTGCCCGCGAGCCGACCTCATGCGTCGCAACAGCAGGCGGGTTCGTTGCTGCGCTCCCGTCACGGCCAGGAAGTTACTCTCGCGGGAGCCTGGACGGTCACGCCGGGGACCTCGGCGGACAATGCCTTGGCGACGACGCTCCCGCCAGCGTGCGCGGGGCCGATGCTGGCAAAGCTCACCGCGGCGATGGCGGCGCGAAGTATGATTCTCATGGTCTCTCACCTCGGATTGGCCCGCGCCGGGCGTGGCGCGTCTCGCGTTCTGGTCAGGACTGGCTCGGCGTCCTGCGCACGCGTCCAGATAGGCTTTTCCCGATTGCGCGATAATCGAAGCAATCGGCAAATTATTTATGCAGAATCCGGGGTAAAGCCGGGCTGTGCGACTTGACCCGAACAGGCCCGTTAAAGTCGGTGCCGCACGGAATGCTGGTGTTTACCCTTGGTTATGCCGGCAGCGCGACACTCCGGACCCGCACACCATGCTGTTCAACTCACCGGAATTCGTGCTGGGCTTTCTGCCGGTCGCGCTCGGCGGGTTCTTCCTGGTCGGACGCGCCGGCGGGACGCGCTGGGCCCTGGGCTGGCTGGTCGCCGCCAGCCTGTTCTTCTACGGCTGGTGGAATCCGAAGTTCGTCGCGTTGCTGGCCGGGTCGATCCTGGCGAACTACGGGTTCGGCCAGCGGATTCTGCTTCTGGCGCACGGCGGCCGGCAGCACGCTGCGCGGCGCTGGCTGATCGCGGGCGTCACCGCCAATCTGGCACTGTTGGGCTGGTTCAAATACGCCAACTTCCTGATCCACGACGTGGCCCGGCTGAACACGCCCGAGCTGACCATCTTCCTGCCGCTGGCGATCAGCTTCTTCACCTTTCAGCAGATCATGTTCCTGCTCGAGAGCCGAAGCGGCGATCGCGTCGACGCCGGCCCGCTACCGTATGCCGCGTTCATCGCGTTCTTCCCGCACCTGATCGCCGGGCCGATCGTGCGGCCGCGCGAGATCATGCCGCAGTTGCTCGCCGCCGACCTCGTGACACCCAGGGCCGAGCACATCGCCGAGGGGCTTACGATCTTCCTGCTCGGGCTGGCGAAGAAGGTCGTGCTCGCGGACACGTTCGCGCATTACTCGGACGTGGGGTTCGCCGCCGCGGCACAGGGCGCGCCATTGAGTTTCGTCGAGGCATGGTACGCCGCCGCCTCGTACGCGCTGCAGATCTATTTCGATTTCTCCGGCTACTCCGACATGGCGATCGGGCTGGCTCGCATGTTGAACGTGCGTTTTCCACTGAACTTCGCCAGCCCATACAAGGCGACGAGCATCGCCGAGTTCTGGCGCTGCTGGCATATCACGCTGAGCCGGTTCCTGCGCGACAACGTCTATATCCCGCTCGGAGGCAACCGGCGTGGCGAGGCACGACGCAACGTCAACCTGATGGCGACGATGCTGCTGGGCGGGCTATGGCACGGGTCGGCGTGGAACTTCGTGCTGTGGGGCGGATTGCACGGGTTCTATCTGGTGTTGCACGGCCAGTTCCCCTGGCGGCTTCCTGCCGCTGCCGGCCGCGCCTTGACGCTGCTTGCCGTCGTCATTGCCTGGGTGCCATTCCGGGCAGACGGGTTGGAGGCAACGCGCGCAATGTTGCGCGGCATGGCAGGGTGCAACGGCATCGCATTGCCGCAGATGATCGTGCACGCCTTCCCACCGCTCGCCGCAATCGCAACGCCGGTACCGCTGCTGCCCTTCCTCGGCGATGCAAGAACACTGAGCTTTCCCGAAGTCTCCGCCTGCCTGCTGGTAGGCTGGACGATCGTCCTGGCGCTGCCGACGGTGCATGAGCTGTCGGATCGTGCACGCGGCTGGGCGCTGACCGGCGGCTTCGCGTTCACCGTGCAGGCGTTGTTCTTCGCGCCGCATGTGACGCCGTTTTTGTACTTCCAATTCTGATGCTGATTGTTCCAATCATTGCGAGTTCCGCACCGGCCTGTCGGCCGACGATCCCCGCCGTCGTTCCCGCGCAAGCGGGAACTCAGGGCGAGGTCCGTGCGGTTGCCCTGGGTCCCCGCTTTCGAGGGGATGACAATGGGGAGCAGGTTTTTGTTAAGCGCGAAGCGAGGACGCCATCGAGCGACGGTTGCGCCATGTCCACCGGATTGCATCATCGCTTCGCTGCCATAAGGCAGTTGCTCTCCGCCTGCCTGGCATCACTGCTGCTGTATGCGCTGGCGTTTGGCTTCGTTCTCGACCGTCCCCTCTCACTCGGCTTCCTGCAAACCCAGATCGACACGAAGCTTGCGCGCGCCGGCGCAATCGACGGACCGAAGCTGGTCATCCTGGCAGGCTCCAACGGCCCTTATTCGCATCGCTGCGAGATCATCGAACCGATCCTGGGCGTGCCATGCGTCAACGGCGGCGTCGCGGTCGGCATCGGGCTGGACTACCTGTTCGCGCGCTGGCAGCACGTGCTTCACCCAGGCGACGTCGTGTACCTGCCGATGGAGGAGGCGCAGTATGTCAGGACAGGCGCCGCGACCGCCGTGGGTCCGGACGCCGCCATCATGTTCCGCCACGACCGGCGAACGCTCGCCTCGCTGCCACCGGAACGCTGGCTTGCCGCGTTGTTCTCGTTCGATCTGCGTGCCGCGCTGATGGCGCCGATCGAAACTGCGCTGCTGTTGGCACATTTCCACGATCCGCGTGCCGAGAGCACCGGCACGACCAACGCGTGGGGCGATCACATCGGCCATACCGCCGAACTCGCCGCGAGCAGCCGAGCGGTGCTGGCGGCCGCGACACCATACCATCCATCGCCCGGGCAAATCCGTGCCGGCCACGGCAGTGCGCTGATTGCCGCGTTCATCCGGCAGGCCACTGCCCGGGGCGTGCATGTGATCGGCGGGCTGCCGACCGAATTCGCCGATGCGCCGATTCCGCCCACTACGCTGCAGGCGATTCGATCCGTCTACACGGAGAACGGCGGCGACTTCCTCGTGCTGCCGAACTTCAGCCGCTATCCGCGATCGGCTTTCTTCGATACCCCCGAGCACCTGAACGAGACCTGGCAGGTCGCGCACTCGCAGCTGCTCGCCGAGCAGCTGCGATCGCATCGCGCGTCCATTGCAGCAGTTCGTCCTGCCGATCCAGCAGATCCTCCGGCACCACGTAGTACGCGGACAGACTGACCTCCCGCTCGCCGCGCTGATAGCTGAATGGCCTGCTGCCGGCCCGCTCGAACCGTTCCCGCGTTATATCATCCACCCGCAGATACATCGCCTCACGCGCCAGCAGCGCGAACATCACGCCGCCGTGGAACAACCCGACACCGCTGAACATGCGGCGCGGTAATGGAGCCAGCGGACCGAGCAGGTCCAGAATGAATTCCTCGAAGCCGCGGCTGACCGCCATCGCTCAGAACGCCAGCGAGGTCGCCTGCATCACCAGCGGCAGGGTGCGCACCATCGACAGCACGTCCTCGGGCACCTCCTCGTCCACCGATACCAGGCAGATCGCGTCGCCGCCCTGATTGGCGCGGCCGAGATGGAAGGTCGCGATGTTGATGCCCGCGCCCGCCAGCGTGGCACCGAAGCGACCGATGAAGCCCGGCTTGTCCTGGTTGGTCACGTACAACATGTGCGGCGCGAAATCGGCCTCGACCTTGATGCCCTTGATCTCCACGATGCGCGGCCGAGATCCGGCGAACAGTGTGCCGGCGACCGACCGTGCCAGTTGGTCGGTCTCCACCGTGACACGGATCAGCGTCTGGTACTCGCTGTCGCGGTCGTGCACCGTCTCGGCCACGTCGATGCCGTGATCGCGCGCGGCGACCGGCGCGTTGACCATGTTGACGCCTTCCATCACCGGCGTCATCAGGCCGGCGAGCGCGGCGGCACTCAGCGGACGCGTGTTCAGCGCCGCGGCATGACCTTCGTACTCGATCAGCACGCGGCGGATCACGCCTTCCCGTGCCTGGGTGAGCTGGCCGGCGAACGCCCCGAGCAGACGGCAAAGCTCCATGTACGGCTTCAGCCGCGGCGCATCCTCGGCTGAAACGGACGGCATGTTGATCGCATTCGCCACCGCGCCGGTGAGCAGGAAGTCGCTCATCTGCTCGGCGATCTGCAGCGCCACGTTCTCCTGCGCTTCGGCCGTCGCGGCGCCGAGATGCGGCGTGCACACGACATTCTCCAGCGCGAACAGCGGCGACTGCGTCGCGGGTTCGGTCTCGAACACATCGAGCGCGGCACCGGCGACGTGGCCGGATTCGATCGCCTCGGCCAGCGCCGGTTCGTCAACCAGGCCGCCACGGGCGCAGTTGATAATGCGCACGCCGCGCGCGGTCTTCGCCAGAGCCTCGCGTGAGAGGATGCTGCGTGTCGCATCGGTCAGCGGCGTGTGCAGCGTGATGAAGTCGGCGCGTGCCAGCAGATCATCCAGCTCGACCTTCTCCACGCCAAGCTCGAGCGCGCGCTTCTCGTTGAGGAAGGGGTCGTAGGCGAGCACCCGCATCTTCAGGCCGATGGCACGGTCGGCGACGATCGAGCCGATGTTGCCGCAGCCGATCAGGCCGAGCGTCTTGCCGGTGAGCTCCACGCCCATGAAGCGGTTCTTCTCCCATTTGCCCGCCTTGGTGGAGGCTGACGCTTCGGGGACCTGTCGCGCCAGAGCGAACATCATGGCGATGGCGTGTTCGGCGGCGGTGATGGTGTTGCCGTGAGGCGTGTTCATCACCACCACGCCGCGTGCGGTGGCGGAGCGGATGTCCACGTTGTCCACGCCGATGCCGGCGCGGCCGACGACCTTGAGGTTGGTCGCGACGTCGAGCAGTTCGCGGGTGACCTTGGTGGCGGAGCGGACCGCGAGGCCGTCGTACGGGGCGATGATGGCGCGCAGGTCGGCGGGCGACAGGCCAGGCTTCAGGTCGACGTCGATGCCGCGGCGGCGGAAGATGTCCACTGCGGCCGGGGAGAGTTTGTCGCTGATCAAAACTTTGGGCATGGGATCACTCACTGATATGGGCCCCTCCCCCCAGCCCCTCCCGCGACAGGAGGGGAGTATCTAACGACACAATACTCCT
>DASXNR010000113.1:0-6241 GCA_036494925.1 Acetobacteraceae bacterium
CCATCTGCATCATCATCCGTCCTGCCGGCGTGGTGGTGTCGATCTGCTCGGTGGTCGAGCGAAAGCCGGCACCAGCCTCGCCGATCTTCTCCATGATGTGCAGCAGGTCCTTCAGAGACCGGGATAGCCGATCGAGCTTCCAGACCACCACCACGTCTGCCGCGCGAGCATAAGCGAGCGTCGCCGGTGGCGGGATAAAAATCTGGCAGAGGACGCAGCAGGATCAAATCTACGGCCAGATTCGAGTCGAAGGACGCGAATGCGTCGCCATCGGGCGGTGTTGAAAGTCCGTTACCAGGTATCGCGCTACAGGTCCGTGTACGCCCGACTTGGGTCGAATGCGGTCATTGGTGGTGGCTGCTCAGACAAGTGACACCTGCGCGCCAGGCGCAGTTGTGTGAGGTTTACTAGGTTCGACCAGAACCGGCCATTGGCGCCAAGTGCTCCGCCAAGTGGCACTCAGCTCGATGGCAGTCCGGTCCAGCATGCAGTGCCGGCATCTCAACGCGGCAGCGAGCGAGAGCGAGCGGGCATCGCGGGTGAAACGGGCACCCTGCCGGAACGGCCAGCGGTGACGGCAACTCCCCCGCCAACGCCACTTTCTCATCGCGTCGGCCCAACCGCATCTGCGGCGCGGCGCGCAGCAGAGCCTGTGTGTAAGGATGCAGCGGCGATCCGAATACAGCATCCGCTTCTCCCAGCTCGACGATGCGCCCGAGATACATCACCGCCACCCGGTGTGCGAGGTGTCGCACTACGCGCAGGTCATGCGACACGAACAGAATCGCGAGCCTAAGGTCGCGCTGAAGATCCAGTAAAAGGTTCAATATCTGTGCCTGCACGGAAACGTCCAGCGCCGAGACGATTTCGTCGGCAATCAGCAGCTCGGGCTGCACCGACAGGGCACGCGCGATAGCGATGCGCTGGCGTTGTCCGCCGGAAAACTCATGTGGAAACCGTTGCGTCGCGTCGGCTGGCAGTCGCACCAGCGACAGCAGTTCCGCGATCCGCGCCGATGCGCCGGATGGCGGCACGACCCGGTGTACCGATAGCGCCTCCTCCAAAGTCTCTCCCACGGTCATACGCGGATTGAGCGAGCCGTAGGGATCCTGAAACACCAGCTGCACGCGGCGGTTGTAGCGCCGTAGCGCATCACCTCGCAGCGCCCGCACATCTTCGCCGGCAAAATGGATCTGTCCGGAATCGAGCTCGATCAATCGCACCAGTGCCCGCGCCAGCGTGCTCTTGCCACAGCCGGACTCGCCGACCACGGCCAACGTCTCCCCCGGCGCGATCGACAGCGTAACCCCGTTCAGTGCGCGCACCTCGGCGCGCTTGCCGTGCCAGGCGATGCCACGAGTTGGAAAGCTGTGCACCAGATCATCAGCACGCAGCAGGACGTCGGTCATCGCGAAGCGAAGCTGAGTTCGCCCCGCACCACGGCATGGGGGTACAGGCAGGCGGTTGCATGGTCCGCGTCGAGTGCGCGCAAGTCGGGCTGTTTACGCGTGCAATCAGGACTTGTCAGGAAACAGCGCGGTGCGAAGCGGCATCCAGGCGGAAGTTCCAGCGGGTCGGGCGGCGTGCCGGGAATCGCGGCCAGATGCTGACGCGCGTCCTTGGCCTGCGGCACCGAATTGATCAGGCCCAGCGTGTACGGGTGCGCCGGACGCGTGAGGATGGTCTCGACCGGCCCGGTCTCCATCATGCGGCCGCTGTACAGAACTGCCACCCGGTCGCAGGTCTCCGCAACGATCCCAAGGTCGTGGGTTACCAGGACCACGCTCATCGACAACTCTCGTCGCAAGCGAAGCAGCAGTTTGAGTATCTGGTCCTGTATCGTTACGTCGAGCGCGGTGGTCGGCTCATCGGCCAGCAGCAGCTTCGGGCCGGCGGCTAGTGCAATGCCAAGCATTGCGCGCTGCCGCATGCCGCCGGAGAATTCGTGAGGGTAACTCGAAAGCCGCCGTCTCGCGTCAGGAATTCCGACCAGATCCAACACCTCGGCCGCGCGCGATCGTGCCGATCGGCCGCGCAAGCCGAGGTGCTCCGCAAGGCTTTCGGTGATCTGCTGTCCGATGGTCAGCACCGGGTTCAATGCACTCATCGGCTCCTGGAACACGATGGCGATTTCGCCGCCACGCAGCGCTCGCATCTCGGGTTCCGCGAGTGTTGCCAGATCGCGTCCTCGCCATGCGATGGATCCGGAGGTTTGCGCGATGTGCGATAGCAGGCGAAGGATGGCGCGAAGCATCAGGCTCTTACCCGAACCGGATTCGCCGACGACGCCGAGTACCTCGCCGGCACTGACATCGAAGCTGACGTCTTCCACCGGCTTTATATCGCCGATGCGAACCGTAAGGTTGCGAACCGAGAGCAGGGGCGCAGTCATGTCCGCCGCCGTAGCCGGATCGCGATGCCATCGCCCAGCAGACTGAAGCCGACTCCGGTAAATACGATGGCGAGACCGGGGAAGATCGACATCCACCATGCGGTGGTCATGAAGTTCTTGCCATCGGCGATCAGCACGCCCCATTCCGCTGTCGGCGGCTGCGCGCCAAGCCCGAGATAGCCAAGGCTCGACCCGAGCAGGATCACCAGCGCCATGTCCGTCATCCAGAAGATGACCGACGGTGTGATCGCGTTGGGCAACAGATGCCTGAAGATGATGCGAGCTCGGCTGTAGCCCATGACGCGGCCGGCGTCCGCATAGTCACGGCGCTTCTGCGCGATGATCTCGGCCCGCATCAGCCGCGCATAGAACACCCAGCTCACCGCCGAGACGGCGATGTACATATTCAGCAGCCCGGGTCCCAGCGCCGCAACGATCGCGATGACCAGCACCAGAAACGGCACCGTTATCAGCAAATCCACCAGCCGACGGAACAGCGTATCGACCAGGCCGCCGGTGTAGCCGATCAGCGCACCCACGAAGGTCCCGAACACCGCCGGGAACAGCGTGCCGAAGATGGCGATTTGTAGGTCGATGCGGGCCGCCCAGATCGTGCGCGATAGGATGTCCCGGCCAAAATTGTCGGTGCCGAACGGATGCGCCCAACTCGGCGGTTGCAGCAGCGCGTTGTAGTCGAAGGCATGGGGCGGATAGGGCGCGATGCGCTCCGGTACCACGGCGCAAGCCAGCAACACGAGCAGAATGGCGGCGCCGGCAAGCAGCCCCGATCCGGCCCGCCGACGTCGCGCTCGCCCACCAGCGGCCAGTTGGGCCGGCTGTAGTACCGCCTGGCCGACCACGTCCGTCACGTCGCGACCCGCGGGTCGAGCAATGCCTGCAACGCGTCCACCGCCAGAAACACCACCGACACCAGCACGCACAGCACCATCGTCAGCCCCTGCACGACGGCGTAATCGCGGGAGAAGATACTGTCGACCATCAGGCGGCCGGCGCCTGGGATGCCGAACACGGTCTCGGTGATCACCGCGCCACCAACCAGCGAACTAATGTTCAACCCGAGCAGCGTCACGGTCGAGATCGAGGCATTGCGCAGCACGTGGCGCCCGAGCACCACGCGACGCCGCAGCCCCTTGGCTGTCGCGAAGCCGACGAATTCGGCGTGCAGCACCTCGATCAGCGATGACCGCAGATTGCGCAGGAGGATCGCGCTGAGTGACAAAGCTAAGGTCAGCCCCGGCAAGAATAGGTAATAAATGTCCTGCGCAAACCCGCTGCCGATGCCGCCGACCGGAAACCAGCGCAATCCGGCGGCCAGTGTGATCAACAGTATCAGGCCGATATAAAATACTGGCATCGACAGACTCAACTGCGATATCCCGCGGATGACGGCATCGGCCCAGCCGCCTTGCCGCAAGGCGGCGACGAAAGCGAGCGGCACCGCGATAAGCAACGCCAGCAGCGCCGCCATCGTGGTCAGCAGCAATGTGATCGGCAGCCGCTCCACGATCAGTTGGGTGACCGGAATCCTCATCGTGACAGACTCGCCTAGGTTCAGCGTCGCGATCCGCCGGAGGAACTCCCAGAACTGCACCGGAATCGACCGGTCGAGCCCGAGGTCATGATGCAGTTGCGCGATGGCGGCAGTGGAGCCGCGGTCACCGAGCATCACCTGCGCCGGATCACCCGGCAGCAGATGCATCAAGGTGAACACCAGCACTGCCACCAGCAGCACAGTGGCCATGATCTGCAGCACGCGGCGACCGAGGATGCCGAGCAGGTACACGGCGCGCGCCGTCAGAGCCGGCGTCAGGACGACAGATAGGTGCTGGCGAACAGATTGTTGCCCAGCGGGATCTGCACGAAATCCTTGACCTTCTTCGCCATCGCGACCGGGTACGGAACCTCATAGCCGAAGATGATCGGCGCCCTGGCGAAGTAGCGTTCCTGGATCTCTCTGTATTGTGCGGCGCGCTTGACCGGATCCAGCTCCTGCTGACTGTCCAGGAACAGCTTGTCGAGCACCGGATCGTCCCAGCCCGAGTGGCGGTTCTGGATGGTGGGGTAATAACAGAACAACGAGGTGATCTCGTTCGGGTCGTTGATGTCGTTGGTCCACAGCGACGTCAGCATCTGGAAATCGGCAGAGTTATAGTGCGCAATCCGTGTGGCTGACTCCATCTGTTCGACTTTCAGCCGCACGCCAAGCGGCGCCCACATCTGTTGCAGCGCGGTCGCCTTGGCAACGTCGTCCACGTTGCCGGCGATGGTGTACAAGGTGATCTCGAAGCCGTGCGCCCAGTCGGACTGCGCGAGCAGCGCCTTGGCCTTGTTTAGGTCGTACGGATACAGCGGTCCTGTGCCGTAGGACAGCGGCGTGGACATCGGCATGAAACTCTGCTCCGGCGTGCCGATCCCATAAGTCACCACCTGGATCAGTGCCTGTTTGTCGGTGGCGTAGTTCAGCGCCTGCCTCACGAGCGCGTCGCTGAACGGGTTCTTCGTGCCATCCTTCAGGGTGGGACGGTTGTTAATGGTGAAATAGTGCACCTGTGCGGCAGAAAACAGCACCATGTTCAGCCGAGGGTCGGCCTTCAGTTCGGTGACACGGGAATAGGGGATGAACTCGGCGGCATCGATTTCGCCGGCCTTCAGTTTCAGGATCCGCGTCGCGTCATCCGGTATGATCACGTACCTGATGGCGTCGAGGTATGGTAACGGCTGGCCGTCCGCGCCCTGCTTCCAGTAATGCGGGTTGCGCGTCATCACCATTTCGCTGTTACGGTTCCAGCTCTTGAGCGTGAAGGGTCCCGAGCCGACCGGATGTTGTGCAAACGACTTGGATTTGTCGTCCAACGTGGCGCCGGGCTCCGCCATGATCAGCTTCGAGGGCACGATGCCTGCATTGAACGTGGCCAGCGCCTGCAGCATGGTTGGATCGGGATGGCTGAGGCGAAGCACCACAGTGCCATCGCCCGGCGCATCGACGCCAGCGATCGACGCCAGCAGGAACTGGAATTGACCCCCGGTTGCCTTGTCGGCCGCACGTTCCAGCGACCACTTCACGTCATCCGCCGTCAGCGGCGAGCCGTCGGCAAACTTCAGATTCGGCTGCAGCCTGAAGGTCATCGTCTTACCATCCGGACTCACCTCCCAGGATGACGCGAGGCCAGGGACAACGCTCTTTCCGTCGTCCGTCGGCTGCGTCAGCGTGTCGTACAGATTGAGGGAAACCCAGATGTCGGCATTTTGGGCGGTGTTTACCGGGTCCAGATAGATGCAGTCGGTCTGCCGGCCATACACCAGCGTACCACCGCGCGTTGCCGCCCGCGCGGGTCCGCCCATAGTCGACATTAGCGTGACCGCCAGAAAGGTGCGGCGTTGCATGGCATGCCTCCCCTGCTGCCAGAGCCAGCCAAATTAGCCGGTCCGCCGGTCGGACGCCATGCTATGACGAGGTTTGATCCACCATTGCCGGGCAGAGCTGCTTGCCTCATGCTGCCACACCGCCCGAGTCAGGGGGTGCCGCGATGTCCCGAGATCCCGCCGAACACTTGCTGCTCACTCCCGGCCCAGTCAGCACGTCCCGCTCGGTCAAATCCGCGATGATGCGCGATCGCGCCTCGGGCGGCGACGAGTTCCACACTGACCTGGCGGAGGCGCGTGCCTACATGGTCAAAGTGGTGCATGGCGAAGGTGCCTATGCAGCGATACCACTGCCAGGCAGCGCGACCTACGCCAACGAGGCCGTCATCGCGCAACTGGTTCCCGCCGGCGGCAAGCTGCTGATCCACACCAACGGTATCTACGGCGACCGGTTGATCGAGATCG
>DASXNR010000114.1:0-8073 GCA_036494925.1 Acetobacteraceae bacterium
CCGCTGACGGTCGCCCGGCTCGGGCGGGCGATGGCGGCAGGGCTGCTCGCCGCCGGGATACAGCCGATTGCCAAGCACGCGCCCGGCCACGGCCGTGCCACGGTGGACAGCCACCTGTCGCTGCCGCGTGTCGAGGCGAACGACCTCGATGCCGATTTGCTGCCGTTTGCCTTGAACGCCGATCTGCCCTGGGCCATGTCGGCGCACATCGTCTATCCCGCCTGGGACGGCGCCCTGCCGGCGACATTGTCCCCGACCGTGATCGAGACGATCATCCGCGGCCGGATAGGCTTCGAAGGAGTTCTGGTGACCGACGATCTCGCCATGAAGGCGCTGAGCGGCACGCCCGCCGATCTGGCGCGGCAGGCACTGGGGGCCGGCTGCGACATTGCTCTTTATTGCACCGGCGAATTCGCCCCGACCGCCGACCTGCTGGCGCGCTGCCCGTCACTGACCGAGGCCGCCGCCGGTCGCCTCGCCGCGGCACGGACGCTCGCGTCGCACCGGCGCCTGCCGTTGGCCGCCGAGGCTTTGGCCGTCGAACGGGATCGGCTCCTGGCGTGACCGGAATCATCTTCCATCTTGCCCTGGCCGTGATCCCGGCGATCCTGGCGATCACCCTGCATGAGGCGGCGCATGGCTACATGGCGCTCGCGCTCGGCGACGACACCGCACGCCAGGCCGGGCGCCTGTCGCTCAACCCGCTGCGCCACGTCGATCGGGTCGGTACCATCCTGCTGCCGGGTTTCCTGCTGATCTTCCAATTGCTGACCATCCACCGCGTGGTGTTCATGTTCGGCTGGGCCAAGCCGGTCCCGGTCTCCGCCTGGAAGTTCCGCGATCCGCGCCGCGGCATGGCGGTGGTGGCGGTTGCCGGGCCGGCGATGAATTTTTTCCTCGCCTGGGTGGCCGCCCTGTTGCTGCCGGCGCCGAACACGATGGCCGATACCGGCATGGACTACCTGGAGGCCGTGATCACGCAGAACCCGGTGGTCGGGTTGTTCCTGTTCTATTTCATCCTGACGAACCTCGTACTCGGCCTGTTCAACCTGCTGCCGATCCCGCCGCTCGACGGCGGTCGGATCGCGGTCGGTCTGCTGCCGCTCGAGCTGGCACGCCGGTGGGCGCAGATCGAGCGATACGGCATCGTGCTGGTGATCGTGGTCGTGTTCCTGCTGCCACACCTGATCCAGGGCTTCGACCCGTTCGGCGAAGCGCTCGACACCGTGGTGCCGTGGGCAATCAATCTGCTGCTGCGGCTGTCCGGTCACGATTTCGGCGGGACCGATGTCCACCTCTGAGGCCGACCATCTCGTCCTGCAACTGGAAGGTTTCGAGGGACCGCTGGACCTGCTGCTCGATCTCGCGCGGGCGCAAAAAGTCGATCTGGCGAAGATCTCGATCCTGGCGCTGGTCGAGCAATACCTGGCGGTGATCGAGGGGGCGCGGCGCATCCGGCTGGAGCTGGCCGCCGACTGGCTGGTGATGGCGGCGTGGCTCGCCTGGCTGAAGTCACGCCTGCTGCTGCCCGAGGGCGCCGATACCGAGGACGGCGAACAGGCAGCCGATGTGCTGGCAGCGCGCCTGCGCGACCTGTCGGCGATGCGCGCTGGTGCGCTCTGGCTGTCCGCGCGACCGCAGCTTGGCCGCGACGTGTTCGCTCGCGGCGCGCCGGAGGACCATACCGAGATCGATCGCTCGCGCCTGGCGCTGGACCTGGGCTCGCTGGTGCGGGCCTATCTGATGGCGATGCGACGGCGGGGAGGGGCGCGGCACTACCAGCCACGCCCGCTCAGCCTGTGGAGCGTCAAGGATGCGCTGCAGCGTCTTGGCGCGCTGCTCGGCAGCCTGCCGGACTGGACCAGCCTGGAGCGGTTCCTGCCCGACACGATCGGCGGCGCGCTGGAGCGCCGCGCCGCGTTGGCCAGTACGCTGCTGGCCGGGCTCGAACTGGCGCGGGGCGGCACGGTGCGTCTGCGGCAGGAACACGCGTTCGGCCCGATCCTGGTGCGCCGCGCCCCAGGCGGGGTAGAGGAGGGCGCATGACCGAGGAAGAAGCCCTTCGCCTGGCCGAGGCGCTGGTGTTCGCCAGTGCCGGACCGGTAGGCGCGCGCGCACTGTCGCAGCTCCTGCCGGAGCCCATCGATGCCGATGCGGTCATCGCCGCGCTGCGCGAACGCTATGCCGGGCGTGGTGTCGAGCTGGTCGAGGTCGGCGGCGGGGTACAGTTCCGCACCGCGCCCGATCTCGCGCCGCTGTTGCGCAAGGTGATCGAGATTCCCCGCCGCCTGCCGCGCGTGGCGATGGAGACGCTGTCGATCATCGCCTACCACCAGCCGGTGACCCGCCCGGAGATCGAGGAGATCCGCGGCACCAGCCTCTCGCAGCAGACGCTGGACGCGTTGCTGGAGGCCAACCTGATTTCTCCCCGTGGCCGCCGGGAAAGCCCTGGCCGGCCGACGCTGTGGGGCACCACACCGCAGTTCCTCGCGCAGTTCGGGCTGAACGACCTGCGCGAACTGCCGCGGCGCGAGGACCTGCTGCTGGAGCCGCCGCCGGTGGTCCGCGGTCAGGATGGGGAGGCTCCGTCCGAGCCACTGGTCTCTGACCACTGAGCACTGCTAACTGTCACCATGTTCGATTTCGCCTGGTCGGAGATTGCCCTGATCGCCGTGGTCGCGATGATCGCGATTGGGCCGAAAGATATGCCCGCGGCCATGCGTACGGTGAGCGGCTGGGTCAAGAAGGCGCGCCGCATGGCGGGCGAATTTCAGTCCCATGTCGACGAGATGATGCGCGAGGCGGACCTCAGCGAGGTGCGCGCCTCGATCAACGAAATCCGCAACTTCGACATCAAGGGCGAGATCGAGAAGACGATCGATGCGGACGGCTCGATCCGTTCCACCTTTGCGTCCAATCCGCTGGAGCCGAGTACGCCAGCGGTGACGTCGATCGAGGAACTCGCGGTCAGCGAGCCAGTGATCGAGGCGCTGGCGCCAACGGAACAAGCCGTAGTGGCCGCCACCCCATGCACGCCGCGCGCGCCGGCCTTCGTGCCGCCCAAGCTGGTGCTTCCGGTGGCAATCCCGGCAGCCGGCGGATCGGAGCCGCCTGCCTTCATTCCGCCTGACGTGGTGCGGCAACGCCACGCGCGTCCGTCAGTCTGATCAGCGACCATGGCCGATATCGAGCAAGACGACCCGATCGACGACAAGCCGATGCCGTTGCTCGAGCACCTGATCGAGCTGCGCCGCCGGCTGATGTGGTCGATCGGTGCTTTCATCATCTGCTTCGTCGGGTCGTACTACTTCTCCAGCCGGATCTACTTCTTCCTGGCCGAACCGCTGGCAAACGTGCTGCGTTCGCAGGGCAATCCCGATCCGCACCTGATCTACACGCAGCTCTATGAGGCGTTCTTCACCCGCATCAAGGTGGCGTTCTTCGCCGGCGCGTTCATCGCGTTCCCGATCATCGCCAACCAGATCTGGCTGTTCGTCGCACCTGGTCTGTATCGCAGCGAGAAACGCGCGATGCTGCCGTTCCTGGCGGCGACGCCGGTGCTGTTCCTGCTCGGCGCGGCGCTGGCGTACTACTTCGTGTTTCCGTTCGCCTGGCGGTTCTTCGCCAGCTTCCAGGACCCGACCGGCGGCGGCGGCGTGCCGATCGAGCTGCTGCCGAGGGTGTCGGAGTATCTCGACCTGGTGATGAAGCTGATCTTCGCGTTCGGCCTGACCTTCGAGCTGCCGGTGCTGCTGACGCTGCTGGCGAAGGTCGGGATCATCTCGTCGAAGGGGCTGAAGAAGTTCCGTCGCTATGCGTATGTCGGCATGTTCGTGATCGCGGCGATCCTGGCGCCGCCCGACGTGATCACGCAGACCGGGCTGGCGCTGCCGCTGATCGCGCTTTACGAAATTTCCATACTGGCGGCGAAGATGGTGGAGCCGAAACCGGTGGAAGTGTGATGCGACCGCCGTCTCATTCGTCATGGCCGGCCTTGGGCCGGCCATCCACGTCTTGCTTCGCGTCCAATGAGCTCCGCCGGCGCCCTCAGCCGAGCAGCGATGGATACAGGTTATGTCAATCCGGATTGTGAGCAGCGGACGGACGGATTTTCGCAATGGCGGCCAGAGATCATGGGTGTGGCCGACAAGGAAGACGTGGATGGCCGGCCCAAGACCGGCCATGAGGGTTGGGGGCCACTGCCATGCATGACATCCGTGCCGTCCGCAGCGATCCAGCCGGCTTCGATGCCGCGCTTGCGCGGCGTGGGCTGGCGCCGGTGTCATCGGAGCTGCTTGCGCTGGATGCCGAGAGACGCGCGGTCCTGACCGTGTTGCAGGAGAAGCAGGCACGGCGCAATGCGCTGTCGCGCGAGGTCGGGCAGGGCAGGCGAACCGGCGCCGATACGTCCGCGCTGGAGGCCGAGGCCACGGCGCTGCGCGACGACGCCGAGGCGCTGGAGAAACGGGTCACTGCGCTGGACGAGGCGATCAGGCGCGTACTCGAGGGGCTGCCCAACGTGCTCGACCCCAACGTGCCCGACGGCCCGGATGAGACCGCCAATGTGGTGCTGCAGCAGCACGGCGAACCGCGCGATCTCGGCTTCCAGCCGAAGCAGCACTTCGAGCTGGGCGAGGCGCTCGGTATGATGGATTTTTCCGCCGCGGCGAAGCTCGCCGGTGCGCGCTTCGTGGTGCTGCGCGGTCCGCTGGCGCGGCTGGAACGCGCGCTCGGTCAGTTCATGATCGACCTGCATACGCGCGAGCACGGCTACACCGAATACGTGGTGCCATCGCTGGTGAACGACGCCACCGCCTACGGTACCGACAAGCTGCCGAAGTTCGCCGACACGCTGTTCCAGACCACCGACGGACGCTGGCTGATCCCGACCGCCGAGGTGCCGCTGACCGCACTGGTGATGGGCGACATTCTGGCGGAGAAGGACCTGCCGATGCGGGTCACCGCGCTGACCGACTGCTTCCGCTCGGAGGCGGGCGCGGCGGGGCGAGACACGCGCGGCATGCTGCGGCAGCACCAGTTCCGCAAGGTCGAGATGGTATCGATCGTGCACCCCGGCCGCAGCGCCGAGGAGCACGAGCGCATGACGCTGTGCGCCGAGAAGGTGCTGACGCTGCTGGAGCTGCCGTTCCGCCGCGTCGTGCTGGCGTCGGGCGATACCGGGTTCGGAGCGGCGAAGACCTACGATCTGGAGGCGTGGCTGCCGGGCCAGCAGGCCTGGCGCGAGATCAGCTCGTGTTCCAACTGCCGCGACTTTCAGGCACGGCGGATGAACGCGCGGTTCCGTTCCCTCGACGGGAAGACCGTCGCCCACGTGCACACGCTGAACGGCTCCGGCGTGGCGCTGGGGCGCGCCCTGATCGCAGTGATGGAGAATCACCAGCAGGCGGACGGATCGATCCTGATTCCGGAGGTGCTGTGGCCCTATATGGCAGGGATGGAGCGCGTCGCCTCACCCAGTGCCGGGTAATTGGCAGACGCGCTCCGTCAAGCCGGCCGCAGGATCAGTCGCGGCGGCGGCGTGCCAGCAGACCCAAAGCGCCCAGTCCGGTGCCCAGCAGAAGCAGGCTGGCAGGCTCCGGGGTCGTCAGGTGCTCGATGCGCTGCGCAGTCACGAAGATACCGTCTTCCGACTGGTTCGGCAGGTTGCCAATTTCGCTCAGGGTGAAGGTATTGGCAGCGTCGCCGTTGTAGGCCAGATCCCAAATCTGGGAGTTGCTGCCTTCCTCGCTGGTGACGATGGCATCGCCCAGTAGGCTTGCCCCGAACTGACTGGCGTCGGCCTTCTGAATGTCGACCGCATAGTTGGCCACATAGAAACCTTCCACCGGATCGCCGGAGGCACCCAGATCGAGCGGTACTACGCTGACCGTTTCTGCCTCCGTTATCGTAGCAGGGTTGTTTAGACTGTTGCGGATGTCCAGTGTGGTGACTGTTCCGCCTGGGGTGATTGCGCGAATTTTGCCGCTTCCCTCAGAGGCGACCAGCAGCTGTCCTGCATATTGGCCATATTTGCTGCCTGCGATATCCATCCCTTCGGTGTCTTCGCCAACGTTGGCAATGAGGGTCGGCGTCCCCGCTGCGTTGAAGCTGTAGATGTTGCCCAGGTTGGTGGTCACCAGCATCTTGCCACCGAAAGTGCTGCCCGGATCAAAGAAGATCTGGCGGATGTTCTCGGACTGCAAGGTTACTCCAAACAGCACCGGCGCGCCGCTGCTGGGGACGAGGAAAATCTGATTGCCGCTGCCGTTGCCCGCGTAGACTGCTCCTTTGGCGAATCCTGACTGGCCGAGCCCGACGCCGACGACGACCTCGCCCGAGAAGCCCGGGATCGGCTGGCCGAATGGGGCGACATTGCCGCCATTCAGGTCGGTCGAATACAGCCGATTATTGTCCGGGCCGAAGTACACCGAGCCAACGAAACCTGTGCCGGTATAATTGAAGGCGATCGTGCTCTGGTTCCCCCCTTCGTTCGCGGCGATATCGGCCCCGGTCACGAACGTTGTGAAATTCACGGTCGCATCAGCCGGGTGGTTGACGGCGGCGGTGCCAAGTAGGATGGCGGTAGTGGCGATGAGCATGCGCTTCATGGGAGGGTCCGCTTTCCTGAAATCTGATTGCTGGCATCGAAGCAAACTTCATGCCATGATTTATACCATTGATAACAAACAGTGTTTTGTACGGACCGTCACAACAGTGTAAAGATTTCCGACAACCAGGACGAGTATCGGCGGGCAAAACCAACGGGAGGCGTTCCCATGCACATAGCGTCGCTTGAGGCCGGCCTGTACCGGATCGCTTTGCCGGTTGCGCTGTCCGATTCCACCCACGGCACGATCACGCATTTCGAGCTGATCACCGTGCGGCTGCGCGACCGCGACGGCGCCGAAGGGATTGGCTACACATATACGGTGGGAGCCGGTGGCGCCGCAGTCCATTCACTGATCGACAAGGGTCTGCGGCCGGTACTGCTCGGCGCTGACGCCGATGCCGTCGAGGCGCTGTGGCAGAAGATGTGGTGGCACCTGCATTTCGGTGGCCGGGGCGGCTCGGTCAGCCTTGCTGTGTCGGCCTGCGATATCGCGCTGTGGGACCTCAAGGCGCGGCGGTTCAATACTCCCTTGTGGCGGCTGCTGGGCGGGTTCGATCCGGCGGTGCCGTGCTACGCCGGCGGCATCGACCTGGATTTTCCGCTCGATGCCCTGCTGCGGCAGACCGACGACAACCTGGCCAAGGGCTTCCGTGCCATCAAGATGAAGGTCGGCCGGGCGCGCCTGTCCGAGGACGTGGCGCGGGTGCGGGCGATGCGGGCGCATCTTGGGCCAGACTTTCCGCTGATCGTCGATGCCAACATGCGCTGGACCGTCGATGCGGCGATCCGCGCCGCGCGCGCGTTCCAGGACAGCAACCTGATATGGCTCGAGGAGCCCACGATCCCCGACGACATCGCCGGCCACGCGCGCATCGTGCGTGATGGCGGCCTGCCGATCGCCACCGGGGAGAACCTCCACACGCTGCACGAGTTCAAGGCGATGGTCGAGGCGGGCGGCGTCACCTTCCCGGAACCGGACGTGACCAACTGCGGCGGGGTCACGGTGTTCATGAAGGTCGCGCATCTTGCCGAAGCGTACAACCTGCCGCTGACGTCGCACGGCGTGCACGATCTGACGGTGCATCTGCTGGCGGCGGTGCCGAACCGTTCGTACCTGGAGGTGCATGGGTTCGGGCTCGACCGCTACATTGCCGAACCGCTGGTGATCCGCGACGGGAACGCGATCGCGCCGGAACGTCCCGGCCACGGCGTGGCGTTCGACTGGGTGGCGCTGGAGAAGCTGAAGGGCCAGCGCATGTCTGGCCTGGCCTGAAAGCCCGTCATCCCGTAGCGCTTTGCTCTAGCCCGAGCTTCCTGAGAGGGAGCCGCGCAAGCCCTTGAATGGGCAACATAATCGATCGTCAACTGGCTGTCTTACTGGCTACACTGTGACGCCGAGCACGTTGAAAGCCTTGTGCTGGATGGTTGTCGGCCTGGTTGCCACGACCAATGGATAGTTCGGC
>DASXNR010000115.1:0-8586 GCA_036494925.1 Acetobacteraceae bacterium
CACCCTCGGCACCGTCATCACCAACGGGTCCGTCGATCTCGGCGCCGGCAACGACACCCTCGCCTTCGCCAACGGCACCAACTCCGCAACCGTCGCCAACACCAAGACCATCACAGGCGGAACCGGAAACGATACCGTCACGCTTGGAGCCGCAGTCTCGACTGCGTCCATCGATCTTGGCGCCGGCAGCGACGTGCTGACCTTCGGCAGCTTCTCGAACACGGCGACCGTCAGCAACACCGAGACAATTGTCGGTGGGTCAGGGGCCGACGCAGTCACTCTCGGCACGGCCCTCACTGCGGCCATGTCGGTCGACCTCGCCGGCGGTGCCAATGCGCTGAGCCTGGCGAACGGCGCGAACACCGGAACGGTCAAGGATATCGGAACCCTGCTCGGCGGCACCGGTGCCGACACCATCACCCTGGGCACCACTGCGGCGAATGCGTCGATCGATCTCGGCGCCGGCAACGACGTGCTCACCTTCGGCAACTTCGCCAACACCGCGACCGTCGCCAACACCGAGATCATCACCGGCGGCACCGGCAACGACACCGTCACGCTGGGCGGTGCCCTGACCAACGCCATGTCCGTCGATCTGGGCGGAGGGTCCAACAAATTGACCCTTGCCGGTACCGGCAATACTGGCACCGTCAGCAACGTGCAGACCGTCATCGGTGGCTCCGGCACGGACGCCGTGACCCTGGGCACAGCTCTGGTGAACGGCAGTGTCGACCTCGGCAGCGGCAGCGACACCTTGCAACTGGCGAATTTCACCAACCTGGTATCTGTCGCGAACACCGAAACCACATTCGGCGGCTCGGGCAACGACACGGTGATCCTGACCGGCTCCAATGCCAGCATGTTCGTTGGCAGTGCCGGGATGAACTTCATCACCGGCAATTCCGCCGCCGACCAGTTCGTGCTCGATCAGAACAGCGCCGGCAATTACAGCACCGTCCAAAACTTCAGCTCGGCCAAGGGAGACAAGATCGCGCTCGACACGACTGCCAGCGCGATATTGCCCACCAACACCTACGATCTGGGTGGCGCTGGGCTGGTCGACGGCACCAACCTCAAGGCGGTGGCCGACGCAGCAACACGGCTCACCATCAACGAGGCAACCGGCGGCAAGGGTGGGTTTGTTTACCAACAAAACACCGGCGAGCTGTATTACAGCGGCAACGGCAGCTTTACTGGTGGCGGCACCCTGATCGGGGTGATCGACAGCACGACCAACGTCCCGTGGACCTACAGTGCAAGCAACTTCACCCAGGTCTAGCAGCGTGATCGAATGAAGACGTCGGCGCGGGCCGTCGGGCAAAATGCAACCAAGACGGCCCACACCGGTACCCCTGGAGCGGTCGCGGCCTGGCGACGTGGCGATCTGGCGTTCGAGGAGGCGCATTGGCGGGCCACTCTGCTGCGCAATCCGAACGACCCGCTGGCACCGCGCGCGCTGAGCGACATCGCACACCAAACAGGGCGATATGAAGAGGCAGCGCGGTTGCTGCGCTCGTTCGCCGAAAGGCCGCCTGAATATTCCAACCTGGGCATTTCGCTCGAGGCGCTTGGTCAGCTCGATGAGGCGGAAGTTGCATATCGGAAGGCCATTGACCTCGATCCGAACTTCACCACAGCTCACCTCAATCTGGGAAACCTGTTGCAGAAGCAGGGACGTAATACCGATGCCGAGGAAGCATTTCGTGCCGCACTCGCGCTCCGCTCCGATTACGGAAAGGCCTGGAACGGCCTGGGACATGCGCTGCAAACTCAGGGGAGGCTGCAGGACGCGCTGGCGGCCTTTCGCAACGCAACGCATTACGAGCCTGCCGGTGCCCTCGCCCATTGCAACCTTGGAACTCTACTGTTCGCGCTCGACTGCAATGCCGAAGCGCTTGCCGAACTGCGCCGCGCGCTGAGCCTGGAACCAGGCTATGCGCTGGCGCACGGCAATCTCGGCGCCCTGCTCGCACGTTCCGGTTACCCGATCGCGGCGGAGTCAGCCAGTCGCACCGCGATATCGTTGGCACCGGATGAGCATTGCTGGCTGACCAACCTGGGCGTGGCGCTGTTCTCCCAAGGCCGCCATGCCGAAGCCGAGGAATGCTACCGCAAGGCCCTTACGATGCGGCCGGATTATGCCTCCGGCCACGGCAATCTGTTGTTCGCGATCAACTACCGCGCTGACGCAACACCAGCAGCGATCTTTGCCGAATACCAGGACTGGGACCGCCGCCACGCGAGGCACCTCGGATCGAACACGCCACCATTCGCGCTGGACCGGACCCCCAAGCGCCGACTGCGGGTCGGATACGTTTCGGCGGACTTCCGCCAGCATGCAGCGGCGATGTTTGCCGAACCGTTGTTTGCTGCGCATGACCGATCGAATGTCGAACTCTATCTATATGCGGGCGTGCCGGCCGAAGACGCCGCCATGGAGCGCTTCCGCTCGCTCAGCGATCATTGGCGAAACACGATCGGCGTGTCTGACGAGAAGCTGGCCGAGTTGATCCGCGGCGACCGGATCGATGTCCTGGTTGACCTGGCAGGCCATAGTGCCGGCAATCGATTGTTGACGTTCGCGCGGCGGCCGGCGCCCGTGCAGGTGGCATATCTGCTCGGACATGGCTACAGCACCGGTCTATCCGCAATGGACGCATTCCTCGCCGACGCCACCCTGGCGCCGCAGGGCGCCGATGTGCTGTTCAGCGAACGCCTGATCCGGCTGCCCCGCATCCCGCTCGCCTATGCGCCACCCGACGGCATGCCTCCGATCGCACCACTGCCGGCACTGGCCAACGGATTCCTCACATTCGGCTATTTTGGCCGGACCGAGCGCCTGAACGACACCGTCATCGACACCTGGGCTCGCATCTTGCGCGGCGTACCGCGATCCCGCTTGACCTTGGACAACCGGCCATTCCAGGAATCGGCATTCCGCGATCTGTTCCTGGCACGCTTCGCCGCGCACGGCATCGATCCAGCGAGGCTCGACCTGGTTTATTCAGCGCCACAGTCGAGCGCCTGGGCCGCCTATGGCGGTGTCGACATCGCGCTGGATCCGTTCCCGCACAATGCCGGCACGACAACGATCGAGGCGCTTTGGCAGGGCGTGCCGGTCGTATCGCTCGCGGGCCGGCCGACGGTCGGCCGGTTCGGCGCCAGCATCCTGCACGCGGTCGGGCTCGACGACTGGGTCACCGGCGATGCCGATGCCTACGTTGCGCGCGCAGTGGCCGCGGCGACCGATCTCGCCTCGCTCGCGCACATGCGCGCGGGCTTGCGGCAAAGAGTTGCCATGTCGCCGCTGTGCGACGCCGGTGGTCTGGCGCGCGCCATCGAGGCCATATACCGTACGCTATGGGACGAATGGCGCGAGGGCGATGTCGCGCGCCTGCATCGCCTCTACAACGAGGGCAATCAGGCGGCCGCCAGCGAATTGGCGCAGCGCATGCTGCGGCATGATGAGGCAGACGCCGAGGCACATCATGTGCTCGGTCTGATGGCCTATCTCGACCACCGTCTTGGCGACGCCGACACTCACCTTCAGGCGGCCATTGCTCGCGCTCCCGCTCAGGCCGAAATGCATGCCAACCACGCGGCGATCCTGCGCAAGCTGGGCCGGCTCGGCGAGGCCGAAGCCGCAGCGCACAGCGGGCTGAAGCTGAAACCGCAGCTTGTCGCCGCGCACAACAACCTCGGCAGTATTTTGCGCGACGCCGGCCGCTATGATGAAGGTGCCGACTGCTACCGTGCGGCGATCCGGCTGGCGCCGGACTTCGCGGATGCCTGGGTCAATCTGGCCTGGGTGCTGGCACTGGCGGGGCACGCGCGAAAGGCGGAGGAAGCCGCCCGCCAGGCCATCGCCTGCGATGCGACGAACGCCGATGCGCACAACAACCTCGGTCTGGCGCTGATGCGTCAGGGCCGGCTCGCCGAAGCCGAGGCGGCACTGCGCCAGGCGCTGGCCTTGCGGCCGGATTTTGCCCTGCCACACAGCAACATCCTGTTCTGCCTCAATTACCGCCCGGACGTGTCGGCCGACGCCATCTTCGCCGAATACCGACAGTGGGACCGCCAACATGCCGTGAAGCTGCTGCCCGCATCGCCTCGCTTCGAACTGGATCGGTCGCCGGACCGGCGGCTACGGATCGGCTACGTCTCGCCCGATTTCCGTCAGCACGCGGTCGCACTGTTCGCGGAACCACTGCTGACGTCGCACGACCGTTCGGTGGTCGAGGTCCACTGCTATGCGGAAGTCCCGGCGCCCGACGCGGTCACCGAGCGGTTTCGCGCCGCCGCCGATCACTGGCACAACACGGTCGGAATGAGCGATGCGGAGCTGGCCGAACGAATTCGCAGCGACCGTATCGATGTCTTGGTCGATTTAGCGGGCCACACGGCGGGCAATCGGCTGCTCACCTTCGCGCGCAAGCCGGCACCCGTGCAGGTGACGTGGCTGGTGGGTCACGGCTACAGCTCCGGGCTTTCCGCGATGGACGCGTTTCTCGCCGATGCCGAGTTGGCGCCGCACGGCGCGGACGGACTGTTCAGCGAGCGCCTGATCCGTCTGTCGCGCATTCCACTGGCCTACGCGCCACCCGCGGATATGCCCGAGGTGGCGCCGCTGCCGGCGCTCGCCAAAGGCTATGTCACGTTCGGCTATTTCGGTCGCACGGTCCGCCTGAACGATACGGTGCTGGTTGTCTGGGCGCGCATCCTGCACGCCGTGCCGGGCTCGCGGCTGATGCTGAACAGCGCACCGTTCGCCGAGCCCGCCGGGCGCGAGCAGATGACTGCCCGCCTGGCCGCACTCGGCATCGATCCGGCGCGGGTCATCCTGGTCTACACGTCGCCGCAGCCGCTGACCTGGGCGGCATATGGCGAGATCGACGTCGCGCTCGATCCGTTCCCGCACAATGCCGGCACCACGACGATCGAGGCGCTGTGGCAGGGCGTGCCGGTCGTGTCGCTCGCCAGCCGGCCGACGGTCGGCCGGTTCGGCGCCGCGATCCTGCACGCGGTCGGACTGGATGACTGGATCACCGGCGATGTCGACGCCTATGTGGCACGGGCGGTCGCGGCCGTTGCGGACATCGACGCACTGGCGCGATTGCGAGCCGAGTTGCGTCCGCGCTTCGCCGGCTCACCGCTGCGCGACGCCGCCGGGCTGGCGCGCGAGTTCGAGGCGGCGTATCGCGCTTTGTGGCGGCGCTGGTGCGGCGATGACCAGCGGGACGTGCGCCAGCTCTATGCAGCGGGCGACGCCGATGGTGCATGCGGTCTCGCGGAACGCCTGCTGGCGAGCGACCCCTGCAATTCGCCTGCGCTGCACGTCCTTGGCCTGATCAGATTCAACCAAGGTGACACCGCAACAGCCACGGCGCTGCTGCAGCGCTCGATCGACGTCGCGGCGGATCCTGCCGCCCTGTCGGATCTTGGCGTGATGCTGCGCTCGACCGGACGCCGGGAGGAAGCCGAAGCTGCCTACCGCCGGGCGTTGCAACTCGATCCCACGCTGGTCCAGGCGCTCGGGAATCTCGGCAATGTCCTGCTGGATCTGCATCGCGCCGATGCAGCACAAGCAGTGCTGAGCGAGGCGCTCCGCCGCGCGCCAGACCAGCCTTGGCTGCTGCGCAACCTCGCGCTGAGCCAGATGGCCTGCGGCGCTCCGGATCGCGCCGAAGCTACGTTGCGGCAGTCGCTGGCGATCGACCCTGCGGACGCCGAAGTGCACGATACGCTCGGCGCCGTGCTCGGACAGACGGGCCGGCCGATCGAGGCGGAGGCGCATCATCGCGCCGCACTGCCGCAGGCGCAGCAACGCCACCGCGTGCTCTCCAATCTCGCTATCGCATTGCAGATGCAAAGCAGGCACGCCGATGCCGAGAGTTGCTGCCGCGAGGCGCTGGTGGTGCGGCCCGACTACACTGTCGCCCACGGCAACCTGCTGTTCTCGCTCAATTGCCGCAGCGACCTGAGCGGCGAAACGATCTACGCCGAATACCGCGACTGGGATCGCCAGCACGCCGCCCGGCTCGCGCCGGTCAATCCACAATTCGCCATCGACCGATCGGCCGGACGACGGCTGCGTGTCGGCTATGTTTCCGCCCACTTTCGCCAGCATGCGGTGGCATGGTTCGCCGAACCGTTGCTGGCGGCGCATGACCGGACGCGTATCGAACTGTTCTGCTATGCCGCGGTCAGCCATCCTGACGCAGTCACCGCGCGGTTTCGGGCGCTGGCCGAGCATTGGCGCGACATCGCGGACCTGGACGATGCGGCCGCGGCCGAGTTGATCCGGCACGACAGTATCGACGTGCTGGTGGATTTCACCGGCCATACCGCCGGCAGCCGATTGCTGGTGTTCGCTCGCAGGCCCGCCCCCGTTCAGGTCGCGTATCTGCTGGGGCACGGCTACACCTCAGGCCTCTCTGCGATGGATGCCCTCCTGGCCGATGCGGTGCTGGCACCGGCCGGCGCCGACGCGCTGTTCAGCGAACGCGTGATCCGGCTGCCGCGCATCCCGCTGGCGTACGCACCGCCAGACGCGATGCCGCCGGTTGGCCCACTCCCCGCACTCACCAATGGCTACGCGACCTTCGGGTATTTTGGCCGGACGGAACGGCTGAACGACGCGGTGATCGCCGCATGGGCGCGCATCCTGCGCGATGTGCCGGGCGCGCGACTGGTGCTGAACAGTGCGCCGTTCCGGGAACCCGCGTTCCGCGACCTGATCGCCTCGCGGTTTGCGGCGCAGGACATCGGTCGCGACCGGCTCGAGCTGATCGCCACAGCACCACAGGTCGCAACCTGGGCCGCATATGGCGGGATCGACATCGCACTGGATCCGTTCCCGCACAATGCCGGCACCACTACCATCGAGGCGCTGTGGCAGGGCGTTCCGGTCCTTTCGCTGGCCGGGCGACCGAGCGTGGGGCGGTTCGGCGCGATGATCCTGCACGCGGTCGGAATGGACGACTGGGTCCGCGCGAGCGCCGACGATTACGTGGCACTCGCCGTCGCCGCGACAGCCGACGTGCAAGAACTCGCGCGCGTGCGTGCCACGCTGCGCCAGCGTGTCGCGGACTCGCCGCTGTGCGATGCCAATGATCTGGCGCGGCATGTCGAGGCGGCGTATCGCGCACTGTGGGACGCATGTTGAGCATCGCACCGTCCGCGTGCATTTCGCAGCTCGCGGACCTCGAGGATTCACGGCGCGGCAGCCGCATCGTGATCGAGGACGACGTGGTCATCGATGCGTTCGTGAAGCTCAAGCCGGCCGGTGGCTGCGGCGACGTGGTGATCGGCCGCGGCAGCGTGATCAATTCCGGCTGCGTGCTCTACACCGGCAACGGCATCCGCATCGGCCGCAACGTGCTGATCGCGGCGAACTGCACGCTGGCACCCACCAACCACGCATTCGCCGATCCCGACCGGCCGATTCGCGAGCAGGGATTTCAGCCGGGCCGCGGCGGGATCGTGATCGGCGACGACGTTTGGATCGGAGCGAACTGCGTGCTGCTGGACGGCACCTCGATCGGCAACGGCTGCGTCATCGGCGCCGCCTCGCTGCTGTGTGGTACGCTGCCACCATACTGTGTGGCATACGGCACGCCCGCGGTGGTGCATGGCTGGCGTCGGCGGCAACGGTAAATTTACCCGATACAGGTACAAGCGACCCAGGCAATACGCTTTGGTGCACACCTTGGTGTCCGCTGACCGTTCAACCTTCACTATCCTCGGTGCCGGCGGCTTTATCGGAGCAGCGCTGGTCGCCTGGCTGGATAGTCACGATCATGTGGTGCACGCCGTTACGCGCGCCGCGCTGCCGGCACTGTTGGCAGGGCGTCGGCCGGCGGGCCATGTGATCGACTGCATCGGCCTCACCGGCGACTTTCGCGTCCGCCCGCTGGACACGGCCGAGGCGCATGTCGGTCTCGTTGCGCGCTGCCTCGCCGAGTTGCGGTTCGACTCGTTCCTGCTGCTGTCATCGACGCGCGTATATGCACGCGCAAGCGCCACACATGAGGACGCGGCGCTGCCGGCGATGCCCGCCGATCCTTCCGACCTCTACAACGTGACGAAGCTCGCCGGCGAGGCGCTGTGTCTCGCCGATCCGTGCCCCACCGCGCGCGTGGTTCGGCTGTCGAACGTCTACGGCATCGGGATCCCGGCCGAGACATTCCTGGGGCAGGTACTGCGCGAAGGCCGTACCACCGGTGGTGTGGTGTTCCGCCAGAGCCCCGCGTCCGCCAAGGACTATGTCAGCACCACGGCGGTGGTGCGGTTGTTGCCGGCGATCGCCGCGACCGGCCAACAGCGGATCTACAACGTCGCGGCCGGCAGCAACACCAGCCACGCCGCCATCGCCTATTGCCTGCGCGACATCACCGGCTGGCACACAAGTTTCGCGCCCGATGCCCCGACGGTGCGGCAGCCCTCGATCGACACCGCGCGGCTCGACGGCGAATTCGGCCCCACCACCAGCAATCTTGTCGCCGACCTGCCGATCCTGCTGGCCCTTGCACAGGAACACCAATGCTCATCATCGACGAGGTCCATGGCCGCGTGACCGTCCACCAT
>DASXNR010000116.1:0-6685 GCA_036494925.1 Acetobacteraceae bacterium
CCTTCTCGTTCAACGCTGTTCCGAACGCCTGGGCAGCGCGGCTGACGTGCTCCTGAGTCGCATCGCGAATGCCGTCGTAATCGACGGGTTCGAGGCCGAAGGTGCGGACGAGGTTGTCGGTCAAGCCCTGATGGGGGGCGATGCGGGCGACCATGTCGAGGGTGATCGACTGCCGATCGGTGCGGGTGCGGGACGTGGTGGCGTTCGCGCTGGTCGGGGTGGACTTGCGGGTCATGATCTCGATCCTTTTGCTCTGCCCGGGAGGTGCTGCCGGCGCTGTGCCGGCGTCCGCCCCCTCGGGTGCGGTTTCCTGGGGCCGGGCAAAGGCGCGAGCGGCCAGCCTTGAGGACAGGCAGTGGTGCGGGAACGCAGTGACCCGGTGCCGTCCGAACCGGGGGCGCTTCACTTCCAGTGAAGCGGGGCTTGCGGCGAACGACGCCCGGCCTAAACCGCACGCATCCGAGGGGGAGACGCCGACACCGCGCCGGCGATGACCGCCGGACAGGCGAAAGATCGCAGGTCCATGGCCCGAAATTCGACCAGACTGGCGCAAAGCTTGCCGCGTCCCGCAGCCGGACGGATCGGCAGTCGATCACCGTCGACACGGTCGCTCACCCCGCATCAAAGCCTGACAGGCACCCTCGTCCGCAGCTTTGACCTGGGTCTCGGATCCGTCGATAGCGACGGCACACTGCGTCGCGATCGGAGCACACCGCCCACGCCGCACCTGCGTTCGGGACAGCGTCGAACAAGAGGACTTTATCGATTCATCAGCAACGGATCGCCGGTGCCCACGTCGGCTCGGCCTACGGCGCCGCGCAATTCTATTGCACCAAGAAATCGGGTCGCGATGGAGCTGACCAGCAAGCTACTGAACGTCGCGCGCGATGAGGACCGCGGCGGTCCGGCCGGATTCGAGAGCCAGATCAAGCGAGTGCGCCTGTTCGCCACCGAAATGGCCCTGTAATCCTTTGCCCTGGCTGGCGGCGGCCAAGGAAGCGATCGCGGCCTATGCCGACATCACCGTCGAGACCTGCAAGCCGTACGAGGCGCCCACGGCACCCGCCGTCTCCGTGGCCCGCCACTCGGCTGCGGCCGAGATAGCCACCTTCCAAGAGGCGTGACGGACCACGGCGGGAGCGGAGCCGATCGCGGTTCCGCTCCCGCCGGAGGTGGAAGACTGGTGCTGGGTACGCTCCCGTGCCATTCGCCATTGATGCCGGGATGGGATGGCGAAGCCCGCCCGGTTGCGCCGCAGATCATAGGAGCGGCCGTCTTCGGGCGGTGCAACCCGGGTGCGCAGCACGGATAGGACAGGCAGCCGGTTACCTCGATCAGTCGGTGATCGACGGCGTCATCAGCCGCTCAAGTTGGCCGACTTCCAGGTGAAGACGACGAATGCACGGTGCCTCCAGCCGCATCGCTGCGGCGAGGTAGCGGTGCCAGGTCATTCGGTCCCAGCGCGCGCGGTCGCAGGACGCACTTGTCCGCGAACGCATATCCAGTGCGGCCACCTCACAGGCGGCGATCATCTCGGCCTCAAGTTCGGCTAGACGCGCGGCGCAGGGCAATATGAAAATCCAGCGTCTGCCGGCTGAGCCTTGATGACGGCGGCGACACGGCCCGCCATCCGGAGAGAGATGGATCATGACGGTGTCCTCGGGATGAAGCACGCCTGCCCCGGCAAGACGGCCAAGGGCAGGCGCAGTCGTCGGGTCAGGCGACCTCGTGCTCGAGGCCGGCACCGCCTTCGTCGATGACCTGGGGCTCGACGCTGTCGCTGCCTTCGCCATCGTCACTGTCATCGCAGCCGGTTCCCGGGCCGACCCAGCCGGCGTCAGCGCTGCCGCGCTGGCGTTCCACCCACGCTGCCTGTTCTTCCGGCGTCAACCGGAACAGCGCACCCGGATAGACGAAGGTGCCCTCCTTGAAGCGGGTGACCATGCGCGCCCGCGTGTCCTTCGCGCGGGGCGCGATGTTGATGCCCTCGACCCTGGCGACCGTCTCCAGCGCGCCGCGCGAAAGGCACGACAGGAACTCCTCCGTTGCCATGTTCGGCAGCCGGTGTGAGGCGCCGATCGCTTCGCCGGCGATGCGGGCGAACGGTCCGCTCTGCGAGCGGTTCTCCCGGCACGACAGCACGCCGATCAGCATCTGGCGTGCCGCCTGGTGCAGCAGATCGAAATCAGCCGTCAGCACGCCGCCTTCGGTGATTCCGCGGCAGATCGCCTGCCGATCATCACCGCGCAGGTCGCTGCCGCTGTCGACGGAGACGTTGTCGCCGCCGAGCGCGAGGATCAACAGGCCGAGCAGGGTATCGTCCTCGACCGGCGTGTCGGCGAGCGCCTGATGCAGCGCCTCGGTGCGCAGGTCGCCGATCATGGCGACGCCCTTTTGCGTCACATTTGGCCGCGTGCGCATGGTCGGTGCGTCTTCGTCGTCGCTGCCGGCGCCCCCCGTACCATTTGTGGCCGTGGTGCTGCCCGTGGACCGACCGGCCTTCTTCGGCTCGGGCAGTCGATAGGCGATGGTTTCCACCTCGCCCGTACGCACGTCGATGTAGTGCCCGACCAGGTCGGTCTTGCCGGGCTTGCTGTAGACGCGTTCGGCCTTCTTCGGCAGTTGACCTTGGCCGTAGTCGTTGACCGGCAGCAGCGTACCGCGCTCGGGCAGGTTGTTCTGCAGCCACTCCTGCTGGGCGCCGAAGAACCCCTCGACGTTCGTGGTGTAACGGCTGTCCTCGTCCGGTGGGGTGAACAGGTCGTCCTCCCAGACGACGCCGTAAGCCTTCGCCAGGTCGTCGCCGAACTTGGCGGCCGAGGCTGGCATGCGACGCTTGGCCAGTGCACGGGCGACCTCGTACCAGGCGACGTCTGGCTGCCCCTTCCTCGGCCTGTGCTTCTTCCACACCTGCGCCTGTTCGTCGCGCGTGGCGGCGGCGATCGTGCGCAACTGCTCCTCGTTCGGCATGCTGCCGAGCGCCATCACGTCGAGCATCGGTGAATGTGATGCGCCAGCAGCTTGAGGCGGCGGACGGTGCGGACCGGCAACGCGAGGGCGTCGCCAATCGCCTGCTCGTTCCAGCCCTGGGCTTCGAGCCGCTCGATCGCGCGCCAGATGTCCACACTCGACATCGAGGCCCTTATCAGGTTCTCGGCGACTGCCCGCATCGCGGCGGCCACCTCGTCGGCATCGCACACCAGAACGTCGATGGCAGGCAGATCAGCCTTGATTGTGGCCTTCACCCGTCGGTTGCCGATCTCGACCATCAGTCCGCTGTCGGTCACGGACACGCAAGGCGGCTGGATGATGCCGACCGCCGTGATCGAGGCGAGCAACTGTTCGTCCATCGCCGACGGCACCGGTGTGGTGCGGGGATTGTTCGGATTGGGCTGAAGGGTACGGGGATCGACGCTGCGAAGTTCGGCCATGGTTGGCTCCTGCGGATTGGGGTTCTGCCCTCCCTGTGGTTCGGGAAGACCCCTCCCGCGCGGCGCATCCCGGCCCGCCGGGGCAAGGGCGCGCGCAGCGCGAGGCCGCAGGCCGATCCCTTGCGGCGGCGGACGGCGATGCGGCAGCCGCTCCCGGCTTCCGTCTCTCTCCGTCCCTCCTCGTTCGTTCCGCCCTCAGTCATTCGCCTTCGCTGGTATGCCTGACCGTTGCGATCAGGGCGTGGTCAGACGGGCAGGGCAGGGGGCTGCCGGAAGGCCGGTCCGTCTCGTTCACGCAGCGATTTCCGTCGGCGGCGCCAGGTCTTTCTCATCAATCATGGCGTCGGTCTTGGCGAGATCCGCTTCAATGTCGGCAAGCTGGGCGAGCTTGGCGTCCAGTTCGCCCTGCAAGGCGAACGTCTCGCCCAGACGCGGCCCGAAGCCAGCCAGCCGTGCCTGCGCGTCGATAACGCGGCGGCGCTGCTCGTCGAGTTCGGCGTTCATCCGGTCGAGAACATGCTCCAGCCGGGCAATGATCCCGACCGGCGTCGTGTCGCCATCCGTGTTGATCTCTTGCACGAAGTCCGTTCGTTCCAGTGTGACCTCGGGTTCGAACCGCTCCTCGTGCCGACGAGATCGGACGTCACAGATCAGGTCGAACCCGCCGATACGGCCGACCGTCCAGTGACGCTCGATACGCTCACGCGCAGCGATACGGATCTTCGACAGCAGCGAGGAGCCGGCGGCCTTGCGCAGTGTGATCGTCCTTCCCTCGATCTCCATGGCAAACAACTCGCCGCGGGTCGGTTGGCGACGCGCCAGGTCGGCCGTGATCGCCCGTGTAGTGGGCGTACTGCGTGGCGCGTTGCAGGGCGGCGTATTCCGCCGGCGTGACGGCGGCTTCGAGTGCCGCACCGATGTCCTGCCAGTCCGGCCGGAACGCGTCCTCGCCGGGGCGGCGAAAGCAGTTCTGTGCCAGCTCCGAAGCACCGAAGCCAACGAAGCACAGCAGTTGCGCCTGCTCGTCCGCGGTCGGTGCACGGCCCGACTCCTCAAGCATCTTCGACAGATTGATCGCGGCGATGTTGTCGCGCGCCCGGGCAGGCCAGCCGCGGGCAAGCACACGGTCGCCACTGAGATGGAAGTTGCTGCCGCGCGGGGCCTGATCGGCCGAGGACTCTGGTGTGTTGTTGTCCTCTTCGGCATCACCGATATCGGACTGATCGATCTCGCTAGGGTCGCGGACGGCCTGCGCTGTGTGATCGGTCCAACTCGACAGAGCGGTGTTGTCGAACAGGCTGAGCGTGAATTCGGTATCGGTCGGCATGGTGATCTCCGCGGGCGGGCAGCCGCGCGGTCTCGGCCGCTGGAATGCGGTCGAGCCAGACGGCCTTGGATTGATGGGCAGGGAAGGGTTGGTTACGCTGCCGCGTGCATCGGTTCCGGCGCGCGGGGCGGCTCGCGGTCATCGTCGATCGGTGCGCTCTCCGTCGGACCGGTTTGGCTGTTCGCGTAGTCGGGGTGAAAGGCGAGCAGGTAGTCGGCGATGCGCTGCGCGTCCGCCGCCGCGCGGAAGATCTCCTTGCGATCCGAGCGCAGTTTCTCCAACCAGGAGGCAACGTAGGCCGCGTTGTTGGTGAAGTCGCAATCGGCGATGCCCAATTCAGTGCAGACCATCACCTGGCCGATTTCGGCGCGGAGTTCCTCGCGGGAGTAGTCATGCGAGCCGAAGCTGTTGCGCAGGTCGCGGTTCAGCCGCGACGGCGCGCCGGTCCAATGCGACATCTCGTGGATCAGGACCCCGCAATATCCCTGGGCGGTGGCAAAGGCCGCTTGCGGCGGCAGCTGAATGTGATCCGTCGACGGTGAGTAGAACGCGCGTTCGCCGCCGATCCGGATCACGGCGCCGCTGTTGGCGAGAATGGTTTTCGCGGCTTCCGGTGCGCGCCACGGCGCATCCGCGATCGATGGCGGCGGGACGTAAGCTGGAATGCCATCGATCTGACTGGCGTGGAACAGGGCGAACGCACGCAGCAGCGGGATGCGCTTCACAGCGTCCGCGTCGTCATCCGACCCGGACGCATCGCGCAGCTCCAACCGCTTGAAGAAATATCCGGTTGTGCCGCGCTCGCTCCTCCGGACCTGCCAGCCCCGGTCTGCCGCCTGCTTGTAGGTGGCCCAGCGCGGATCGCCGCTACGGAAGGCCAGGGCCGACATGCCGAGCGTCAGCACGTTGATGCCCCGATAGCGTTGGCCGGTCACGGCATTGCGCGGCATCGCAGGGCCGCCTGCCTTGTCAGGGTCCCACGGTCGCGCCATGGCGGCGTGCCAGCCTCCAGCGCGGCGATGATACGGTCGGTGACTTCCTGGTAGTGATCGCGCGATGCGTGGTTGGTTCGGCCGCCGCGGGTTACGCGTTCAGTTGCGGTGCTCATCGGGGTGTCCTTCCCTCATGGGTTTCTGGAACACCCCTCTCGCCCCGCATCCCGGCTGACCGGGGCAAGGGCGCGCCTCTTGCGCGAGGCCGCAGGCCGGCCCCTTGCGGCGGGCGGACGGCGATGCGGTAAAGCTTCTTATTCCGGCATCATACTTCTGGATTTCTGTTTGGGCCGCCTGTGTTCTGACTGTGGTTGATCCGCGTTTGCGCGCACGGGCACCACGCGGCGCTACGGCGCCGGCGCCAGTGCGCGCAGCGCGTCATTCCAGTCGTTCAGACCGTCAGGCGGCAGTGCCCTCGCGAATCGCACCCCGGCTCCTGCCGCGAGTTCGCCGAGGCGGGCGGCGTAGCGCCAACCCGCGGTGTCGGCGTCGGTGGCAGCGATCAGCGTGCCGGCCGGGTCAGCAGACAGCACCTGCAGAAGCTGCTGCAACGCGGCGATCGTCGCCGGTACCATGCTGCCCGTGGTCGCCGCATACAGCGTGTCACCGCGCAAGTCCTCGATCGCCGCCAGGCTCAGCGCATCGATCGCCCCCTCGCAGACTACAACGCGGGACAGCGAGCCGGGGCTGCCCGGCAGCCGGAACAGCGTCTTCTCACCACCCGCCGAGAAATTGCGCCAGGCTGGGCTGCGCATCTCGATCCCGGTCACGCGGCCCGCGGCGTCGCGGTGTGCGAACCAGGCGCTGCCGTGCGGCCCTTCCCGTACAACGTCAGCAGCGAGTGCGGCGGCGAGGACGCAGTCCGGCAGTCCGCGCTCGCCGGTGAGGTAAAGCCAGGTCCGCGATCCGCCCGAGAGGACAGGGCGACGCTCCCA
>DASXNR010000117.1:0-2587 GCA_036494925.1 Acetobacteraceae bacterium
TGATCTCGGCCTCCAGCCGTGCCTTGGTCTTTAACGGCGAGACCACGACGTGGAGGATTAAGCTCATAAAAGCGATCATTGCGGCTCAGACTATCTGATCTTGTCCCTCAGGCCAGTGGATGGAGTATTCGATAGGGACACAGGGCAAGATCGAACGATGGCATGAGGTTCGCCGATCTTACGCGACATGCGCGGCCAGGCCCAAAACGTCAAGGCGATGAGGCCGATCGCCGTTGTTGCAAAGTAGACCCAGGCTTCCATCTCAAGCGGACAACACCTCGCGCGAGCTCCGGTGTCAGACGATTTCGTAGCCGACGCTCGCGGCGGCCCGCCGCACCGCTTCCGCGAACCAGCCGGCATAACTCGCAGGCACCAGCAATTCGAAGCTCGGACCGTCGTCGCGCTGATAGAGCAAACAGTCCAACTCCGCTACAGCGGTCGCCGCGACGCAACTGGCGCGGAACACGCGCGGATGCAGGTCGATGCGACAGATGCGCGCCAGCACCTCGCGAGCCGCGCCGCCTGCCAGGTGCAGAACCGCGCGGCCCTGCGTCTGGTCGACCACCGAACCGGCGTCGCCACATGCGTGCTTCACCGACCGGGCGAGCGCGCCGAGCTCGCCGGGTGACGCCATCAGCAGCCACGTCGCGGGCTGCATCCACAGCGCGGCCAACTCGCCCGCGACCGCGGCATGGCCGGGCGGTGGCAGCTCCAAGCCACATGCCGCGCGCATGGCACCGCCCAAAGCGTCCGCCCGCCCGCGCCGCGCAGCTAGTTGCACCAGCGCACAGCGGCGGGCAGCAAGGCGCACCGGTGCGTCGGCCGGCACCCCGTAACGCCCGGCAGGCAAAGCATTGCCGAATGGGCATGCCGGTTCAGGCGCGGACACGCGCATTCTCCGGATCGACGAAATGCGGGCTAACAATTGCGACTTCCGCTGTCTCACCGGTCAGCGGGAACGTCGCCCGCAGGCACGTGCCGATGCGTCCCTCGCCGCGCAGCAACGCGAGGCCGATCCAGCGCTCCAGTTCCACCGACCGCGTCACGCTGCTGATCCAGCCGAGGCTCGTGCTGCTGCCGGTCTCCACCAGATGGGCGCCTGCCCGCAACGGGATGCTGCGATCCGTCGGCATCACACCGACCAGGCGCGGGCGGTCCGGATCGACCAAGCCCGGTCGCCCGACAAGCGCGCGGCCGATGAAATCACCGCGCGGCTTCAGCATGCGCCCCAGGCCGAGATCGGCCGCCGTGGTGTGGCCGTTCAATTCTGCTCCCGCAACGTGACCCTTCTCGATGCGCAGCAGGCCGAGCGCTTCCACGCCGTAGGGCGCGATGCCGAATGCCGCGCCCGCCTGCATGATTGCCTGCCACACGGCAAGGCCGCAGCCCCACGGCGTGGCGATCTCGTAGGCCAGTTCACCGGAGAAGCTGATGCGGAACACGCGCACCGGGCAGCCGGCAAGCTCGCCGTCGCCGACCGCCATGAAGGGGAATGCGTGATTCGCCAGGTCGAGGCCGCGCAGCACCTGAACCAGCGTGTCGCGCGCCCGCGGACCGGTGACCGACATCGACGCGAACGTGTCGGTCACCGCGGCAAGCTGCACGTCCAGCTCGGGCCAGCACGTCTGCAGGTGGAATTCCAGATGCGCGATCACCGGCTCGGCATTTGCCGTCGTCGTGGTGACGAAGAAATGGTCCGGCGCCAGGCGCGAGACCGTTCCGTCGTCGAACACGATGCCGTCCTCGCGCAGCATCAGCCCATAGCGGGCGCGGCCGACCGCCAGGCTGGACAGCGTATTGGCATAGATCCGGTCGAGGAACGTCGCCGCGTCGCTGCCCTGCACGTCGATCTTGCCGAGCGTGGAAACGTCGCAGATGCCCACCGCGCGCCGCACCGCGCGCGCCTCGCGCAGCACGCTCGCCCAGTCGTCGGCATCGCCCGTGGCGCGGTAGAACGACGGGCGCAGCCAGGCGCCGGCTTCCATGAATCTGGCGCCATGGCGCGCGTGCCAGTCGTGCAGCGGCGTCAGCCGCACAGGCGCGTAGTGCTCGCCGACCCGCGCGCCGACAATCGCGCCCCAGGTGACCGGCGTCACGAAGGGACGGAAGGTCGGCAGGCCGACATCCTGCACGCGCTCGCCGCGGGCTTCCGCCAGCACGGCGGCGCCGATCAGGCCGCCGGTCTTGCCTTGCTCGGTGCCCATCGTGTGGGTCGTGTAGCGCTTGGCATGTTCGATATGGCGGTAGCCTTCGCGACAGGCCAGGCGAATATCCTCGGTGGTGACGTCGTCCTGGATATCGACGAAGGCCTTGCCATGCGCCTTCACTTCCCAGACCGGCAGCACGGCGGGATCGGGCGCATCGCCGCGCGGCAGATCGATCGCCGCGTCCGCAGCGAAACCGGCATCCGCGGCGGCCGCGGCGCCGGCGCGCGCGCCGTCCGCGGCGGCCGCGGCGATGCCGGTGACGCCCGCGGCAGCCCCCGCGGAGTGCTGCGTCTGCACCGGGACACCGGGCACGAAGCTCGCCAGCCGGTCGTCCCAGACGAGCGGCGTGCCGGACTGGCTGGCGAGCTGCACCGCCGGAT
>DASXNR010000118.1:0-13864 GCA_036494925.1 Acetobacteraceae bacterium
AGGCAATGCCTTTATACGGAGCGGTAGCCACGATCCCCTGTCCGCCGCACAGGGGCTCGATGTCGTCAACCGTCGCGGTGAGCGCGAACTGGCTCATCGTGCGCGGCGACCACGAGAAGGCGGAAAAAGAGGTTGAACGCCTGCTCCACCGGACTCCGCGCTACCCCCAAGAGGTGGCTCTCGCCCGTCATGTCGCGGATGAGGCGAGCACATCGAAAAAGTCCTTCATGGCGCTGTTCAATAAGGACAATCGCCGCGCCACCATCTTCTCGTCGGCGCCGTGGTTCCTGCAGGATCTCGGCACCTACGGCATCGGCGTCTTCACCCCTACCATGATCGCGGCCGCCCTCGGCAGCGGTCCCGACAAGATCCGCAGCCCCGCGGATCTGATCGCGAGCGGCATCCATTCGGCGCAGGCCGCGGCGCTCACAACCTCGCTGCTGATCGTCGGCATCATCTTCGCGATCGCGCTCGCCGACAAATACGGACGCATCCTCCTGCAAGCCGTCGGCTTTATCGGCTGCGCGGTCGGACTTGTCATCGCCACGCTGTCGATCGATGCCGAGGGCCCGATGAAGCTCTACCTGATCATGGCCGGCGTGATGTTCTTCAACTTCATGACCAATGTCGGCCCGAACGCGCAGACCTACCTGCTCGCCGGCGAAGTGTTCCCCACCGAGGTGCGCGGCATGGGCGCGGGCTTCGCGGCGATGATCGGCAAGGTCGGCGCGGTCGCCACAACCTTCGGCTTCCCGATCCTGTTGGCCTCCCTGGGCACCCGCACGCTGCTTTACACCCTCGCGGTCACCTCGGTGTTGGGCGCGGTGGTGACCTGGGTCTACCGCATCGAGACGACTGGGGTGAACCTCGACCGGATCGGGCGCGCCCCGCAGGAGTCGCATTGATGACGAAAAACCTTCGCGGCGCGATCGCCGGGGCCGCCCTTGGCTTCGCCTTCGCGGTCTCTGCCGCCTACGCGGACAGCATCACGATCAACGAAACCGGCTCAACGCTGCTGTACCCGCTCTTCCAGAAGTGGATCGACGGCTACAAGAGCGTCGCGCCCGATGTCGTGCTGACGGCGGCCGCCACCGGTTCCGGCGTCGGTATCGACTCGGCCATCGGCGGTTCCGTTCGTATCGGTGCCTCCGACGCCTATCTCTCCGACGCGGTCGCGGCGCATAATCCGGAGATCCTCAACGTACCGCTCGCCATCTCCGCGGTTGCGATTAACTACAATCTGCCGGGCCTCAATGGAGCAAACCTCAGGATCAGCGGCCCAGTGCTCGCCGCCATCTATTCCGGCGCCATCACCGAGTGGGAAGATCCCAAAATCAAGGCGCTCAATCCGGGCGTGGCGCTGCCGCACCAGGGCATCATCCCGGTTCGCCGCGCCGATGCGTCCGGCGACACCTTCGTCTTTAGCCAATTCCTGGACTTCTCGGCCGAGAGTTGGGAAGACAATACGGGTTATGGTACCGATATCGCCTGGCCCAAGGTCGCCGCGGAGAAAACCGCACCCGGCAACGAAGGCGTCGTCGCGACGCTCGCCGCCACGCCTTACGCGATCGGCTATGCGGGCGTCAGCTACGCCGGCGAGATTGCCAAAGCCCAGCTCGGCACGGCCATGGTCGAGAACCAGGCCGGCAAGTTCGTGCTCGCCTCGCGGCGGACGATCGCCGATGCCGCCGCTGAGCTCGACCCGCGCACGCCGCCCTACGAGCGCATCAGCCTCGTGTTTGCCCCGGGCGACGACAGCTACCCGTTGGTCAACTATGAATACGCCCTGATCTCGCGAACGCAACCAAACGCCGCGACGGCCGAAGCGGTGCGCTCCTTCCTGCTCTGGGCGATTTCGGTCACCGGCGGCAACGGCGACAATTACCTGACGCCGGTCGGCTTCATCCCACTGCCTGATTTCATCCGCGGACTGAGCCAGGCTCAGATCGCGCAGATCAAGTGAAGCTTGTTCTCGTTGAAGGCCGACTGAAAGGAACACCCATTGCGCGGCGACAAGGTCAGTCTGCAGGCCCTACGTTCGATTTTTGTATGGCTCCACAAATCGGCTCAAGGGTCTGCCGCGACTATGCGACCCGCCTTGATCGCCGCCAGGAAACCGTTCCGATCCTTCTCGGACTGGTCCGCGTAGCGGACAGCGAACTCGCCGATCGCCTCGTCCAACGCGATCCCGTTGCCGGCATAACCGGTTACCAGCACAGGGTCGCCAGCCCGCCCGTGCGTGCGCGCAAGCGTTGGGCCGAGGTCGATACGCCGGTTCCAGTCCTCGATCGGCGATAGCTGCGCCAACCCCGCCATGTGTTCGCGGTAGGATCGGGCAGCGGTCCGGGCGAGTGAGCGAGCGTCCCTTCTCGGAATAATGCGCAACCCGACCCGCCACCACGAGGCTGGTCGCCAGCCGCTTGAGATCCCACTCGAACGGAGCCGGCAGGGTCTGGTCGAAGTCGTTGATGTCGAATTCCGGCGACCCTTCGGGCGTCGCGTAATAGCCGAAATTTGGCGAGATGGGCGTCACCGCAGGCCTGCATGCGAATGCCGGTAGACGATGTACACGCCAGACCGGCCGCTACTACGGCCGCGGCCCCGCGCAGGAAAGCGAACGGATCGGTCCGCATCCGCCCGTACCGGATCGGCAGCAACTCCCGGATCCGGCTCTTGCCCTGCTCGATCAGTACGCCGGCAGGGTCGGCCCGGTCGGAACGCCGAGCCCACTCACTGTGTGCGCTGCGCGCCACATCGCTACGGATCGCCGCCCCGGCTTTCCGTCGCTGGCCCGGACTGCGCGTTGCCATCGAAGTAGGGTCAGCTCCGAGGCGCGGTGCCACAAAAGAACATCATACCACAATGCCAGTCACAATGCGGCGACATAGTGCATGCACGACGTCAGCTCGCAGGCATGCCCTGTTTCATCTGACGTGCTCGAACAGATCTCGCCATCGCCCGGCAACGTCCGCGAGACGTTTGCGCCCCTCCCATTCGGAACACGAGGCTGACCCAGTCACAAGCTGGGCGATGCCTTCATCGTCGAGATCAAGACCGTGTCGTACGCCATTGCACAGCGGATAGAATTTACCGGCGCGCCGCTCCACGACAGTGCAGCGTTTACCATCTGATACCAGCAGATAGTGCTCCTGCTCGGCGATAACCATCAAGTTGACGTCCTCCCCTTCTTCGATGAAGAACTGGGGCGATCCTGGTTCCAGTGGGTTCGTGCCCTGGAAAGTCTGGCGTTGCAATTCGCCTGCTGCGACTTCGCGCAGTCAGCGCCGGACCTGGGCGGCATGCCCCATCTGTCGGCAGCTTCAACTCCGTAAGACTACTGCAGTGTTGGCGGCCGAATCAAGATCGAAGTCGATGATACCCAGGGCAATGGGGCGAAGCGACGCGCTCGCCGCCTGTCCTGTGCCAAACCGCGCGATTCACACGGAGTTCCACGGAGAAAAATTGAATGCGCCGCGCGCGTAGTGCGAACCTCTTCCTCCGTGAAACTCCGTGTAAACCCTTACTCTTTGCCGACTCGACGAAATCACCGGCCCGTTCACCCGATTGCCCCGCGATGATACCGATGTTGGCATACGCGCCTGTCACAGTGCATGACTGGCATCGCCCCGACACCGTCATAGCGAGGAGCGAAGCGACGACGCAATCCAGCGCTGGATTGCATCGTCGCTTCGAATATCACGCCGCAGCAGACTGTGCCATCTCCGCCGCGTGCAGATTTGAACGCAGCGTCAACAGCGTGTCGAGAAGCTGTTCGCGTTCGGCCTTTGATATGTCTGCCAGTGCCTCACGTCGTACGATGTCGGTGATCCGGCGCACCTGGGCCACAGCGGTCTCCGCGGCAGGCGTCAGCCACAAGGTACGAATGCGCCGATTCTTGGGATGCGGTCGGCGTTCCAGCAGTTCCGCCCGTTCCAGGCTGTCGACCAGGCGAACCACCGAGATCGTCTCCAGGTCCAGCAGCCAGGCGATGCGAGCCTGACTGATTCCCGGCTCATGCCAAACCTGCGACAGCAGGCTTGCCTCGGACAGGTTGAGCAGAAGCCCCGACTTACGTGCATGGTGAACAAAGCGCCGCCGCATCAGGCGCGAGTTTTCCCGCAGCAGGAAACCCAGCGTGCGGCGGACATGCGCGGTCTCCATCGAACGTTCCTCCTGGCCTGCCTAATCGGCTCCTTCGGCGTTCGAACTCGCCATGATCGCCGCAAGCCTCGGCACGCTTGGCGCGCGGCGTGGCGCCAGCCAGTGCTGCAGCCGATCGAGGTAGAGGTAGATCACCGGCGTCGTGTACAGCGTGAGCACCTGGCTCAACGCCAGACCACCGACCATCGCGAAACCTAGCGGCTTGCGCAGTTCCGATCCCGCGCCGCCTTCGAGCATCAACGGTACGCCGCTGAGCAAGGCCGCCATGGTCGTCATCAGGATCGGCCGGAAGCGCAGCAGGCAGGCCTGCCGGATTGCCGCCATCGGCGACAGCCCGTCGCGCCGTTCGGCGTTGATGGCGAAGTCGACCATCATGATGCCGTTCTTCTTCACGATGCCGATCAGCAGGATGATGCCGATCAGCGCGATCACCGTGAGCTGGTAGCCGAACGCCAGCAGGATCAGCAGCGCGCCGACGCCGGCGGACGGCAGGGTGGACAATATCGTCAGCGGCAGGATGTAGCTTTCGTACAGGATGCCGAGGATGATGTAGACGGTGACCAGGGCCGCCGCGATCAGATACGGCTCGGTGCTGAGCGAGGTCTGGAACGCCTGCGCGGTTCCCTGGAACGAGCCTTGCACCGTCACCGGCACGCCCATCTGCGATTCGGTGCGCTCGATCGCCGTCACGGCTTCGCCGAGCGCGGTACTGCCTTGCAGGTTGAACGAGATGGTTACCGCCGGGAACTGGCTTTGGTGGTTCATTCCCACCGGCTGCACCGGAACCGATGTCTCATGCACCAGCGTCGACAGCGGCACTGCCTGGCCACCAGACGAGGTGACATAGAGCTTCTGCAGCGTGCTCAATTGGCCCTGCTGATCCGGCAGGGCTTCGAGTATCACGTAGTACGCTTTGTTGCCGGTGAAATACTGGGCAACCTCGCGCTGGCCGAATGCGTCATACAGAATGTTGTCGATGGTCGCCGGCTGCACGCCGAAGCGCGCCGCCTGGTCGCGATCATAGGTCAAGGTCTCGGTGGTCCCGGCATCCTCCTGGTCCGACGTGACATCGGCGAGCTGCGGCAGGCTGCGCAGCTTGTCCAGGATCTTCGGCGCCCAGGTGTTCAGTTCGTCGGCCTTGGCGTCCTGCAAGGTATATTGATACTGCGTGCGCGAGACGCGTCCGCCCACGCGCACATCCTGCACCGCCTGCAGGAACAGGCGGATACTCGGTACCGCCTGCATCTTCTGATCGATGCGCCGGATCACCTGGAACGCGGTGTCCTTGCGCTGATCCCACGGCTTCAGCGTGATATACATGCGGCCGTTGTTCGCGGTCTGACCGCCCGCGCCGGCACCCACCGATGCCACCACCGACGCGACCGCGGGATCCGACTGGACAATGCTGTTCACCTGCTGCTGCAGCGTCGCCATCGCGTCGTACGAGATGTCCTGCGCGGCGTCGGTCGTCCCGATCAGGATGCCGGTATCCTGGTCGGGGAAGAACCCCTTGGGGATCACCACATACAGCAGCACACTGAGGCTCACCGTCGCCAGGAACACCAGCAGCGTGACAAAGCGGAAGCGCAGCGCGACATCCAGCGTGCGTTCGTAGAAGCGGATCGTCACGGCGAATGCCTGTTCGATGAAATTGTAGATGCGGCCGTGCTCGTGCGCCTCGGACGACAGGAAGCGCGACGCCATCATCGGCGTCAGCGTCAGCGACACCAGTGCCGAAATGACGATGGTCATCGACACGCAGATCGCGAATTCGCGGAACAGCCGCCCGACGATGCCGCCCATCAGCAGCAACGGGATGAAGACCGCTATCAACGAAAAGCTGATCGAGACAATGGTGAACCCGATCTCGCCGGCGCCCTTGATGGCGGCGTCCAGCGGTTTCATGCCGGCCTCGATGTAGCGGAAGATGTTCTCCAGCATCACGATCGCATCGTCGACCACGAAGCCGACCGCGATGGTCAGGCCCATCAGCGACAGATTATCCAGGCTGAAGCCGCACAGGTACATGGCGCCCAGCGTGCCGGCCAGAGCGACCGGTATCGTGATGCTGGGGATGATGGTGGCCCACAGGTTGCGCAGGAACAGGAAGATCACCATCACCACCAGACCGACCGCCAGCAACAAGGTGAATTCGACATCGCCGACCGACGCGCGAATCGTCAGCGTGCGATCCGACACCACCGACATGTGGATATTCGGCGGTATGTTGTTCTCCAGTTGCGGCAGCTTGGCCTTCACGCTGTCGGCGGTAGTGATGACATTGGCGTTGGCCTGCTTGAACACCAGCAGCAGAATGCCGCGCTTGCCGTTGGTCCATGCCGCCAACTGGTCATTCTGCGGACCGTCGACCGCGTGTCCGATGTCGCCGATGCGGATCGCGGCGCCGTTGCGATAGCCGATGATGATGTTGTTGTATGGCTCAGCCTTAATGAGCTGATCGTTGGCGTAGATCGTATATGACCGCTGCGATCCGTTGATGCTGCCTTTCGGATCATCCACCGTGGCATTGGTCAGCACGGTGCGCACGTCCTCCAGGCTCATGCCCATCGAGGCAAGCCTGGCGGGATCGACCTGCACGCGAATCGCCGGCGTCTGTTGTCCGCCGACCAGCACCTGTCCCACGCCCTCGAGCTGCGACAGTTGCTGTGCGACGAGGTTTTCCGCGTAGTCATCGACTTCGGTGATCGGCGCCTGATCCGATTGCATCGACAGAATCAGGATCGGCGCATCGGACGGATTGGTTTCGCGGAACGTCGGCGGGTTCGGCATCGCCTTCGGCAGCGAGCCCTGGGCGGCATTGATCGCCTCCAGCACCATGGTGGCTTCCGACTTGATGTCGGTGCTGAGGTCGAACTGCAGGGTGATCTGGGTGCTGCCCAGCACGCTGGTCGAGGTCATCTGCGCCAGGCCAGGCAGCATCTGGCCGAACTCGGTTTCCAGCGGCGTCGCGACGGTAGAGGCCATCGTCTCGGGACTTGCGCCGGGATAGCTCGCCGATACCACCAGCGTGGGAAACTCGACGCTCGGCAACGGAGCGACGGGCAGCAGCGGGAACACGACAAGCCCCGCCAGGAGAATCGCTGTCGTCAGCAGCGAGGTCGCGATCGGGCGGCGAATGAACGGCGTCGAAATGCTCATGCTCGGGATGTGCCCTAACTGTTGCCGCCGGGCACGGGAGCCGGGGCGTTCGCGGCGACGCGCGTGCCGGGCGCCAGCCGCGACTGACCGCTCAGCACGACGTCGTCGCCGCTGTTCACGCCCTCGGCGATCACCGCGATCGCGTCATCCTGATAGGCTACCTCGACGGCCTGTTCCTGGACCGTATTGTCCGGTTTGACCGTGTAGATGAACAATCCGCTGGGGCCATGTTGAATCGCCGCGATCGGTATCGTCACGGCCTGACGCAGCGTGTCCACGTGCAACCTGGCGTTGATGAATTCGCCCGGCCACAGCGCGTCGTCGTCGTTCGCGAACGTGGCCTTGAGCTGGATCGTGCCGGTGGATGCGTCGATCGCGTTGTTCGGCGTCAGCAACTGACCGTCGGCGAGCTTGGTCTTGTCCTCACTGTCGTAGACCGCCACCGGCAGCGTGCGGTTGGCCATTGCCTTCTGGATGCGTGGCAGTTGCGACTCCGCCAGCGTGAAGACGACCGATATCGGCTTGTCCTGGGTGATTGATACGATGCCGGTCTGGCTGGTGGTCTGGATCAGGTTGCCGACATCGGTCTGGTGGAAGCTGACACGGCCGTTGATAAGGGCGCGGATGGTGCAATAATCGAGGTTGATCTGCGCGGTTTCGATCGCCGCCGTATCCGCCTGCACCGTGGCGACCAGCTTGTTCACGGTGGCCTGCTGATCATCCACCTGCTGCACTGGCGCGAACTGGTTCTTCGCCAGATGTTGATAGCGCTGCAGATCGAGCTGCGCGCTTTGCAGCTGTGCGGCATCTTCGGCGCGTTGCGCGGTCACCTGGTCGAGTGTGGCCTGATAGGGGCGAGGATCGATGTTGGCCACAATGTCGCCTTGATGCACCTCCTGGCCTTCCTGCACCGGGATGGCGATGAGCGTGCCGTTGACCTGTGCCTTGATCTCGACCGTGTTGAACGCCTGCACCGTGCCGAGACCACGCAAGAACACGGGAACGTCCTGTTCCTGCGCTGGTTTCGCGGTAACGGGAACCGGTGCAGCGGAAGCCTGAACCTGCGCGTGCGAGTCGTGGTTGCGCACAAGCCACACTGCGGGCAGCGCCAGGACGATAGCGACAATGAGCGACAGACGGTATTTTTTCATCGCAAGCGAGCCAATCCGGGAAGGCGGCTGAACACGCCGCACTTCGAACGTGGATCAATGCATGTAATCGGCAATGCATCTGATGTTACATCGCCTGCTTGTGAGCGATTCAATCCATTAAATTGAATTCAGGAAGCGTTCTCCATCCGCACTCCCGGGTGGAAATGCGCATAGACCCGTCGCGCCGTCTCGTGGCTGATGCCGGGTGCGGCCTCCAGATCGGCCAGCCCTGCCATCTTCACGCCACGCGCCGAACCGAAGTGATTGAGCAGCGCCCGCTTGCGCGCGGCACCGATACCGGGAACCTCGTCCAGCTCGCTCTGGCGGATATTCTTCGATCGTCCCGCGCGATGCGTGCTGATCGCGAAACGATGTGCCTCGTCGCGCAGTCGCTGCAGAAAATACAGCACCGGATCGCGCGGTGGCAGCTGGAACGGTGCCGCCCCGTCGGTGTGGAACCATTCGCGCCCGGCATCGCGATCCGGTCCCTTGGCGATCGCCACCAGCTTCACGTCCTGTACGCCGAGATCGGTCATCACGTCGCGCGCCGCCGAGAGCTGTCCGACGCCGCCATCGATCAACACCACATCCGGCCAGTCGGTTGCCGGAGCGCCTTCCTCCTGCTCCTTCAGCGCGCGGGTGAAGCGGCGCTGCAGCACTTCGCGCATCATCGCGAAGTCGTCGCCCGGCGCGACCGGTCCACGAATGGCGAACTTGCGATACGCCGCCTTGCGAAACCCTTCCGGCCCCGCGACTATCATCACGCCGTACGGGTTGGCGCCCATGATGTGCGAGTTGTCGTACACCTCGATGCGCTCCGGCGGCGCCGGCAGTCCGAACAACTGCGCCACGCCATCGAGCAGCTTCGCCTGGCCGGCGCTCTCCGCCAGCTTGCGCTCCAACGCCTCGCGCGCGTTGAGCTCGGCGTGCTGCACCACCGCGCGCTTCTCGCCGCGCTGCGGCACCAGGATCTCCACCCTGCGGTCCGCCTTCAGGCTCAGCGCCTCGGCGACCAGGTCCTGCTCCGGCAGCGCGTGGTTGGTCAGCACGCAGGGCGGCGGCGGCTTGTCGTCGTAGAACTGCGCGATGAAGGCGGCGAGCACCTCGGCCGCCTCCTCCGCCTTCGCATGCGTCGGGAAGAACGCGCGGTTGCCGTTGTTGCGCCCGCCGCGGACGAAGAACACCTGCACGCAGGTCTGCCCCGCGGTCTGCCAGGCGGCGATCACATCGGCGTCCCGCAGGCTGGCCGGGTTCACCACGTCGCTGCCCTGCACGAAGGTCAGCGCGCGGATGCGATCGCGCACCGCCGCGGCGTGCTCGAATTCCAGCGTGCCGGCGGCGAGTTCCATCTCGGCGGCAAGCTCCTGCTGCACGGTGGCCGACTTGCCGGCCAGGAACGCCTTCGCCTGACCGACCAGCCGGCCGTAATCGGCCGCGCCGATCCGGCCCACGCAAGGCGCCGAGCAGCGGCGGATCTGATACAGCAGGCAGGGCCGGGTGCGGTTGGCGAACACCGTGTCGGCGCAGGAGCGCAGCAGGAACACCCGCTGCATCGCGGTCACCGTCTGGTTCACCGCCCAGGCGGAGGCGAACGGCCCCCAGTAGCTGCCCTTGCGGACCTGCGCGCCGCGGTGCTTGGCGATCTGCGGAAACGGATGGTCCTCGGTCAGCATCAGCCAGGGGTACGACTTGTCGTCCCGCAGCACGATGTTGAAGCGCGGCTTCAGCCGCTTGATCAGGTTGGCCTCGAGCAGCAGCGCCTCGGCCTCGGTGTGGGTGGTGATCACCTCCATCGCGGCGGTCTCGTTCACCATCCGTCGCAGCCGCTCGTCCAGCCGGCCGAGCTGGATGTAGGCGGCGACCCGCTTCTTCAGGCTGCGCGCCTTGCCGACATACAGCGCGTCGCCCTTGGCATCGAGCATGCGATACACGCCGGGGCTGAACGGCATGGTGGTCAGGGCGGCCTCGATGGCCGCGGCACCGGCAGGAGCAGGGATGGCAGGCGGGTCGCTCATCGCAAGGATAATTGGCCGCTTCGCTGGCATTCGGCCAGAGGCTTCGTGGTCGACTTCGATTGTGTGGATAACTTTGTGGGCGGAGCCGCTCGCATAGTCGTGAAAGCCGCGGAATCAGCGGCTTTCCGGAAGATTGCCAAAAATTTAGGCAACCGCTAAGTCATTGATTTATCGCAATCCTTGTACCGACCGCCGCAATGAATTTAACCGATGCCAAGATACCGGCTTGGCTGGTTCGGCGGCTGGTCAGGACGTGGACAAATCGCCCTGCCGGCGTTCGACTTCGACGCCTGCCGAAGTGGCATCCGCGAAGATGTCGAGCTTTTCCACCCGCACACGCGCGAGGTGCACCCGACGATCCAACAGGCAGGTCTCGGCGATTCGCTCGGCCAATGTCTCAACCAGCCGCACGTGGCCGGAGGCGACGATGCCGCGCACGCGTGCCGCCAGCTTCTCGTAGTCCACCACCCGCGCCAGTTCGTCGCGCCCCACCGGCTGGCGCGACAGCGGCCGCGCGCCATCGTCCTCGACGCCGAGATCGACGTTGATCCGCACCCGCTGCGGCGCCGCGTGCTCGTGCGGATGCACGCCGATGCTGGCATTCAGCACCATGTCGCGCAGGAACATGTGGCGGAGCGCCCGGGTGCCGCTGGCGATCGGCTGGGTTTCCATGCGCGCTTACTCCTCAGGCGGCGGGCCGTGCCGGCCGGGCTGCCATTGCAGGTGCTGTCCGCCGTCGAGCGCCAGCATCTGACCGGTCATCGCCGGCAGGGCAAGGATGGCGAGCACCGCGCGGGCGATCTCCGCGGGGCTGGAGCCACGATGCAGCGGCACCGAGGCGGACTGCCGGACGAACTGCTCCTGGGTCTGCCGTGTGTTGGGCAGCGCCGGCCCGGGGCCGATGCCGTTCACCCGGATCCGCGGCGCGAGCGCCAGCGCCATCGACTGGGTCAGCGCCCACAGCCCGGCCTTGGCCACCGTGTAGGAAACGAAGTGCGGCGTGATCGACCACACCCGCTGGTCCAGCATGTTGATCACGGCGCCCTCGACGTCCGGTGGCAGCGCCCGGGCGAAGTCCTGCATCAGCACGAACGGGGCGCGCAGCCCGGTCTCGATGTGCGTGTCCCAGGAGGTGCGGGTGGCGTCGTGCCATTCGTCACGCTCGAACGGGCAGGCGTTGTTCACCAGCACGCCGATCGGGCCGAGCGCCGCGATGGCCCGCGGCAGCAGCGCCTGGGTCGCGACTTCATCGGCGAGATCGGCCGATAGCAAGGTGGCGTGGCGGCCGAGGCGGCGGACCGCCTCGCAGGTCGCGCCGCCGGCGTCGCGGCTGCTGTGACAATGCACCGCGACATCGAAGCCGGCCTCGGCAAGCGCCAGCGCGATGGCGCGGCCGATGCGCTGTGCCGCCCCGGTGACCAGTGCGGCGCGGGGAATACACGAGGGGATATCGGTGGTCGCGGTCATGGCAGTTGTGCTGGGACTATCACGGGAAGAGGCCGACCCGGTTTGGCATGCCGGACTGAGATCGTTCCACCGGCACTAATCGGGCCGTGGCTGCTAAACCGACAAGCACCGACCCGCGAGTCGCCAGACGACCGGAAACAACGTGTCATCGGCCGGAAACTCGCCTGCCGGCAGTTGCGGATTGTTTGGAATCGCCATCGTCGCCGGACGCGGATCCCAGACCACATTGCGCGCCATGTAGCGGGTCGAGATAGCCATACGCCGCCGCTTCGGTGAGAAGTTGCCCTCGGCGCCATGCACCGCCAGCGGATGGTGCACGATGCAGTCGCCGGCCCGCATGTCCCAGGACAGGAACCGCAGGCTCGCGTCATCGCGTCGCTGCGAGAAATTAGGGCACGGCTCGAGCTCCGACCTGAACTTCGGATCCTTGTCGGGAATTGCGGCGGCGTAGAACTTGCCCCAGTTGTGCGAGCCGGCGATGTACTCCAGGGCACTGTTGTCCTGATCGACATCCACCAGCGCCACCCAGACCGAAAGCACGTCGTTGCCGAGCAACGGCCAGAACGGCAGGTCCTGATGCCAGTCGGTCATCTCGTTGGTGTTGGGCTCCTTGACGAACAACTGATCGTAGAACAGCCGCACCTCGTCGGCCTCCATCAGCGTCGCCGCGATCTCTGCACACGGACTGTTTACGGCCCAGTCGCGGAAATCTGCGTCCCACCGCCAGATGAAGGAGTTGATGTGGAAACGGCCGCTCTTGCCGCCGAGTGCCTTGGTCACCTCGCGCGAACGCGCCTGCGGATCATTGGCGTCCATGACACGGTCCACCGCCCGACGCATCCGCTCGAGCCATTCGCCGTCGAACATGCCGCGGAGGCAGATGGCGCCGTCGGCCTGGAACTGCCTGCGATCATCGGCCGTGATCCGGTTCAGTGGCGTGCGGTGCATATTCCCTCCGGTGCAGGCCGGTAGTCCCGAGACTATCCGCGGTTCCAGACATTCCGCAACGGTTGCATCTATGGGCAGCGACTTCGTGCACGACGAGGCGATCAAGCGCGCTCACACCGAATAGATCGCGGCGACCATTCCGGGTGCCGGACCGCTGATCCTGCCGGACACCAGCCATTTCGCCTTCCTGCAGGATCTCACGGCGTTCAACGCGGCGGCGCTGCACTTCCTCGGCGACCGCTGAGCTATCCGAGCACGGCCTTGCGTCGTTCCAGGCTTTCTGCCGGCCACAGCTCGCGCGAACTGTAATACGCCGCGAACGCCGGCACGCCCTCGGGCAGCGCGATCCAGGACAGCTTCGATCGCGTGTAGATGTGCACGTCCGGCGGCAGAGCCGTCGGATCGTCGAGTGTGCCGACGCGGACGAAGCGCAGTTTGGTCAGCCCGCCGTATTCGCTCCACACCGCGGTGCCGCAGTCGGGGCAGCGGAACACCGTGTGCGGCTTGCCGCTGTCGGTCGGCATCGCATAGGGCCGCGGATCGCCCGACAGCGTCTCGACCCGATCGGCCTCGATCAATGCGTTGAGCACGAAGCCGGTGCCAGTCTGGCGCTGGCAATCCTTGCAGTGACAGCAGTGCACGAACATCGGCTTCGAGCTCATCCGGTAGCGCAGCCGGCCGCAGGCGCAGCCGCCATCCAACGTATCGGTCATGGGGCCTCCTCAGGTGTCATTCCCGCGCGGGACCGAGGAAAGGTGACACGGAGTTGCACGGAGTTCGCACGGAGTTACACGGAGGAAAGCCTTCTGGGCGCGAAGCGCCAAATATACCGCGACTCCCCGAGAAGCCGAAAAACCCCTTGCCAATCGGCGCGACTCGGATTCTACCGTCGGCATGATCCGCCGCGGCTTCCTGGACGCCGAATCGCGCAAGGACCTGACCGAGTTGGCTCGGGACGGGTCT
>DASXNR010000119.1:0-3373 GCA_036494925.1 Acetobacteraceae bacterium
ACCGGCCCGGCCAAAGGTGCTCTCGGCTGGCATATCGTGCGCGTCACCAAGGCTACCGCCGGCAGCGAGCAGAGCTTCGAGGAGGTGAAGGACGCGCTGCGCAACGAGTTGCTGGCCGCAAAGGCAACCGATGTGATGTACGACCGTGCCAACAAGGTGGACAACGTGCTGGGCAGCGGCGCGAGCCTGGACGAGATGCCGAGTGACCTCGGTCTGGTCGGTGTCGCCGGCACGCTGGATGCCGAGGGCGACACCGCGGATGGCACCCCGGCACCGATCCCTGGTCCGGTCGAGTTGAAGGCGGCGCTTATCAAGGCGGCGTTCGAGGCGCAGAAGGGCGATCCGCCGCGGCTTGCCGAGGTGCAGACGCCATCGACCGGCGGTTCGGCCTATTTCGCGTTGAGTGTCGAGAACGTGACGGCGCCGGCGGTAAAGCCGTTCGACACGGTGAAGGAGCAGGTCGCGGCGGACTGGACACGCGATGCGCGACGGCGCGCACAGGAGCAGGCAGCAGCGAAGCTGCTTGCCGCGGTGAAGGGTGGCCAGTCGCTGGCAGACGCGGCAACGGTTGCCGGTGTCACGGTGCGGCGCTCGCCGCTGGTCGGCCTGGGCGCCGCGGCCGAGGGCATGCCGCCGCAGCTGCAGAAGCCGCTGTTCGCGCTGAGGCAAGGCCAGCCGACCATGGTTGAGACCGCCGATGGCTTCATCGTCGCCGTGCCGGCTGAGATCGTCGAAGCAGACCCAAAGGCCGATCCGGCCGGCTACGGCGAGGTGCGCCAGGCGGTGGCCCGATCAATCGGCACCGACCTCGCCAGCGTGTTCGCCGAAGCTTTGCGCGCGCGCGCGCAACCGCGCATCAACCAGCCGGTCCTCGACAACGTCACCGGTCAGCAGCAATGAACCTATCGGCTCCGCCGGTTTTCGCCAGCTTCCGGTCGGCGTATGACGCGGGGCGCGGTACACTGGTATGGTGGCGCGGCGTGGCGGACCTGGAAACGCCGGTTGCCGCGTTTCTGAAACTGGCGCATGGCCGTCCGAACTCATTCCTGCTGGAGAGCGTGGAGGGTGGCGCCGCGCGCGGGCGCTATTCGATCATCGGCATGGAGCCGGACCTGATCTGGCGTTGCCGCGATGGCCGGGCGGAGGTCAACCGCTATGCTCAGTCGGCGCCGCACGCCTTCATCGCCGAGGCGCGGCCGGCGCTGGACAGCCTGCGCGCGATGATCGCCGAGACGAGGCTCGACGTGCCGGCCAATCTGCCGCCGATGGCGGGCGGACTGGTCGGCTATCTCGGCTACGACATGGTGCGGCAGATGGAACGGCTGCCGGTGAAGAACCGGGACCTGATCGGCGTGCCGGAAGGCCTGATGATGCGGCCGACACTGTTCGCGATCTTCGATAATGTGAACGACGAACTGACACTGGCCGCGCCGGTCTATCCGCAACCCGACATGACCGCCGAGGCCGCCTGGGACCATGCGCAGAAGCGGCTGGCGGCGGCAGAGGCGGCGCTGGAGCGACCGCTGCCGCATCCCCCGCCGCCGGTGATGCTGCCCGATCCGCCGGCGCCCGGCTCCAATTTCAGCAAGCCTGACTTCCTCGCCGCGGTGGGGCGGTGCAAGGACTACATCGCGGCCGGCGACGCGTTTCAGATCGTGATCAGTCAGCGCTTCGCGGTGCCGTTCGTGCTGCCGCCGTTCTCGCTGTATCGCGCGCTGCGGCGGATCAACCCGGCGCCGTTCCTGTTCTTCCTCGATTTCGGCGGCTTTGCCGTGGTGGGGTCCAGCCCAGAGGTTCTGGTGCGCCTGCGCGACGGCACGGTGACGATCCGGCCGCTCGCCGGCACGCGGCGCCGCGGCGTGACATACGAGGAGGACCAGGCACTGGAGGCGGAGTTGCTCTCCGACCCGAAGGAGCGTGCCGAGCACCTGATGCTGCTCGACCTCGGGCGCAATGATGTCGGACGGGTGGCGGAGATCGGATCCGTCAAGGTGACCGAAAGCTTTGCGATCGAACGCTTCAGCCACGTCATGCACCTCTCATCCAATGTGGAAGGAAAGTTGCGCGAGGGACTGGATGCGCTGGATGCGCTGGTCGGTGGGTTCCCGGCGGGCACGCTGTCGGGCGCGCCGAAGGTCCGCGCGATGGAGATCATCGAGGAGCTTGAGCCGGACCGGCGCAACATCTACGCCGGCTGCATCGGCTATTTCGCCGCCAACGGCACGATGGACACCTGCATCGGACTGCGCACCGCGCTGGTGAAGGACGGCGTCATGTATGTGCAGGCAGGGGCGGGTATCGTCGCCGATTCCGAGCCCGAGTCCGAACATGAGGAATGCCGCCAGAAGGCGCGCGCCCTGTTGCGCGCGGCGGAGGAGGCGGTGAGGTTCGCGGCGGGCAAGTCGGGCGCCAATACGCCGGGTTGATACGGCGTGGTCCGGCCCTACTGCTGATGCAGGTGCTCCCGCAGGGAGAATACTGCGTTGACAAACAGTTCGACCGCATGGTCGCGACAATAGGTCTCCAGCCAGTCCATCCGGTCGGCCGGCGTGCTGCCGCGTCCCACATTGGGATCGCCGCTGTCCAATCGATTCGCGGCACTCAGCACGCCGTCGGTCATGCCGATGAACACGATGTATTGGCCGGTGAAGAACCTGCCGGAGGGGGCATCCGGCGGACGGGCCTGCGCTTCGGCATCACGCGCCTGAAGGTACTTCACACAGGTCAATCCTGCCTGACCGACGGCAAGGTAAGGTTGCGCTGGTTCATTGGCGGCCGCGCGAGTCGCGAGCACAACGGCAGCGGCGGCCAGGCAGAGAGCGATCGACTTCATCAGCCTAACTGTCCGCACGGCGGGCGCACCGTCAAGAGCGGTCAGCAAGGGGCTTGAGGCCCGGACGAGGGCACGCCACACTCGACCTATTCGGAGGATAGCCGTCCGATGATCCTGCTCATCGACAACTACGATTCCTTTACCTTCAACCTGTTCCACTTCCTGGGCGAAGTCGGTGCGCGATGCGAGGTGGTGCGCAACGACAAGCTCACCGTGGCGGACGCGCTGGCGCGCCAGCCCGAGGCGATCGTGCTCTCCCCCGGCCCCTGCACGCCGAACGAAGCCGGCATCTGCCTGGACCTGATCACTGCCGCCGCCGGCAAGGTGCCGATCCTGGGCGTCTGCCTCGGCCATCAGGCGATCGGCCAGGCGTTCGGTGGCAATGTGGTGCGCGCGCCGGCGCCGATGCACGGCAAGGTCAGCCGCATCTTCCATGCCGGGACCGACATACTGGAGGGCATTCCGTCGCCCTTCACCGCCACCCGCTACCACAGCCTGATCGTCGATCGCGCCACCCTGCCGGCCGACCTTGTCGCCACC
>DASXNR010000120.1:0-5210 GCA_036494925.1 Acetobacteraceae bacterium
AGCGCCGGGAGGCACGGCATGCGGCGACGCCGGAGCGTGTAGCGTGCCAGCCGGCGCGTCTGGCGCTACCCACGCTGGTGTTCCGCTCCTGCCAATGGATCGCGGACGACTGCACGCAGCGCCCCTGGCGGTTCTGCGACGCGGCGGCGGTCGCCGGCAAGCCGTACTGCTCCGAGCACCTGGCCCGTGTGTTCGTGCGCCGGCCGCACGCTGGCGCCGCTTCGTATGGGGTGCGGTGGTGAGCGGCGTGGTCACCGCATCGCTGCTGCCGGACCTGCCGCTCGCGGTGCGCCAGCACGAGGAACGATCGCTGCAGGAAACCGTGATGCAGTTCCTCGACCTGGCGCTGCCGCCCGATGCCGTCGCCCACCACAGTCCAGGCGAGGGCAAGCGCACCAGACGCGCACAGGGCGAGTTGAAGCGCTCGGGATACAAGGCCGGTTGGCCTGATATCGAAATAGTGTGGCGCAACCACTCCAACATCTTCATTGAGTTAAAGAGCGCGCGTGGTGTGATGTCGGATGCACAGCGGCACACGCAGCGGCGGCTGACCTATTGCGGCTGCGTTGTCCTGATGTGTCGCACGCTGGCTTGTGTTGAGACCAGCTTGCGCGAACTGGGCGTACCGTTGCGGGCGAGCGTGTCATGAGTGCGTACATCCCGCCGCCTGCGCGTATTGAGGTACGCAATGATGTCGCCACATTCAATCCGGTGCATACGGGAGAAAGGCTAGCGCACCTCGAGGCCGACATCGTGCTGTGGCGCAAGCTTAAGGAGTGGGGAAAGCTCGACGACGCGGTAGCCGAGAAGATCGCTGAGCAGGCTGCGTTCGTTGCCAACTGGGGCAGTCGCGTCAGGCCCAACCATCGACCGGAAAGTAACGCCGAAGCGGGTTACTTATCGGTTGCTGAGGCTGAGATCGAATGGGGCTTCAGTCAGCAGGATGTATCGCGCTGGCGCACTTCGCTGAAGAACCGCGAAGCCTACCACGCGCGGATCGCGCTGGGCGCTTATCGTGCGGCTGGCCTGGAGGCCGCCGAGAACCACCGCGCCGAGGGCACTGGCGAAAACGAGTGGTTCACGCCGCCAGAATATATCGAGGCAGCGCGCGAAGTGATGGGCGGGATCGACCTCGATCCTGCAACGCACAGCGCCGCGCAGCTCACTGTCCAGGCGTCGCAGTACTACACCAAAGCGGACGATGGCCTGTCGCTCTCGTGGCATGGCCGTGTGTGGCTCAACCCGCCCTATGCACAGCCGTGGATTGCGCGGTTCGTTGAAAAGCTGACGGACGAGTTCAGCGAGGGCGGCGTGGAGCAGGCCGTCCTGCTGACCCACAACTACACCGATACCACTTGGTTTCACCGCGCTGAAGCCAGCGCCGATCTGCTCTGCTTCACCCGTGGCCGCATCCGCTTCGTCGATCTCGACGGCTCGTTGTGTGCACCGACGCAGGGCCAGGCGTTCTTCTACTTCGGCAGCGAGGCAGAAAAGTTCCGAGACATATTCAGCAAATTCGGGTTTGTCCGATGATGCAGCAATCCGTCAAATACATCCAAGGACGGCGCGGCGAGATCGTCGCCTGCGCGGTGTTGGCAGACGAGGGATGGGGAGCTGTCCCGACTGCCGAGCTAGGCGGCCCATTGGCCAACCGCGCGCCAGTGCAGTTGCAACTTCAGACGCAGAACGTCGTGCTCGCTGATTTCGACATCAGCAAACTTGGACGCCCGCGGCTGTGGCTGGAGGCGAAGACCAAGGGGCACTTTTTCATGTGGCGCAAGACGCGCCGGAAGCAAACCGGCATCGAGGCTCGTCTGTTGCCGCATTATCTGCGCCTGCAGGATCTCTCTGCGGCGCCGGTGGTCATCTGCATGATCGACATCGAGACCGGCGATGTTCTCGCGGCCCCGCTTCGGGCGCTCGGGGAGCCGCGGCTTTCGACGAATGACGCCTATCCGGTCGCCAACTGGGACCGGGATCGGTTCGTCCGGTTGCGGACTTTGAACCCGCACCGGCTCAAGAACCTGCTGGAGCATCACACGCTGCCGCCTCCTGTTACGCGGAAGGTGTTACAGCAGACGCTGGATTATCTCCGGCCGCAGTATGGCGACCAGGGTGAGTTGCGGCTGTTCCATTCCGATGTTGTTGCGGAATGGGCGCGGCGGCAAACGCAGCCTGAGGTGGTGCACGCATGACGCTCTCGGTCACCCTCACCGCACGCGACGGCCTCGGCGTGGGCGTGCTGGCCGACCACCCCGCCAAGCCGCAGGTGATCACGCAGCGGGTGCCGGGAGCGACCGGCGAGGCGCCGCGGCTGCGCGTCGACCTGTTCGACGGCCGCGCCCAGATCGGCGGCGGCGTGCTGCACGCGGAGCGGGGAGTGTGGCGGGGTACGTGTTCCGAATTCGCCGGCACGTGGCACGTGTCGGGCGCCTGCGGTTCCGGCGTGCTCGAGTTCCGGGAGCGCGCGCCATGATCCGCATGCTGCACGGCGACTGCAGAGACGTGCTGCCGACGCTGGAGGCGAACAGCGTTCATTGCGTTGTCACCAGCCCGCCGTATTTCGGGCTGCGCGATTACGGCACCGGCACGTGGGAAGGCGGCGACGCGGCGTGCGATCACGCATTCGACCGTACGCTCGGTGGGCGCGCATCTACGCTGCAAGGCGGCAAAGCCACCCAGATAGCGGCGAGCGTCTATCGCGAATGCTCGTGCGGTGCGCGGCGCATCGACCAGCAGATCGGGCTGGAGGCATCGCCGGACGCCTACCTCGCCACGATGGTAGCGGTGTTTCGCGAGGTGCGCCGCGTGTTGCGCCCCGATGGCGTGTGCTGGGTCAATGTCGGCGACTCGTTTTCATCAGGCAACAGCGGCCAGCGCGTGCGCAACAGCAATGGCGGCATGAGTAGTGGAGACGGCGACAGAACCCAGGCCAATACATCCGCCAATCCTGGCCGCGCGGCGGATCGCACGCTTGCACCGAAGCAACTGATGATGATGCCAGCGCGCTTGGCCATTGCGTTGCAGGCGGACGGTTGGTGGCTGCGCAGCATGCTGCCGTGGTGCCTGTCGGGCGGCACGCGCGTCTATGTGCGCTGCCAGAAGGGCGAGATGCCCATGACGATCAAGGACATGGTGCGGCTCGATCCGACTACTGTGCAGCTTTGGAATGGCGAACGGTGGACGCAAGCGGTCGGGTGGTGGAAGACCGAACGCCCCGACAAGACCTATGAGATAGAGTTGCGAAGCGGGCAGCGCATCGGTTGCACCGCTGAACACGTGTGGCCTGTCGAGCCGGCGGGGAATATCCGAGCGGATGAACTGAAGGTCGGAGATGTAATCCGGACTTGTCAGTTGCCAGAACCGCCAACCCCAAAGGCTCCGTCTGCCTTGGACGACGAAATGATCGGTTGGTTTGTGGGCCTGTATATCGCGGAAGGCTCACGCTTCGAGCGCGAAATACACATCGCCAGCCATGTAAAGGAGGAGGGACGATTTGCCAGACTTCGCGCGCTGGCTGACGCATTTCATGGCAGCATGACGCTGTTCAAGAAGACCGAGAACAGCACAAACGTAACCTTGCATGGCCCGATCCTGCACGGGATTATAGACACCTATGTGTCCGGGCGTGTCGCATCGGATAAGCACCTCGGACCCCGATGCTGGCAACGCTCGAATGCTTTCCTTCGGGCTGTGCTCGACGGTTATCTCTCAGGTGATGGGCATTGGGATGAGCAGAACCGCCGCTGGCGGCTGGGCTTCTGCAACAATGACGAGTTGGTGGCAGACCTGCGGACGATCTGCGCGCGCTTGAACGTCACGATCAGGCTGCGTCGCGTCATGCATAAGCTGAACGGCGACCTATTCCCCGGCTATCGCGGAGAGATCAGGTTCGATCGGGCGCCGCAGTTAGAGGGTATGGGGCGGTTTCCTGCCAAGGATGACGGCGAGATCGTGGAGATTCGTGAGAGCCGCGCGCGACAGTTCTGGGATATTGAGGTCGCCGACGAGCCACACTTGTTTGCGCTCGCGTCTGGTGTTCTCACGCACAACTGTAAGCGCAGCGCGATGCCGGAGAGCGTCACCGATCGGCCGGCTAGTGCCGTGGAGTATGTGTTCCTGCTCACGAAGTCGGCGCGGTATTTCTGGGATGGCGAGGCGGTGAGGCGCGGCGCGGAATACGGGCGACGCGAAGGCACGAATTGGAAGCGGCCACGCGAAAGCGATCCGGACGACAAGCGGCGAGATGCGCCAGCGACCGTCAGCGGCGGAGATGGTGGCTCCCGCAACATGCGCAACAGCGACCTGTTCTACGACAGCCTGGAGGACGCGCCAGAGCCGGCACCACGGACGGAACGGAGAGCCTTTCGCACCGGCAGGGCGTATGTGACCAACCCTGACGCTGTTGCGCAACGCGAGTGGCCACAGCGCGAAGCTCCCGAGCCCCTTGGCCTGATCTGCGACGATGCCGGCTCCCCGCTGGCGCTGGACGTGAACCCGGCGGCGTTCAGTGCCGCGCACTTTGCGTCTTTCCCGCCTCGCCTGGTCGAGCCGCTGATCCGCGCCGGCACTTCGGAGCGCGGCTGCTGCGCTCAGTGCGGTGCACCGTGGCGGCGGACGGTGGAGCGCACCGCCATGGTGATCGACCGCAGCGAGCGGACGCACAGCATGGGCCGCACGCGCGCCAGCGGCACGATGCTGGAGCCACCGACATGCACCACCACCGGCTGGTCCCCTGGCTGCGCGCACGATGCGGCGATCGTCCCGGCCACGATCCTGGACCCGTTTGCGGGCGCCGGCACGACGCTGCTGGTCGCCGACCGGCTGCAGCGCGACGCGATCGGCATTGAGCTGAACCCGGCGTATGGCGCGATGGCTGATGCCCGCGTGGTGGACGACGCGCCGCTGCTGGCCTGGGGCGCGGCGCAGCTGGAGGCCGCGGAATAATGGACCGCCGCCTCCTGCAAAAATGCGCCGGCATAACCGTGTTGCCGACCCGATCCGCGTCGCTTCGGATGTCGTTCTGTAACCGGAAGGAGAATACATCTATGACCAAGGCGAGTACCCAACAGCAACTAAAGAGACACAAGGTGGCTAGAATGATGGTGGCTCCGCGGTCACCCAGATTCCCGGTCGCCGTAGATCAGAACACCATCGATGACGCAGTTCGGCGTAGCAGCTCCCATTGCATGATTGCCGAGGCCGTCAAA
>DASXNR010000121.1:0-8261 GCA_036494925.1 Acetobacteraceae bacterium
GCGCCGCTGCTCGATCAGCCGGCCAACCGCGAGCTGTTCGAGGAACAGGTCGACATCATCTTCAAGGCGTTCAACGAGGAGTCGTTCAGCCACCAGGGCAAGCACTACACGCTGCCGCCCGAGGTGCCGTATCGCGGCTACAGCTTGAAGGAGCTGACGCTGGTGCCGCGTCCGGCACGCCTGCCGGTGGAGTGCTGGCAGCCGATTCAAGGCGGTACCCAGCGCGCGCTCGATTTCATGGCGAAACACGGCATCTGTGGCGTGATCGGCGGCGGCTCGGCCGAGGGCGGCGCGGTGCACAAGTCGATGGTGGATTTCCAGGCGGCCTACGCGCGCGCCGGCAGGCAGATCGAATTGGGCGAGCGGATGGCGCTGGGCTTCCAGTTCTATCTGGCCGACAGCGTCGAACAGGGCATGCGCGTGGCGGCGAAATACTACGAAGAGAACATGAAGATGTTCGGCGAACTGCGTCTGGTGAAGGCGCTGACGGATGAGCAGATCGAGATCATGCGCGATCCGAAACGCGCGCCGGGGGCAAAACTGCCGCGCATCGAGGATGCGGTGAAGGCGGGTGGCTTCCTGACCGGCAGACCGGCCGATGTGATCGAGGCACTGAAGAAGCTGGAGCAGCGTTATCCGGGGCTGGATCGCGTCACCGTCAGCCTCTCGGTCGGCGTACCACTGTCCGAGGCGCTGGAACAGTTGGAGTGGTTCGCGCGTGATGTGATGCCGGCGTTCAAAGGTGCGAAGGTCGCGGCACCGGCGATGGCGAACTGACCCATGAGCTTCCGGTCACCCGGCAGCGGCGGCTCCGGTCTGGCGATATGGCGACGGCGCCAGCGCCAGGCCGACTGTCCAGCCGATATAAAACCGTAGATCCATCCAGAAGCTGGGGGCGTCGTACAGCGCGACATGGCCCAGGTTCAGGAGCGGCGTCGTCGCATCGAACACTGCGGCGACGACCAACCAGCCTGTCCCCACCAATGCGACGCTGCGCGCGCAGCGCACAAGAACGCGATGGCTGGGCGTGCGCAGCGTATGCCGATAGCCCAGGCCGAGGATGATCAGGCACGGGATCGTGGTGGCGATCACCGACTCGAGGGGCCAGTCGAACAGCCATCCCGTCAGGCAGGGTGCGGCGGCGGCGACCGCACCCGTCGGCACCGCAAGCCAGCGCGGCCGGACCGTCAACCAGGCGATGGTAATGGCAAACGGCACGATGGCCCATGACGTGGTGAGTTCGATCCCGGCCGCGAGACCCGCCTCGGCGCCAGACAGTTCGCTGCCACGACCGGAAGCGAACGCCGTCATCGCTTCGTGCAGACAGATGGAGGTCAGCGCGAAGACCAGGCTCAGGCCCGCCGTGAACAATGCACCATGCGCCCTGAACTCGACGTGCTGGCGTTGCGGCGGCCGGCTCAGCAGATGTCGTATCCGCTCCATCACCGGTTCGACGAAGAACGCCAGCACCAGCCCGACCAGCAGTGCCGCCAACAACTCCGTCCGGTTGAGATGGCCGAGCGCAAGGCGCAGCCCCTGCCAGATGAACTCCGGCGCCGCGGCGCAGATCGAGACCCAGAAGGCGGAGATCACGACCGCGATGGCGGCGAGTGTTCCGCGCCCGATTCGGGAGAGCCGCGTTCCGGCAGCGGTCGGTGGCCGTCTCATGATGCCTAGCGATCGTACAGGATCCGCAGCGCGACAAACCAGGGATACCGCGTGTCGATCACACAGTCTTTGCAATCGGCCAGGCGCCCGTCGGTGGTGACCGGTATGTGCTTCATGGTGACCGCATGGTCGACGTTTCCGCCGATGACGCTGATCTGCCCCTGGTCGCGCGACACCACGATGTCGCAATGCCCGGCGAAATGCCGCACCGGCAATCTCTCATATTTCAGCGGACGACGTTCGCGCGAGTAGCAGATCAGATCGCCCGCAGCCGGCGCGTACTCGTCCAGGCGCTCGGCGACCACCGCCCAGCCTGAGGTGCGGCCGAGCTTCATCTCCTTGGCGATGTCGATATAGACGTAGTGCGAGGGCGCATAGGGGAAGCGTGGCCCGGCGCCTGCCTCGCGCATGACGTAGCTGATGAAGGCGGCCGACCAGGCGTAATAGTCGTCGTGGCTCTCGTCGAATTCCTGGCCGTTCTCATCGTGCATCCCGGTCCACGCGGATTGGCGGCGATCGACGTTCTGGCCGAGCCACCAATATTCCCCGATACGCTCCCAGAACCCCGCAAGGTGTTCGGGATTTTCGGTCGTCGGTTCCGGCTCGTCGCCGGTACGGGGCGGACTGTCATCCACCCTTTGGCCGAACAGACGCCATTCCTGCTGCGCGATCGCCACCGCCTCGGCACGGCTGAACGGCTCGTAGGGCAGGCGCGCGAACGGCGGGGAGTGTCCGGAAAGGGCAACGAACTGGGCGGTGGTCGGTTTCTCGCTCCCTTCCGTGCTCGCCGGCGGTGGCTCCGGGGAGCAGGCGCCGAGCGCGAGCGCCAGAAGGCAAAATGTCTGGACCGGTGCGCGCAGGCGAAGGTGCATGGGAATTCCGTGACGTAGGTTTTATCCACCGCAGCATGTATAGAGGCAACGCCGATAACGCTGCCATACAGAGATGCCGGTTTTGACCACAGCCGAGATACTCGCCGCTGCGGAGAGTTCCGTTGCTCGAGCGGTTACCGCTGACATTCCAGGCGCAGTTGTCGGGGTGGTAACGGCAAACGGCGACCGTGCTGCCGCGGCCTTTGGTCTGGCGCAGCGTGAACCGCATCCGGCGCCGATGCATCGCGGCACGTGGTTCGACCTCGCGTCGCTCACCAAGGTCCTGTTCACGACGCCCACAATCCTGCGCCTCGCGGCACAAGGACGCATCGCGCTGGATGACAAACTGACCGTGGCGATACCTGACCTGCGGCAATACGATGCGAACGCGTTGGAGCGGCGTCTGACATTCCGTCAGTGCCTGAGCCATCAGACCCACCTGCCCGCGGTCGAGCCGCTGTACACCTATGGTCTCGATCCGGCGACATTGCGCGCCTTCATCCTGCAGCGCGTCTGGCGCGCCGGCCCGCCGGTCTATTCCGACATCAATTTCATGCTGCTTGGCATCGCGATCGAGCGCCTGCTCGGATGTTCACTTGGCGACCTGCCGCTGCCGACGCGACTTGCGTGGCGTCCGGAACCGGGCGAAACCGCGGCGACCGAACGCTGCACCTGGCGCGGCCGAGTGATGCGCGGCGAGGTGCACGACGAGAATGCCTTCGCGCTGGGTGGTGCGGCGGGCCATGCCGGGCTGTTCGGCTCGATCGATGGCGTTCTCGATTCCGCGCAGCGCCTGCTGCAGGGCGCGGAACCGTGGCTGGCCGAGATGCGCGTGCGGCAATCGGCAACGCGATGCCTGGGCTGGGAGGTGCGGCACGAAGGCTGGTCCGGCGGCAACGCCTGTTCCGAGCAGACCATCGGTCACACCGGCTTCACCGGCACCGGGGTATGGATCGATTTCCGGCGTGGACTGTCATGGGCGCTGCTGACCAACCGCGTGCATCCGACGCGCCACCGGGACACCGGCATCGACGCACTGCGCCGCGCGGTAGGCGATCTGATCATCGGAGGGATGGCGTGAAAACCTCCAGCTGGACTGGCTGCGTCGCGGCCATCATGTTGTTGCTTGGCAGTCCGTCCGCGAGTGTCGCGGCATCGATGGACGACCTGTTGCGCGCCTATCCGAATGCCCTGGCCGGCTTCGACGGCACCAACCTGATCTGGCGCGACGGCACTCGCATGCCGGTGGACGACGGGCGGCATGACAAGGACATGGAGGAGCAACTCCGGAACGGGTCCATCCTTGATCAGTTGCGATTGACGTACCCGGCGGGGGCGCCGCTGCTGCCGTCGCCGCAACAGGATCCGGGCCGCGTGCGCAACCGAGCGTTCTTCGACAGGATGTATGGTGACTGCAAGGCGGGACAGGTGGCACCGAAGCTGGTACCTGTGGTCTGGCTGCCGAACACCTGGGGGCATGTCGTCCGCATCACCTCTGTCAACGGCGTCGATCGGGAATTGGCCGCGATCTCGCGCGAACTCGACGAGTTGCCGGCGGAGGACAAGAAATATCTCTATCCGCTGGGCGGAACCTATGTCTGCCGCTCCGTCGCCGACACCGGTGCGACGAGTATGCACGCCTGGGGCGCCGCCATCGATATCAACCTGGCATTCTCGGATTACTGGCTGTGGCACCGGTCAGGCGGTGGCAATCCGGCGCATGTAAATCGCATCCCTCCCGAGATCGTGGCCGTGTTCGAGCGGCACGGCTTCATCTGGGGCGGACGATGGGCGCATTACGACACGATGCACTTCGAATACCGGCCCGAACTGCTTGGCTATCGCCCCAAGGCGGAATAGCCGTGCGCGTCACGCCGCGCGTTGCAGCGCGGCCAGCTCGCGGATCTTGCGTGCCATCGCGGCGATGCCGTTGCCGCGATTGGTGGACAGCGCCTCCAGCAGGCCGAGTTCTTTCAGGAACACTGGATCGGTGGCGATGATCTCGTCCGGTGTCCGGCCGGAATACACGCGCAGCAGCAGCGCGATCAGGCCGGACACGATCGCCGCATCGGAGATGCCGGCCAGGAACAGCCTGCCGTCGGTGAGCGCGCCTTCCATCCACACCCGGCTCTGGCAGCCGGGCACGCGATGCGCGTTGTCCGCCCAGGCGTCGGGAAACGGCGGCAGCTTGCGGCCGAGTTCGATGATGAACTGATAGCGCTCCATCCAGTCGTCGAACACGGCGAGTTCGTCCGCGATCGCGGCGATCGCAGCGGCGGCGGTAGGTTCTTCCGGGCGAACGAACGGATCAAGCATTGGCATAACGATTGTGCTGATGGGTTTCGCTTCGCGGGCCAGCAATCACAGCTTCAGCAGCCGCACCGCGTTGCCGCTGGCGATCTTCGCCTTGTCCTCGGCGCAGAGCGGGATGGTAGGCAGCCAGTCGGTGCCCGGCCTGTTGGCGACGAACGGATAATCCACCGAGAACATGATGCGATCCACCCCCAGCTCCTGCACGCAGCACAGCAGCGCCGGATTGGAGAAGAAGCCTGACGTGGTGATGTAGAAGTGTTCACAGAACACGTCGCGGAACGAACGGCTGCCGCCGCCGCGGGCAAAACCCATGTCGATGCGCCACAGCAGGAACGGCAGGCCCTCGCCGAGATGGCCCAGGATGATCTTCAGGTTCGGATAGGCATCGAACACCCCGGACAGCACCATGCGCACGCCCTGCGTCGCGGTCTCCACCGTGAAGCCCCAGGCAGCCCGGAGAATCATCGGCCAGTCCTGCGCATAGTCCTGGTAGTAGGTGTCGATCACCGCCTGCTGCGGCATGGTCGGATGCAGATACAGCGGCACGTCGAGCGCCGCGGCGCGTTCGCAGATCGGCCAGAAGCGCTTGTCGTCGAAGAACACGCCGTTGGTCGTGCCGTTGATCAGCGCGCCCTTGAAGCCGAGTTGCGTCACCGCGCGTTCCAGTTCGTCGGCCGCGGCCTTCGGATCTGGCGTCGGGATCGCGGCGAAGGCGGCGAACCGGTCGGGATGCGCACGCACCGTTGCCGCCAACCTATCGTTGGCGATGCGCGCCAGTCGCACCGCGGTCTCGGCGTCCAGCTTCTGCAAGCCGGGATTGGCGTGCGACAGCACCTGCATGTCGATGCCCGCCTCGTCCATCTCCCTGATGCGCAGGCTGGTGAGGTCGTTCAGCCGTTCCGCGATGGCAGGAAGCTGACGCTGGTCCTCGGGCGCGTAGGCCCGCGCCACATCCGGGTCCTGGTAGTGCTCCTCGATGGTGATGACCCGCGGCTTCGCTGGCATGGCGGCCTCCCTCAGTCCGTTGCGGTGCGCACGTGCGCACGCGCCCAGACAATGAATTCATCGTCGGTCATGCCGCCTGCGGCAAGGCGGAGGATCGCCACCGTCGCATCCACTTCCGGCGGCTCGAAGTCGGCGCCGTTCAGCGCGAGGAACATGAACAGCGCAGCAAACCCGGTACGCTTGTTCCCATCGACGAACGGATGGTTGCGCACGATACCGATCGCGTACACCGCCGCCAGTTCCGCGCCGTCCGGTTCGCCATAGCCCGCGCGGTTGAGCGGCCGTGCGAGCGCGCTTTCCAACAAGCCCTCATCGCGCATGCCGGCGCTGCCGCCATGCTCGGCGAGCTGTTCATCATGGATCGCGAGAATGAGCTGGCGCGACAGCCAGACGGTCACTTGGCGAGCTCGCGCAGCACGTTGCGCCAGCGCTTCATCAGCCTGCGCGCCACTGCCATCTGCTGCTCGAACTCCGGATCGGCCGTGGTCAGCCGCACGCCGTCCGGCAGGTCGATGGCATACAGCGTGTCGCCCTTGCCGACACCGAGCTTCGCCAGCAGCTCCTTCGGGAGGATCACGCCGACCGAATTGCCGATCTGGGTAAGCTTCAGCGCGTTCATGGGCCGGCTCCGGGCCGTGGGTGCGTTTCAACGTATGTAAGCACCCGGGCCGGATCAAGCAAAGTTCCCGATCAGTGCAGCCACCCCGCCAGGATCGCCAACAGCAGCAGCGCCACGATGTTGGTGATCTTGATCATGGGGTTCACTGCCGGTCCCGCGGTGTCCTTGTACGGATCGCCCACCGTGTCGCCGGTCACTGCGGCCTTGTGCGCCTCGGAGCCCTTGCCGCCGTGATGGCCTTCCTCGATGTATTTCTTTGCGTTGTCCCACGCTCCGCCGCCCGACGTCATCGAAATCGCCACGAACAGCCCGGTGACGATGGTGCCCAGCAGCATCGCCCCCAGCGAGGAGAACGCCGCTACCCGGCCGGCGACGATGTCGATCACCACCCACAGCACGATCGGCGCCAGCACCGGCAGCAGCGACGGCAGGATCATCTCGCGGATCGCCGCCTTGGTCAGCATGTCCACCGCGCGACCGTATTCGGGCTTGGCGGTGCCTTCCATGATGCCGGGGATCTCGCGGAACTGCCTGCGCACCTCCACCACCACGGCACCGGCGGCGCGGCCCACCGCGGTCATGCCCATCGCGCCGAACAGGTACGGCAACAGGCCGCCCACGATCAGGCCGATCACCACGAACGGGTCCTGCAGCGTGAAGCTCACGTCGAGCGATGGGAAGTAGTGCTTCAGGTCCTGGGTGTAGGCCGCGAACAGCACCAGCGACGCCAGGCCCGCCGAGCCGATGGCATAGCCCTTGGTCACCGCCTTGGTGGTGTTGCCCACCGCGTCGAGCGCGTCGGTGGTGACGCGCACGTCGGCCGGCAGGTCGGCCATCTCGGCGATGCCGCCGGCGTTGTCGGTCACCGGGCCGTAGGCGTCCAGCGCCACGATCATGCCGGCGAGCGACAGCATGGTGGTCACCGCCACGGCGATGCCGAACAGGCCGGCCACCATGTAAGTGACCACGATGCCGATGCAGATCACGATCGCCGGCAGCGCGGTCGCCTCCATGGACACGGCGAGGCCCTGGATCACGTTGGTGCCGTGACCGGTGGTGGAGCTCTGCGCAATCGAGCGTACCGGGCGGTACTCGGTCGCGGTGTAGTATTCGGTGATCCACACGATTGCCCCGGTCACCACCAGGCCGACCAGCGCGCAGATGAACAACTGGAAGCCGTTCACCGTGCCGCCGCCGGTCAGCGGCAGCGGTGTGGCGAAGCCGATGAACCACGCGATGATGATGGCGACGCCGACGACCGACAGCGCGCCGGTCACCAGCAGACCCTTGTACAGCGCCTTCATGATGCCGTTGTCGGGGCCCAGCTTGACGAAATAGGTGCCGACGATCGAGGTGAGGATGCAGATGGCGCCGATGCCGAGAGGCAGCATCAACACGGCGTCGCGCACCTCCCCGGTGAAGAATATCGCCGCCAGCAGCATGGTGGCGACGATGGTCACCGCGTAGGTCTCGAACAGGTCCGCGGCCATGCCGGCGCAGTCGCCTACGTTGTCGCCCACGTTGTCGGCGATCACGGCGGGATTGCGGGGGTCGTCCTCGGGGATGCCGGCCTCGACCTTGCCCACCAGGTCCGCGCCCACATCGGCACCCTTGGTGAAGATGCCGCCGCCGAGACGGGCGAAGATCGAGATCAGCGAGCCGCCGAAGCCCAGCGCCACCATCGCCTCGAGCGTGCGGCGAAGGTCGTCGTCCGTGCCGCCGCTCATCCCGCCGCGCAGCACGAAGTAGTAGCCGGCGACGCCGAGCAGCCCCAGACCGACCAC
>DASXNR010000122.1:0-6645 GCA_036494925.1 Acetobacteraceae bacterium
ACCCATCCTACGACATGTGACACGGCTCGACATTGAAATCTCGTAGGATGGGTAGAGCGCAGCGAAACCCATCGCTTCGCGCCACATCAACCAGCCAGTTCGCGCCGTACGATCGCCGCCCCCTCCACGAGCGCGCGCAGCTTCCCGAACGCCCGCTCGCGCGGCATGTACTTCATGCCGCAGTCGGGTGCCGGGATCAGCCGCTCTGCCGCCACGAACCGCAGCCCGGCGCGGATGCGATCGGCGACCTGTTCGGCGGTCTCCACCTCGGCGCTGCCGAGATCGAGCACGCCCAGCATGATCTGCTTGCCCGACAGATCCGCCAGCACGCCGAGGTCGAGCTTCGGCTGCGCCGCCTCGATCGAGATCTGCTGCGCCACGGTGTCGGCTAGCTGCGGCAGGAACGCGTAGCCGCTCGGCTTGTTGGCCACCACGTGGGCGTAGCCGAAGCAGAGGTGCACCACGGTCGGCCCTTCGATCCCCACCAGCGCCCGATTGATCGCGCGCACGCCGTAACGCTCGGCCTTGTCGGGCGCGGTGCGCACCCAGGGTTCGTCGAGCTGCACCACATCGACGCCGCTCGACTTGAGAGCGCGCAACTCCAGGTTCACGGCGACGGCGTAATCCATCGCCATCTCTTCTTCGTCTTTATAGAACTCGTTCTTTGCCTGTTGCGACAGGGTGAACGGTCCGGGCAGCGTGATCTTGGTCGCACGGTCGGTCTGGCGCAGCAGGAACTCGACATCGCGCAGTTCCACCGGCTCACGACGGCGGATCTTGCCGACGACGCGCGGCACCGGCGTGGCGCGACCGGCCTGCGAGCGCACTTCGCCTGGATGCTCCGCATCGATTCCCTCGAGCGCCAGCGCGAACCGGTTGGAGTAGCTTTCGCGGCGGATCTCGCCGTCGGTGATGATGTCGATGCCGGCGCGCTCCATGTCGCGGATCGCCAGGATGGTGCCATCGTCCTGCGCCAGTTCGAGCAGGTCGGCAGGAATGCGCCAGATGTCGTGCGCGTGGGTGCGGGGCACGCCGTGCGTCTCCAGCGCCGCGCGGTTCACCAGCCAGTCGGGCTGCGGATAGCTGCCAACAACGGTGGTCGGCAGCAGATGCGTCGGATAGCCCATGCCCGATCCCTCCTCGCAGCGGATGAGTGCCACGCTAACAGCCGGATCGGGCCGGGGAAACGTGCATGCCACCGTTTGTACTCGCAGGTCCTGCGGTGCTGCTTGCAGCCTTGGCGCCATGCGTCGCCCACACGAGCGACGGCGCCGCACCGCAGGCGCCGTCGCGAGCATGTGACGCGTTCCCTGCGGGGCAGCGAGAAGGCCCGGCTGCAATGGGCGCTGGAGCGCGATCTCGATACGTTCAATCGCGACCCCAGGTGACACCCTTCGGTCCGGCACCTAGGCTATGCAACAGATCGGCAATCCGGAAGGCGACAGCGATGGAGTTCGGCATCTTCCATGAATTTCCGTCCCTGCCGGGACGCTCCCACGCCGAGGCGTTCGCGCAATCATTCGAGCTGGTGGATGGCGCCGAACGCTGGGGGCTCGATGCGATGTGGCTGGGCGAGCTGCACTTCGATCCGGCGCGCTCGGTGCTGTCGTCGCCGCTTTGCGTCGCCAGTGCGATCGCGGCGCGCACGCAGCGGATGAAGATCGGGCTCGCCGTGCAGGTGTTGCCGCTGTGCCATCCGCTGCGTCTGGCCGAGGAGGCGGCGACCGTCGATCAGATCAGCAACGGACGGCTGATCTTCGGCGTCGGCCGTAGTGGCGTGGCGCGCACCTATGAGGCGTATGGCGTGCCATACGGCGAAAGCCGCGAACGTTTCGCCGAAGTGCTCGACATCGTGCAGAAGGCCTGGACGCAGGACATGGTGTCGTACCGAGGCAAATATCATCGCTTCGACGACGTGGCCGTGGTGCCGAAGCCATATCAGCAGCCGACACCGCCGATCCGCGTGGCGGCCACCAGTGCCGATACGTTTGTATCGATCGGCCGGCAGGGCCTGCCGATCTTCGTCGCGGTCCGCTACGAGACCGCGCCGGAGATCGCGCCACAGGTCGCGGCCTATCGCGAGGCGGTGGCAAGGTCTGCCGATCCGGATCGCGGCGGAGTGTTCCTGCGCGTTCCCGCCTATATCGCCGCGTCCGACGCGCAGGCTCGCGCCGAGGCGGAGCCGAGTCTGATCCACTTCTATCGCCAGCAGGCGGCGCTGCTGGCGGATTCGGCGAAGCGTGCCGGTGTCGATGGCGCCGACCGACGCGCGCAGACCGCGCGGCGGCTGGAGACGATAACCTATGAAGAGGCACTGAAGGGCACGGTGCTGATCGGTTCGCCGGGCTCGGTCGCCGAACGGCTGGCGGAGCTGCGGCAGGAGCTGGGGCTGGACGGCGTGCTGATGGAGCTGAATTGCGGCGGCAGAATTCCGCATGAGAACGTCATGACGGCGCTGCGGCTGCTGTGCCAGGAGGTCATGCCGAAATTCCATTGACGAATTCGGCTAGGCCGGTTGGACAGGCTCGCGGCCGGCCGCCATGACGCGGTTGCGACCCAGCCGCTTTGCCTCGTAGAGCGCCGCGTCGGCACGGCGCAGCAGTGCATCCCCCGGTTCGCCTGCCACCCGTTCGGCCACACCGAAACTCGCGGTGACCGGTTCGGGCAAGGGTTCGACACGTAACTCGGCGACCGCTGCGCGGATACGTTCGGCGATAGCAACAGCGTCCTGAAGATTGGTTGCCGGCATGAGCACGACGAACTCCTCACCGCCGAAGCGTGCCGCAATGTCGACCTCCCTTGTGCGCCGGCGCAAAACGTCCCCGAACGCCGCGAGCACCTTGTCGCCAGCCTCGTGTCCATACGTGTCGTTGACTTGCTTGAAGTGATCGAGGTCGGCCATCACAGCACAAAAACCCCCGCCCGTGCGCTCGGCGCGGTTGGCTTCCACGACAAGCGCCTGTTCCAGCCGACGACGATTACCAACGCCGGTCAGCGGATCGGTCAGCGAAGCGGTAAGGATCTGTGCCTCGCGCTGCTGCAATTTGTGGTTGATCTGTGCGAGCTCCAATTGTGCGTTGGCATATTCGCGATTGAGCGCGAGCACCGTATCGTAGAGTTGCTCCAGTTCCGCGATATCGTACTCGGCCAGCATGCGAAGCCGTCCGTCCATCCGCCAGACGCGGGCTTGCAGCGAGCGAGTCTGTCCCAGACGATCGCCAAACGTCAGCAGTCCCCGATGGATTCGTCCGTCGGGTCCCGCCGGTTTGCGTAGCAGGGTCGCAAAATCCGGCTGAATGAAAAGCGACGGAACGCGCTGGCCGATGGATTGCGAGCCTGCCGCGCCAAGCAGCCGCAGGAATCCGGCATTCGCCTCGAGCACTGTGCCGTGCTCGTCCAGGGCTGCCGCAGCTACCGCGAGCATCGCCTCCAGTTCTGCGGCAAACCAGGCCATTGCCGCTAGACGCCAACGATCCGGGTCGCCGCGACGACCGCCGCCAACGCATCGGTGCTGAACGCGTCCGCACCCACCAGGTCCGCGAGGCGGCTGAAGCGGTTGATGGCAAGACCGCCGATAATGACGGCCGGCCGTGAACTGCCGAAATGCTCGGCCAACTGTACGATGATCGCCTTGGCGGTGGGCAATTGCTGTGCAAACGCGACCGACAGTCCTACCAGATGTGCCCGCCACTCCGCGACCTGCCGGATGATTGCCGCGCTCGGCACATCGGCGCCCAGATGCTGCACGTCCCAACCTGCCATTTGAAACGCATCGGCCACCATGCGCAAACCGACGGTATGAAAGTTGCCCGCGACGCAGGCCAGCAGAACACGCTTGCCGATCATCGCCGCCGGTGGCGAGCGCAGCAATCCCATCGTCATGATCGACAAGGCGATCGCCGTCGCCATGTGTTCCCGTGCGACCGACACGCGGTTTGCCTGCCATTCCTCACCGATATGGTAGAGTGACGGCTGGACAACGTGCAGCTCGACATCGACGACGTTGCGCCCATTGTCGATACAACCGTTCATGACCGCCAACGCGTCGTGTTGACGGCCCGAGAGCAGCGCCACCTCGAACGAAGCCGCCTCGGGCCACGGTTCGGGTGGTGCCGAAGGCAATGCCAGAGTTCCCTGCGCTGCCGCGTCCAGGAACTCGATTCGCGCCGCCTGCAGCGCAGCGGTCACCGCGCCGGCATCGGCCGCACCCATGTGTACCGCGAAGAACTCGCCAAGCAGGTCGAGCGACTGCGCGATGTGGTCCACAGGTATCGCCCGTGCGGCAAGGACACTGCTCAGCCAGCACAGGTAGTCCACCATTGGCTGGAGCAGACCGAACTCCAGGACCGGTGCCAGAAACTCGAGATGAAAGGCAAGGTCCTCACGACATGACGTCCGCCCCCGCTGCCCTAGCTGTTCATAGGCCGATCCGTGGATGGCGTAGAAGCGCTCGGTCACTGCGCTGACTGCATCCGCCTGCAACAACCGGAACCTTCGCAATCCGTCTGGTCCGAGCGTTCTCATCCCACGACCCTCGCCATTCGCTGTGAGCGTCGGTTGCTAATCGGCAAACACCTCGAAGAGGCGCACATTGGCGCTTCCCGGCACCAGTTTCAGACCTTTCGGGATGCCCTTGTGCGACTCATGGTACTCATGACTTCTGTGCCAGGTGCGGTAGCTCTGTTCATCGCGCCAATGGGTCACCAGCCAGACCTCGTCCGGGCCGTCGATCGGACACATGACCTGCATGCTGAGGAAACCCGGCGCATGGTCGACGAGGTGGGGGCGGCGGCGGAAAGCCGCCCGCACGGCATCGGACTTTCCGTTGGCAATGATGAATCGACTCAATGCGACAAACATCTCGGCTCCGCCCTGCGGCCGTGCGGTCCGCGCTATCGGCGGCAGCCGGCGCGGCAACTCTGGCAGCACGGAATGGCCGAATCGTTAACGCGGCGGCGGGTGCCGCTACGGCGCCATCGCACCCTGCGCGTTCACGTACAGCGCGTAGACCGACGTGCTGGCGCACATGAACAACCGGTCCTTCTTTCTGCCGCCGAAGCACAGATTGGCGCAGCCCTCGGGCAGGTGGATCTTGCCGATCAGGTCACCATCCGGCGCGTAGCAGCGCACGCCGTCCTCGGCCGGATCGGCCCAGCCCATCGAGCACCAGACGTTGCCATCGGTATCGGTCCGCATACCGTCGGTCATGCCGGGGGAAAAATCGGCGGCAAACACGCGCCCGTTGCGCAGCCGTTCGCCGTCGACGTCGAACCCGCGGATATGGGCCGGTCCACCATGCGAGATGCCGGAATCCACGACGTAAAGCCTGCGCTCATCAGGTGAGAAGCAGATGCCGTTCGGTCGCACGAAGTCGTCCGCCACCACGCTCGCCGTACCGCTCGCCGGTTCGAACCGGTACACGTTGCGCGGCAGCTCAGCGTCCGCTTTGTGCCCCTCGTACGGCCCATCGATCCCATAGCCAGGATCGGTGAACCAGACGGCGCCGTCGGACGCCACCACAACGTCGTTGGGCGCATTCAGCCGTTTGCCCTCGAACCGGTCGATCAACACGGTGATGCGTCCGTCCGATTCGGTGCGGGTGACGCGGCGCGTGTCGTGCTCGCAGGTGATCAGCCGGCCCTCGCGGTCGCGCGTGTTGCCGTTGGCGTAATTGGAGGGCGCACGGAACACCGACAGGTGCCCGTCCTCCTCGAGCCAGCGCATCATGCGGTTATTGGGGATGTCGCTGAACACCAGGAACCCGCCGTCGCGGAAATACACCGGACCCTCGGCCCAGCGGAAGCCGGTGGCGATGCGCTCGATCGCGGCGTTGCCCTGCTTGTAGACGAAGCGCGGATCCAGCCGTTCGATGCGCGGATCGGGATAGCGGGTGTCGGGCAGATTGCCCAGCGGCAGGGACATGGGGACTCCTGGTATGGCAAGACCTATATCGCGGGGATTGGGTTGCCCTCTCGTGGTCCGCGATGTTGACTCGCGAGTTCTCGCCGTCAGCTGCATTCTGGTGCGTATTAAGGCTGCGATCGCGACCGTGGACCGGGTACCGCACATGCGACGGTCGCTGACAGTCCAAGCGATGCGCGTCCGAACCAGCTCATCATTTTGCGTCGCATCATAACTTTCAGAGTATCGCTGCGACCACCCCGGCCTACGCTGCCGTTCGACTTGATTGCGCCGACCTAACCGGATACAGGTTCAGATTGCTGGTACTCCAGGGGCGCGTCATCTGACCTCATGTCCTGCCCAACCACATCTTCGATCCGATCGAACAGCCAGTCGGCGACGTAGTCGGGCTGCATTGCGACGGGGGCGGACATGACTTCGAGCTGCCCGACGAGCCTGGCCCACACTGATCCCGGGCCATTCGGCAGATAGGCGTGATATCCGCACATCAGATAACTTACCTTGCCAGGATAGTAACGGGGCCGGTAGTTAGCCAATGCGGCAATACCGCCATCGAAGACAGCCTTGATCACCGGAGGCAGCGAATCTGGAGCCCGAATAAAGGAATGTGTTCCGTTTGCCAATGTTGCAAATCTTCCGACCAAGGCTCTGATCCGTGTCTTGATATATGAGACGGCCTCCTGGCGGCCTAGTGTCCTCAGCGCCGCCCAAGACTCCACGATG